>JAJDAE010000269.1 GCA_029262035.1 Candidatus Zhuqueibacterota bacterium
ACCATGGCTTCTTCTTTGGAAATAGTGCCGGCCTCGTAGAATTTCTTTAAAGCCTGATCCATAGTCTGCATCCCATAGGCTCCACCGGTTTGAATTGCTGAATAAAGTTGGTGAGATTTTTCTTCGCGAATTAAATTCCGCACGGCCGAAGTACCCATCATGATTTCGTGTACTGCAACCCGCGAGTTGCCATCCTTGGTTGGCAGCAACCGCTGGGCGACGATGCCCTGCACCGCATTTGCAAACATGGCGCGGATTTGGCGCTGCTGTTCCGGCGGGAAAACATCCACAATGCGGTTCACGGTTTCGGCGGCACTCATGGTATGTAAGGTCGCAAAAACAAGGTGTCCGGTTTCGGCGGCAGTTAGTGCCAGAGAAATTGTTTCCAGGTCGCGCATTTCACCGACGAGAATTACATCCGGGTCTTCACGCAACGCACTTTTTAGAGCATTGGAAAAAGAGTGCGTATGCTCACCCAGCTCACGCTGGTTAATTAGACAATTTTTGCCTTTGTGAACATATTCGATGGGATCCTCGATGGTTAAAATATGGTCATGATTCTCCTCGTTAATTAAATCGATCATACCTGCCAGGGTTGTGGATTTTCCGGAACCGGTTGGGCCGGTTACGAGCACGATACCTTTTTTTTCACGACAAAGGCTGTAAATACCTTTCGGTACTTTTAGCTCGGCCAGAGCTTTCACCCGCTCGGGTATTGTCCTGAAAGCAGCAGACTCGCCGCGCAGCTGAAAAAAAATATTGGTTCTAAAACGGGCAACACCGGGAATTGTATAAGCAAAATCTAACTCTAGGCTCTCTTTGAGAATGTTTTTTTGTGTATCCGAAGTAATCTCATTAATTAACGACTGCATATTTTCACTGGAAATTTTGCTGCCATCCAGGCGGCGCAGCTTGCCATTAATTCTAAGAATAGGTGGATTACCAGCGCTAAGGTGAATATCGGAGGAATCTTGTTTTGCTGCAAATACTAATAACTTGTCGAGATCATCTTTCGTCATAAACTCAATTCCTACTGGTTGGTTACCAGACGGGGTGTTATAAAGATCAACAAATCAGTTTGGATTTTGGAGTTGCTTTTGTGCCTGAAGAAATTACCAATGAGCGGGATATCTCCCAAAAACCAAACTTTACTGCTGGTTTCGATTGAATTTTCACGAATGAGGCCACCGATAACCATGGTTTCATTATTCCTCAAATTAACCACAGTTTTCACCGAACGCTTCGACGTAATTGGCGCTGAACTTCCCGCAGCTTCAACCTGCCCGATAACTTCCTCAATATCGGGATTTACGAACAAGGTTATGGTCTCATCATCCGCAAGGTGAGGAGTGACTTTCAGTGAAACATTTACGTCGCGATACTCGAATGTAACCTGATCACCCTGGCCGCCAACCCCGCGATTTATTTGTGGTATCGGGAAAGTCGTGCCAACACTAATAATCGCTTCCTGGTTGTCCATAGCAATAATTCTTGGGTTTGAAACCAATTTGGAATTTGTCCTGGAATTCAAAAAATCTAAAACTGCGCTGTATCTCTCTAAAGAAAGTGTGCCATAACTAACGCTTCCCCCATCCAATGGTATATCTGTTACGTATTGATGCGGTGTCCCGGAAGGCAAGAGAATTTCTTTAAAAATCGTAGCATTGATGGTTTTGTCCCAATTAATGCCAAGTTGCTGCTGAGTCTGTGGTGATATTTCGAGCAGCTTTGCTTCGATCATAATTTGGGGTGTTGGTACATCCAGCGCGGCGATCATAGCATCCACTTGTTGGATGTTTGTCGGCGTATCGGTAACAATTAATGTACTGCTGCGACGTTTTTCACCGGTTTCGTCGTCTTTTCCATCCTTATTTTTCACTTCATAAAAATCATTATTAAAAACCTGCACAACCGCTTTTTCCGAAAGAATTGCTGAAACGGTGTTTTTCAAATTATTTGCATCAACATATCGGAGGCGGTAAACTTTGGTTTTTAATTCGCTGGAGCCAAAATTCTCCCGGGGCTTAACCAGAACAATATCTCCATTAATACTGTATTCCAGGCCATTGGATTTCACTACCATTTCCAGGGCTTCTTTAATGGTTACTCCAGCCAAACTGACTGTAACTTCTCCTTGCACATCTTTACTGGAAACAATATTCAGTTTACTTTGTTTTGCCAAAAGCCGGAGAACATTTGATATATCAGCTCCTTTAACATCGAGTGTAACTTTATCCGTACTTGAGAACAAATCCGGACTTCTTGGCGCCCTGTTTTCATGGATCACTGTTGAATTGTGCGAAGCCGCGTTTAAAAGTGCGCCGGTCTTTGATAAAATATTCCCTTGCCCTGCATCTAAGTTCTGGTTAACCGCAGTTGTTTTGGGCTTACTTGCCGGAGAAGACTTTTCACGCCGGGTCGGCTTTTTCACGCTTCTCTGATAAACATCAACATTAATCAGGCCATCAATGCTCTGGTTAACTTCATATTCGTGATGTTCAGATAAATAAATATCTATTCGGGCAACAGGAGGCGATTTCTTGAACTGCACAGCAGCAACAGCTTTAACCAACCCGTTTTTGTAAAAATATCTGTCTTTAGATAAAGAAAGTTGCGTTTGGTTGACGTAAACACTCAGGCGCCGAGCTGCACTAAAATATTTGTGAACAAACTTTGCCGGGCCATTACATTGAATTGTAACCCGGTAATATCCGCCCATATTAAAAACTTCTAACCGCTGTAATTTGTAGTACTGACCGGCATACGCAGCAACGGTCGCAAATATTAGTAAGGCGGATACAAGATAGACTCTAAATTTCATCTTGAATATTTTATTTTTCATCATCTAAAAACAGAGTAACCATGTTATTCCCTTGTTTGCAGATTACCCGCTCCTTTTTAATATCAAGAACCTTGAGGTTACCTGATTTCTGACCCTTCATTAAAATAACATCATTGATTAAAACAAAGGCTCGGTTGCCCTTCCAGATAATGCCCTTTAAAACCAATCGAGTTGTTGAATCCGTTTGTGAAGTATCAAAAACCGCCAGGCGGTAGGCTTCATGAAATGGATCGCGGCCCCAGTCCATCAGCGTAAATGATGCATTTCTTGCACCAGTTTTCCCAACCATTTCACCCTTTGCCGCTCTCTGAACGATTAACGGTGTTGTCTTTGAGATCGTCGTTTTCCCGGCTGCTTGCGGTGCCGGAGCATCCGTTTCTGTAAAAACAAACTGGTATAAAAGAAACGCCACCAAAACACTTCCCGTAGCCACCAGCATTATTTTTTCACGTTTTTGAAATTCACCCATACGGCCTATCTCATCATTTCCATTACTACACCAAAGTTAGCGGTTCAGCCTTCAGGCTATATTCCCGGATGCCATCAGGGCAAGCTAAAACTTGAACTACGGGCCTAATTCCAATAATCATTTTTTACCAATCTACCTTTTCCTTGCTATGATTCCGAAACAGTTTTTTCATCCATATACAAGATCATTTCCATTTCAATGGTCAGGCGCGGGAAAGACTCTGGACTATACGCAATTGTTATCTCGCCCAAAGAAACCATAAATGGTAACTTTTCCAGCGCCTCTAAAAAAGTTCCAAACCGCCGATAGCTTGCCTTTAGCTGAATGTGCATTATTAGCTTATAAATTTCACCGGTGGAAACGGTCCCAATCTCAATTAATGAATCATAATCCGGTATAATTTTTTGAAACTTAACCCCGTGCCTTCTACCCGTTTTATGAATTTGCTGAACAATGCCCGGCAGCTCATCTTTTGAAATCACCCTCGCCTCGTGCGCAGCGATTTTTTTTGTCAAATCAGTAATTTGTACAACCAGGGTATCGACTTGACTTTGCGTTACCTGAAAGCTCTGGAGCTGATCAAGCAATTGTTGGGTTTCAAGTTTTATCTCAGCAATTTTCGAAACCTCGGGATCGTACAACAAAAAAAACCACGCTGATAAAATAACTATCAGCAAGCCTACAGCAATCAATAAGGTTTTAACCGAATCGTTCATCTCGCCTCGAAAGGTTGACATTCAATTGTAAACTGCAAGCTGCCATCTTCGCGTATTATTTGCGACTTTAAAGAAATCGTCTCAAAAAAATTTGCCTTTTCAAGTGAAAGTAAGAATGTTGCCAGATTCATCCCTTCCATTGAATTGTTTTCAAAGGCAATTCCGTCCAAAACAACAAATTCCTTTTCAACTACTTCCACATCCTGTTCTTTCTTAGTTTTCTTCTTTTTACTATTTGCATCTTCATTCTTAATTTTACGAAAAAAAATTCGCAAGGAGGTGAGCGTGATGTTTTTCGGAATAGTCACACTAATTATCTTTAAATAATTAACGGCGTGGATGTCCGACTCTAAAGAATTTCCATAGCGACTTTTTATTGCAAGCAAATCCTGATGCGTTTGTTGCAGCATAAGGTACTTTTTGCGCATGGGCTCGCTGTTTCTAAACTCCTTGGTCAGCCGTCTAAATTCACTCTCAAAACTCGATACTTTATCGGCAATACTTTGTGATAGAAACGCCATAACAAGAACAAAAATAATGAAGACGTATTTATAGATTTTCTTCAAATACTCAATTGTGTAGGAACCCTTTAGTTCCGGTGGCAGCAAGTTCAGCTCATTTACTTTGCCAACGGCAAGACCTACCGGCACGGCAAACATAGGCCCCTTACTTTTTAAACTTTCGGCGTTATCCGTTTTTTTCAGAGAAATAAAATCGAATGGGTTAAATAACTTTACTGCTAAATTTATTTCACCGGCTAACTTCTCCGGTAAATTTGCCATCAAAGCCCCACCGCCGGTCAGGTAAAACTCTGTAATTCCTTCGACTTTAAATTTCTCTTTATAAAATTCTATGGTTCTTTGAACGTTGCTGATGAGGCGTTCAAGAATCGGCCCCATCATCACAGAGAGCTCCTGCAAAGGCATGCCTTCATCTGTAATAATTTCGCCGGCATCTTCATCCGGGAGTCCGTATTTTTGTTTTATTTTTTCAGCTTCTTCAATGGAGATATCTGTTTCTTTGCCATCTACAAAAAATACACCTGCCAGCGAATTGGTGAAATCAGCACCCCCTGTGGATATTTCACGTGCAAATTCCAGACGCCCTTTATTAATAAAAACGATATGGCTGGAGTTGGCGCCGATATCCATCAAGATGTGGCATTTACCGCTATCCTTTTTGTCGCCAAGTTGAAATGCCCGCCATAGCGCTTCCGGAATTGTTGATATTTTGGCGGGTAAAATACGCGATGGCCCTAAAATATTCAGGTGATTGCTTATCAGTTCTTTCTGGGCGGCAACTACAAACATGTCCCACTTGCTGCCCTTTTTCTCAGCTTCGGTAATATTTTTAAAATCAAAAACTGTAGATTCCAATGGAAAAGGAAAATCTTTTCGGCAAGCCCAGGGCACTGCCTTGGCAAGTTCTTTTTTTGCCATATGCGGCACCTGAACATTTTTAAACACAACCTCCATGCCCGAAATCGCCGTTCTGATTACCGCATTTTTGAAATCCTTAATATTGAAGTTCTTAGACAGGACAGTGGCTAAAATTTGAGTTTTTTCTTCCTTGGTATGCTCAGGGTCGATGAAAGGGTTTGTAGAAAGTTTCAAATTAATGAACTTGAGGCTGCGTCCTGATTTTTTTAAATGAACAGTCTTAATCGAGTCCGTGCCAATATCCAGGCCAAGCAGGCTGTGGCTTTCAAATAATTCTTTAAACGAAAATGAGTTATTTTTTTTGAAACGCGAATTTTGCTTTTTCGTTTTTGGTTTTACTTTTTCAGGCAAAGCTCCTTTACCAGTTGGAGTCTGTTGCTGGTCTTTGAGAAAACCGGAAAATGCCGACTCACCAGCGCCAGGGGCTTCAGGTTTCACGGGACTCGTATTGGGCTGCTTCAGGCCTTCTTCTTTTTTGGACAGACTCTCTGAAACCGGCGGCATCAGAGTTAAATCAGCATTTATCGAATCCTTCTCTTCCGCGAGTAGCTCGGCCTCTTCCTGGCTTTCGCGCAACATGTTGGTTATGTCCGGCACTGTGGGCGGCTCGTCAGGATTCTCCAACGCAAAAGCAAGCTCGCTGCCTTCGGTCGCCTCCGGCTGAATAATATCGATCAGCGCATTAATTTCACTTTTGTTGCTATCCTTAAGGTTTTCTTCTCCAAGTTCGAAATTTATTTCTTGTTCGCCAGACTGACCTTCGAACCCAAATTCAACATCTATATTTTCCGGAGAGGCAGGTTCTTCATAATTTTCCGGTTTTTCATGGCTCTCAATCTCTTCGATGATTAATTTCAAATCATCCTGAACTTGCTCTCCCCCATCATCAACTTTCTGTACCTCTTCAAGTCCGGGGTCAAAAGACACATCGGGGCTATCTTCATCAGACAGAGAAAACTCGTGTGTTTCCTCCTCTTGTTCAAAATGTATCTCTGGTTCTTCCGGGAGAATTAAGGGCGCCCATTCTGATCCTGACTCAGATTCAAAAGACAATTCAGGTTCATCAGTTTCAATTTCTTCAGCTTCAACGCTTTCTTCGGATTCGGATTCTTCTTCCTTCTTTTGCTTCTTTTTTTCCAGAACCCACATTAAATCTATGGCTTCTTCACTAATTTCAAATTCAGAGGTCGTTTCCTTCGCTGGCGACTCAGGCTCGGGCGGTAAAATGAGTGCACCATCCTCGGGCTTATCCAAAGCATTCCGTAAAACGGCAGGCTCATCATCCTGAGATAAATCCGCTCTTTCTTCGTCTTCCCTCTGGTCAGATTTATTTTTTGCCCGGAGCAGGAACTCCAGATCCAGTTTGTCAGATTTCATAAATTTGATAAAAAATGTCGACTCTGCTTACTTCAATAGTGCGCCTAAATGACAATATACACTAATGTTTAACGTATCGGCAGAAATTCAGAAGGGTTGAGGGAAACCTGACCTTGTGACAGTTTTAGAAGATAGTCATTTATTTCAAATTCGATGGGGACTTCGAGGCCAATTTTGCACAATTCATCGCGTTTCAGAAATATGTCAGCGGGCGAACCATCAAGATAAATCCGGCCTTGGTGAAAAACCAAAAGCCTGTTGAAATAAAGCGCCTCGTACGGAAATTGGGTGATAAAAATTGTGGTAAGTGGGGGCTCAGTTTTTTCCTGCTGTAATTCAAGAATCAATTTAACAATCATGTTGCAGTGTGCAGGATCGAGCAGAGAAGTGGGTTCATCAAAAATAATAATTTCGGGAGACATGGCCACGATGGATGCAACGGCCAGCCGCTGCATTTCTCCGCCGGAAAGCAGGTGCGGCGGATGCTCACGGTATTTGCTTAAATCAAACCGTTTCAGGGTTTGTTCTACAATCGCATGCATTTCCTCATAGTCCAAACCCAGGTTTTCCAAGCCAAAAGCAATCTCCCGCTCAACTGTGGTGGAGACAATCTGGTTTTCCGGATTCTGAAAAACCATGCCTATTTTACGGCGAATTTGGCGGAGGTTGTCGGGTTGTGTGGTTTCGAGTCCGGCGATTTTTACTGAACCGTTTGTAGGTATCAAAAGCCCATTTAAACAACGGGCAAACGTGGTTTTCCCGGAACCATTAGCACCCATAATTGCCACTGATTCACCGGATTGAATATTGAGATTTATGCCGGTTAAAATTGGCGTATCGTTTTCAGCGTGCATGTTGTAAGAAAAATGCAGGTCGGTGATTTCGATCATGAGTTGAATTTAAAAAAATGGGGGGGAAATTAAAAGGATTGTTTTGGGG
>JAJDAE010000270.1 GCA_029262035.1 Candidatus Zhuqueibacterota bacterium
AATCTACCCCCCATCACCAAAGGCGAAGTCGCCTGGGGCGATTATGACAGCGACAATGATTTGGATATTCTGCTGACCGGGAATAACGTATCTGCCATTTACCGTAATGATGGCAATGGCGCGTTTGTCGACTTCGGCGCAAACTTCCCCGGCATGACCGACAGCCACTGTGCCTGGGGTGATTATGATCGTGATGGCGACCTGGATGTACTGATTTCCGGTTTAACCAGCGTCTCGCGCTATTCGCGCATTTACCGCAATGATGGCACTAAATTCACAGATATTTTTGCCGGGTTGACCGATTGTTCAAAAGGAGATGTTGTCTGGGGTGATTATGATTTAGATGGCGACTTAGATGCTTTAGTTACCGGAGAAACAAATTCCGGCCGCGTTGCAAATCTCTACCGAAATGACGGTGGCGATAATTTTACATGGGTTGATGCCGGCTTTACAGGTGTTTCCGAAAGTTCAGCTGCCTGGGGCGACTACGATAACGATGGTGACCAGGATTTGTTGCTGAGCGGTACGACCAACGGTTCTGTTACGGGTGGGCTAACTCACCTTTACCAAAATGACGGCTTGGGCAATTTTATTTCCGTTAGCACTTCGTTAGATAATATTTCAAGCGGTTCGGTATCCTGGGGCGATTTTAATCAGGACGGGTTCCTCGATGTACTAATGACTGGTTGGAGTAGCGGAGCCGGTTATCCGCGCATGGCTAAAATTTATCAAAATAATACGACTGGCGATTTTACCAATATCTCTGCGGACTTAGAGCCGGTGTTGTACGCCTCCTCAGCCTGGGGTGATTACGACAATGATGGCGACCTGGATATCTTACTTACAGGATATGAACTGTTCAATGTTGGCGTTGCCATTATTTATGAAAATGACAATTCGACCTTCAAGAAGTTGCAGGATTTGCCCGACCTGGTTTATCGAGGTTCTGTAGCCTGGGGTGATTTTGATAACGATATGGATTTGGACATATTGGTTGCCGGAGAAGTAAATTCTCCGAATCCACCGGTTACCAAAATCTATTATAACAACACAGCTAATAAAAATACGAAACCTACTACTCCACAAGGTTTAGATACTGTTGGCGGTGATAATACCATTGAATTAAGTTGGTCAAAAGCAACTGACAACGAAACAGCTCAAAATGGACTGACTTACAATGTTTTAATTAAGCCGGTGATATTGGCGGGGATGCAAAATGTTGGTGGCATAAGCAAAGTAACAGACTCACCCGAAGTAGGTGCTCAGCCACAAATTGGGAATGTAAATCACAACACCTCCATCTCTATCAAGAATTTGTTCCCCGGCATCTATACCTGGCAAGTACAGGCGGTAGATAACGGCTTCGCAGTTTCTGATTTTTCGGAACCGAGGGAATTTGAAGCTGACCTGGCGCTGCCGGTGGAGCTAACGACATTTGAAGCTTCTATTCAGAATAATCAAGCCCAATTAAAATGGGAAACCGCAACCGAAACCAATAACTACGGTTTTCACGTGCAAAGAAAACTGGCTTCTGCGACCGATTGGGAAACGCTCGATTTTGTGCAAGGAAAAGGTACCACGACTGAACTACAGCGTTATCGTTACGGCGATGATATTTCACGCATAAAATATCAATCTCAGGAAATAAACTACCGTTTGAAACAAACCGACACCGATGGCAGCTTTGAGTATTCCTCCGAGATTTCTGTTGAAATAAAGCCGCAGGAATTCCGTCTCTCGCAAAACTATCCCAACCCGTTCAACCCAACCACCCAAATCGAATACGAGCTGCCACAAGCCAGCAAAGTAGTTCTCAAAATCTACAACATGCGCGGCCAGGAAATCCGGACATTGGTGGATGATTTGCAAAATAGCGGTTTTAAGTCGGTGACCTGGAATGCCCGGGATAACGAAGGGCACAAAGTCTCGTCGGGAATTTATTTGTATTCAGTACAAATGGGAGAACAGCGCCATAGCAGAAAGATGGTTTTGATTGAGTAGAGTTTAAGAGTTTTTTTGAAATTTTGAATTGCAGAACTTAAAAATTGAGTTATACCCAGTTTACAATTTGTAAACCAGGTACTCGAAAACCCCCTTTTGGGTTATTGGTAACTAAAGTGCAATTTAAAGATTTTGCATGGGCAGAGATTAATAGATCCATAGTACCAATTATTTTGTCGGATCTTTCTAAGAAAGCTCTGATAGTGCCGTAGCGGGAAGCTGCAAGATCATCGTATGGAAGAATTTCAAGGGCAGCTACAAATTTTGCCAGGGCCAATTTGTTTTGTTGTTTCTTTTGACTTTTTTCAACGCCGTACTGCAATTCACTTAATGTGATTGAAGAAATACAAATATCAGATAAATTATGTTTGCGCAATTTATCGATGACCTGATTTGGTTTCTTTTTTATAATATAAATGCAAATATTTGTATCCAACATATAAAGCATTTACAATTTTTCCAGGGATTCTGTCTCAGTTTGATTTCTCGTCTCCATAAAATCATTTGAAAATTCATTCAGGCTACCGATCAAAGATGCCCATTGATCATCTTTTGGAATAAGCATAACAATATTGTCGAATTTTTTAATATAGATATCGTTACCTTCAAATCTAAATTCTTTGGGTAGCCGAACTGCCTGGCTTCTGCCATTGTTAAATAGATTGGCAATTTTCATTTTAGTGCTCCTTTGATATATTACAGGGTATGTATCGACAAAAGAAAGTGCAAGTGTTTGTTTTATGATTTTTCTGTGATAGTGTTGACTTTCTGTATCATTTTTGTATCTTTTTGTTTACGTCGAAATCGACGCGCCATACTGAAACCATTCCCCCCTGTTTAAATGCATAACAGACCGTTCCTGATTCCATAAAGGCGTTTTCTCATAACAAGTTTTCGAGGAGGATCGAAATGAATAAAGTAGTCAAAGGTTGTTTGACTTTTGTGTTACAATATGCAGGAATAGCATTGTTGTACTTTTTTACTCTGTTATATTTTTCCTCTAATCCGTATAACTTTCATTTAGCTATCATGGGTTCGTTTTTTGCACTGCTCTTTTTCGGTGGTTTTAAGTCTTTTGTCGTTCCGGGGGTGGAAGAAAAGACAATTAAAAAATATCAAACGCCTACTGTTTTTGAAGATGGAGACTACATCGCGGCCATTGGTCAAATTCATCCAATCGGCAAACCGTTAACATCACCCTTGCAAAATTTTAAATGCGTGTCATATGAGTATGATATTTACAGAATCGTTAGTTCACACGATTCCAGCCATAAGGAAAGTGACTTTATCGGATTTGCACGGACACCTGGCAAAATACGAACGGATGCCGGAGATATCCGCATATCGGAATATATGGACCTGAATCATTTTCCAGAAAAAACTTTGAAGTACGAAGATATCAATAAAAATGCCGCAGAATATATTGCCCGAACAAAGTTTGAAACCCTCAAGTCAGATTTCAAAGAGGTTCTGGCTGTGGCAAAAGATGCCTTCAAAGGGGGAGCAAATGATCTTGTAAAAGAGATGAAGAGTTTGACCCGGAGTGATCGCCGGAATCCAAAAGCTAAACTTGACCCAAATCATAATTTTACGGAAAGATGTGTGGAGGTTGGCCAGGAGGTTTGCGCCCTTGGCATATATTCAAGCAAAGCCAAGGCTATCGTTTCACAGCCTGAATTGGAGGGGCATGCCAATCAAATAATTCCCGGAAATGCAAAACAAGCCCTGAGTCTATTCAAAAGAAAAAAGTACTTTCTTTTTCTTGGAACCCTGTTTGGATTTTTACTATCTCATGGAATAATATATTACGTAGTTTCTAATTTTGTTGAATAAATTTATAAAAGTGGTTTGTCCCGTGATCTGCACAGAACTTCGAACGATTTTCTAAATGCCGGCAGGCAATTTTTCTCAAAGTATTCTTATTTGTTTCGGCCGTAACAGTAACAGGCAGGCTCTGTCATTTGCATATTGGCCGGTGCTATTTGATACTTCTCCATGTTTCGCGGATTGTGCTGGATTGAGCCACGCTTAGTTCTTCATTCTGTGGAAGCAGTCTTTGAGAATTGGTTAACGCTATGGCAAATGCCGGAAAGGCCGCACATGGGTCGTTAAGGGTGACAGTCTCATTCAAATTTTCCTGGAATTCTGTCAAAATATTTTCATTAAGTCCCCACAAAGGTTTAATCTCATTAAAATTTACCCGTGAACTTAGGCGACGAATATGGCCTAGAGCCATACCCATACGTGCAGAGTTAAGATTGTCAAGAACCCAAGGGTCATTCTCACCCGGCGGATAGAAAAATAGAACACCATGACCACCCCATTTGCTATGTTCTACTACACCCACCCGCAACTGCATGGCCGGAATTCCCAGGAGACGAAGTGAGACATATTGGGCAATGGCAAAGTCATCACAGTCGCCTTTTCCCCGAATAATAGTTTCGATAGGTGATTGCCAGTAGTCGTAACCTTGAGCAGTGCCACCATCCGGGGTTTCAGTGATTTGACAATTAAAAAAGTCGTTCACCGCTTTAAGCTTCCTTTCATTCGAGTGGTCTTGGTGATTATTAATTAATTCTTCCCATTTTTCAAGACGTTTTAGCGCTTTCTTGCCAGCACGCTCTTTTGCCTGCACTTTTATTTGCTCGACGAGCACAAGCCTGCCGTCGGTAATCATGCTCGGTCCGTTGTGAAGAAGGTCGAGCAGAGTTTTCCGTGCTCTTTTTAAAGTTATATAGTTTTTGTATCTACTGGCTGTAAGCGATAAACCTTTTGCCTTGTACTGTACCGCCTTTTCGAAATGGACTTCCCAGGGGGTATCCGTGAGTAAATCAAACAAAAGCATCAATGCAAAATCCTTCCAACCGTCGTTGCTATCCATCAAGTCCTTCCTGTCAGCCAATGACAAATTGTTCCACGCAGCCAGAAGTAGTGCGTACTCGGGTTTGGTGATCGAGTAACCACTTTGGGTATCTGCGTTCAAATCCATGTCCCGCAGCATCGTATTAAACTCTGCCATTGTGCGGGCAGCCTGTATTGGTGTTGTTATTTCAGGTTGCGCAATTAGTGAAGTCGCCCAAATTACTGTCAGCGAAAAATATATCCCCAAATTTCTCATTTTATACCTCCCAAGATGTTAGAAATTAGCCTATCCCGAATTTTAGTTTTCGGGATGTGATTGCCTTGGGAATAAGATAATTAAAGGAGAAAGTCTTTGCGCCACAGCACCTGCCAAAGGTTGTGCAAGATTTGACGGCATCGTGCAGCGCCTGACATATAGTGTGCAGAGTCTGCCATCATGGTTTTTGAGAGGGGGAGATGATTGTTCGGGGAATGAGTGCCGGCGTTTTTCTAAGACGAAAAAATAATGTTGTGCAGGTAGGATTTTGTTTTAAAATGCAAAATTATGTCATTAATGGAAGAGTTCATTAACAAAAGCTATTAAAATATTTTCGTTGCATCTTGAAGTTTTATATTTAAATTGATTCTTATTAGATGATTACCTGAAACCTCCTCAGGCTTTTTTATAGAGACATATCTTCGACATATTCCGATTGTGCTGAATTAAAATTACGCTGAAATCAAAATTAGGATCTCAGAATACCTGGGTTTACCCAAGCCTTAAAAAAAATAACTACGTTTGTCTTAATTCGTGTCGATCCGGAAAGTACCTTTTTTCGTCATTCCCGCACGCTTTAAGCGGGAATCCAGGCACGAACCATGAATGGATTCCCGACAAGAACATTCGGGAATGACGACCCCGGATGGAAACTAATCATGTTATGCCTACTATAAATTACCCTTTGAATTAGGAGCAACCTAATGACCACAAATAGCGAAAACTACTTGATCGAAGACTTTGTTAAAGACGTGTTAGGAATTCTTGCTGTTACGACCGATGAGGATCAAATTCTCAAACGGGTATCTCCACTTGCACAACGTGCTGCCGCAGATAAAACCTGGCGGCGGGATGATATGTATTTGGTTGACACTGAGTTAGGATTCGGTTCTACATTATTACATGCAGAGCCGGATAATTCATTGTTCATCGTTGTGGATAGCTGGTTACCCGGACGGGGTGTTCCACCTCATGATCACGGTACCTGGGCTGTCGTTGTTTCGGTTACCGGTCCTGAATGTAATATTTTCTGGGAAAGAGTTGATGATGGCACCCGGGAAAATCACGCAGAACTGCAAAAAATTAGTGAAGATGTGATTTCGATTGGTGAAGTTGCATGTATGAAAACCGGGGAAATTCATAGCATCGTAAATAAGACCAATGAAACAACGCTTTCATTTCATGTTTACGGGCGCCACTTGAACCACACCGGAAGATCTCAGTTTGACCTTGAAAATAATCTCAAAATACCATTTCTTATCAAAACCAGATAATTTAACCTTTCTTCATATTTCATTATTTAAGAGAATTTTCCAAAATGAATAAAATTATTATTGTCCTGTTAATTGGATTATTTCATAATTCTGCCATCGCCCAAAAAGATTTTATTACAAAGTTTGAGAAAAGTGGCGGAATGGAGACAGCCACTTATGAAGAAGGAATAGCTTACTATAAATCTCTGGGCGATACATTTAGTGAAATTAATGTGGAAACCTACGGTGAAACCGATAGTGGCAATCCTCTTCATCTCGTCACACTCTCATTGGATCGAGACTTCGATTTCGAAAGCCTGCGTACAAAAGATAAGCGAATATATTTGATTAATAATGCCATCCATCCCGGCGAACCCGATGGTGTGGATGCTTCCATGATGTTCTTGAGAGACATGGTGCAAAACATTGAACAGTATCGCACACAGCTTGAGAAAACTGTCATTGCAATAATCCCATTCTATAATATCGGGGGCGTCTTAAACAGAAATGATTTCACGCGTGTTAATCAAAATGGTCCGAAGGAACACGGGTTCCGTGGGAATGCCAGGAATTATGACCTCAATAGAGATTTTATTAAGAATGATACAAAAAATGCGCGTACATTCGCCGCTATTTTCCAGATGCTTGATCCCGATATCTTTGTAGATACTCATGTCAGCAACGGTGCTGATTATCCATACGTCATGACTATGGATATTGCCCAAAAGGATAAACTTGGCGGCGTACTGGAAGGTTATCTGGAAGAAACAATGATGCCGTCTTTATTCGAACACATGAAAAACTCCGATTTCGAAATGATACCTTATGTCAATGTATTCAATGAATCTCCGGATAAAGGCTATTCACAATTTTTTGACTCACCCAGATATTCAGCCGGGTATACAGCCTTATTTCATACTATTGGTTTTCAAAGCGAGCCGCACATGCTGAAGTCTTACAAGGACAGGGTTTATGCGACATACGCTTTTCTGCAAGGGGTGCTAAACGTGGTGAGCCGCGATAGTGAGCTTCTCAAGAAATTACGCGATGAAACGAAAGCATCAGTTAAAACGCAAAAGCAGTTTGATATCAGTTGGAAATTAGATAAATCAAGACATACTGAACTTGAATTCAAAGGTTACGAAGCATCGACCATTGACAGCAAAGTGACCGGACAGAAACGATTATTTTATGATAGAAGCAAACCCTATAAAAAAACAATTCCTTACTACAATCACTATGTCGCGGATGTAACTGTAGAAAAACCTGACTCCTATTTCATTCCCAAGGGATGGCACACAATAGTAGACCGTTTGAAACTCAACGAGATCGAATTTTACCAACTCGAGCGGGATTCGATAATTGCAGTTGAGGTCTATTATATTGAAGATTATAAAACACGTACAGCACCTTTTGAGGGCCACTACATGCACTACGACGTTAAGGTGAGGAAGGAAACCGAAAGACTCGACTTTTCGAAGGGTGACTATGTTGTGCCGGTCAACCAGTGGCGAAACCGATATATTGTTGAAACATTAGAACCGCACGGCATGGATTCATTTTTTGCCTGGAATTTCTTTGATACTATCCTGCAAAGAAAGGAGGGGTATTCCCCTTATGTGTTCGAAGAAATTGCAGCGCAGCTTCTGAAAGATGATCCCAAATTAAAAGCAAGGTTTGAGAAGAGAAAACAAGCGGACCATGAGTTTGCACACAGCAGTAAAGCTCAACTGGATTTTATTTATATGAAATCCCCTTATTATGAAAGAGAGCATTTGAGATATCCAGTATTCAGGTCAATAACTAAAGCGGAGTCCGGTATCAAATGAACGAACGATTTAATACCCGAATGGGGATGATGTTAGCTATGCTGGGTATGGCCGTCGGAACCGGTAACATTTGGAGATTTCCCAGAATTGCAGCAAAAAACGGAGGAGGGGAATTTCTGGTTGCCTGGTTTGTTTTCCTCCTGGTGTGGTCCATTCCAATCATCATGCTTGAATTCGGGATGGGGCGCAAAACCCGAAGCGGCCCGATAAAATCCTTCATGCAATTGATGGGTCCGCGATGGGCATGGATGGGAGCCTTTTGCGTTTTTGTCACCACAGCCATCACTTTCTATTATTCTGTCGTGGCCGGTTGGACTTTTCGATATGCTGTTGCAGCCATTTTTACGGAAATTCCCGAGACATCACCAGGTGCCTTTTGGCTCTCACTCACATCCTCTTTTTGGCCGATATTGTTCCATGGCTTAGTCATCGGCTTAGCCTCCTGGGTGGTGATTAAAGGAGTCCGGTCAATTGAAAGGGTCACCGGCGTCATCATGCCAATCATGCTTGCGTTAATAGT
>JAJDAE010000028.1 GCA_029262035.1 Candidatus Zhuqueibacterota bacterium
AACATTCGTGCAGGGCCTCGACCAGATGTTATCAATTTCTTCAAGGTCGAACGTTCATCGTTGGATAATCGAACATTATATTTTTTCATAGTCACCCTCAAAGCATATATCAATATGGCTACTTTGAGGGAATATACTCACGGGCAACTTAACATGCAACAATATCACCCAACTTTATTGTATTGACTTGACACTAGGCCCTACTATGAGATTTGGTCAAATCGCCTTAGAGTTAAATTGCCAAACGCCGCCGCGCCCGAAGAAGATTTCCTGAAAACATGAGAATGATAACCGGTTTCAAGTGCGTATTTACCTGCTATTTCCTCGATAGATACTTCAGCCCCTTTCAGCCCAAGAACCGCAACTGTCCCGCCACTGCCGCCCCCGGTAATCTTCGCACCATACAGTCCTTTTTCATGTCCGGCGTCCCGAACCAGATTAACAAGTCGATCTGTAGCGGTCGAACCCAGACCGCACGCCGAATAACTTGCATGTGACTGGTACATCAAATCTCCTAACAATTCCGGCTGTCGTGATTCTGTTTTGTCAACCAGCAATTCGCAAAAAGTTCGAACGCGTGCGTACTCGTAAATTGGATGAGCCGTGGGCGTACGAACTGCATAGGTTCTATTAGGATCGATTTCAGTTACAGTATCCGTGGTGCCGCCATATTCGGCAATGAATTTATTTCCCTGGATGGCTTCAGGCAAAAACCCAGAATAAGTTTCCTCAAACTCGGACACTGAAATGTTCGCAAGATATCCGCTCCACCTTGGGTCTTCCACTTGGACAAAATCTTCACCGCCAATTTTGTTCACAACAAGCTTGGCCAAATCCGCAATTATCCTATAGCCCATAAATGCCCCAATCCGAACTGAGCTGTAATCTGAGCCGGAAACTGAATGACGTACGCCTGAATCAATTCCCCAAAGCGCTAAATGTTCAGGCAGATCCACAGTTCCCTTGATTTCAGCAGGTTGACAGAGCAAGGCAAGCAAACGATCACTTTCCCCGCAAACAGATGTCAATTGATCCATCACACCACACGGTGCGCCAACTATCAGATTTTCCACTTTCTGGCACAACAGGGCCATTGAGCGGGGCTCCAGTGTGATATCAAATGCCGTGCATATCGCCTGCATTGTGGCTACTTCAAGAGCAGCTGATGAACTGACACCTTTCCCCTCCGGAATTTCTGAGCAGATCATAATGTTTGCACCGTGCTCAAATTCTACCTGCAACTCTTGCATTAGAACTAAAAAAGCACCTGCAACATATGCGGCCCAGCTATTTTCAGGATTCTGCTTGAAATAGACTTGTGCTGTCGAATAATCTACTGGATGGTGATGCCGTTCAAACACTGACAAAGGCATTGTGAATACCAGGTCCCGATTATTTCCCTCTGCCCCTAAACTAAGAATATGCAACTCACGGGTTGGAGTACGCTGCAAAGCCACCAAAGTGGCTTCCTGAATAGGTAATTGTAAAACCAAAGATCCGGAATAATCGGCAATACCTCCCATGACATCCAAACGTCCGGGCGCCCTGGTAACGATGATATCACGCCCCGACTCGAAGAGTTCAGAAACAATGCGCTCGGTATTGATTTTCTCCACAAAAGCTTTAACCTCAGAAAGACGTGGAGAAGAATTTTTTATTATCTTATACACCAACTTCTCCCGGGCAGATTCGGAGTGAACTCAGACAGACTATTTTTTTTAAGCTGTGGATTTGTAATGCACATCCGGCAGAGAACGCAGTTCGGCTGCTTTTTCATCAGGGGATGTGTCACTTAAAAAATTTCCACCTCCTATTTCGGGGCCTGCGAGATACTTCAACAGATTTGGTTTTCGCAGCGGTGGATGAAATTCGATATGAAAATGGAATCCACTATAGTCGCCCCCGTCGGTCGGGGCTTGGTGCAATGGCATGACATAGGGAAAAGGCATCTGCCACAAATTATCGAATTTTACGAGAACCTGTTTGAGAATTTTTGCAAAGTCGCGAAGCTCATCATCAGATAAATTGGCCAAGCTAGCACAAGTTGTTTTCGGAGCGACAAAAATTTCATAAGCATACCTGGCAAAATAAGGTATGAACGCGATTGCAGAGTCATTTTCACAAATCACACGCTTGGCGTCCTCTTTTTCTGCAGCGATTATATCCCGAAACAAAATTCTACCGGTTTCAGCCAAATAATTCTGACTTACCCGAGCCTCCGTCGCAATATGTTTGAAAACAAAATTTGTTGCGTAAATCTGACAGTGCGGATGAGGATTTGAAACGCCCACCACTTTCCCGCGATTTTCAAAGATTAAAACATGCGAAATTTTCGGATAGTTGCCCAATTCGATATATTGCTGCCGCCATGTACGAACGAGTGTTTCCACCTCATGGTCATCAAGTTCAGCGAGAGAAAGATTGTGTTTCGGACTATAACAAACAACACGGGCAACGCCATATGCTGGTTTGTTGCGATTAACGTCTCCAGGAGCTGGTTCTAGTTCACGATTGACATCCTGCGCAACGCACGGCAAATCATTGTCAAAGACGAAAACCTGTTCATAGTTAGGATTCTGGTTTCCACCGATGCGTGTATTGCCCGGACACAAATAGCAGTCCGGGTCAAAATCTGCAATTTCTTCAGAGCTCGAGGATGCCATCTCACCCGTCCATGGCCTATCCTGGCGATGGGTCGCTACAATAACCCACTCCTCGCGCAACGGGTGCCATCTTTGTTCCCAGACCAAAGAAATCTCCCTAAATCTTCCACATTATACTGTCATCTATTCTCGGCTCTACCTGCCGATACTTTTCCATCAGGTCAATTTTTCGCTGCACGAGCTCACCCAAATTCTCTCCATAAATATAGCTCGTCTCACCGGATTTTGATACCACCATGAAATTGACTTCGCTGGATTCCCACAATTCAAGCAAATCTTTGGCATTCTGAATCTCGCTGGACATCATTTCATCAAGGTAATCTCGTCTGGATTTTTTTTGCTCATCCGATTCTGCTGCCAGATAACCATACACTCCTGCTACCCAACCAGCCACACTACGCTGTGTAATTGTCCAGCAACGTAAAGCTCGAAGGCGATCTCTTTGGTCTATAAAAACCTCCCGAGCCCCGTCTGAAGTGGTAGAATCTTTAATTGCGTTCCCAGCCAATTCTATTGCAGAATTGAGTTTGCCCAAAACATTCTCATCAACACGCTCCACATATTTCTCGCCATATTCTTGAGTTATCAAATCAAAAAGCACATCTCTACCCAAATCCACGAGATTGGTATTATTTGTTGTGCTCACCATGTAGTCCTCATAATATCTGCGGTCAGTTTCCGGGACAGCATGCAAATCGGGTATGATGGGGCGCACCCAAACACGTAACCAGACAAAACCAAAAACTGAATATAATGGCATTGGTGGCAACCATCGCATAGCTTCTTCAGCCTGTTTCCAAACCTCCACAAGCCGGTCTGCACTCGACTCGCCAACCCAATCCACCGCTTTGCCCTTGATGAATTTTGTGATGTCGGTTTTCGGATCGAGAGAAAAAGCCCTGAAAACTTCCTGATTGATATGATAAGGGGCAAGTGCGGATGGCGTAAATCCACCTAAATTCGCAGCATGTTCAACGCCGTTGTCAACCATGGCCTGCAACTTTTGATGCAAAAGTCCGGGAAAAGGAATGCCAACCAGGGGCTCCAGATTATAGCCATTTCCATGAGAATAAATGAGGTGTGAATTCACTCCTTGCTCCTGGTGCTGCCGGATCATTTTATTTTCCTGTGGTTCCATGTGAATGTGTTGGATGCTTCCGGCCACTCCGGCAATATCAGGATATTTGTCATGATGATAAGGCAGATCGTAACCGCGAACCAGCAAGGAAGGAACTTCGATATCCAGACGATCTTCAAGATGCTTCATGATTTCATCATGCTCAACCTTAAAGGGTTCAAGGCGAAGTGTCACATGAAAATCAGGATTGATATCAGAAGCGGCATCCCGAAGAATTTTCATGAAATGAACAATATTTTTCCCGGCAACCTCAGCAATCTGTTCATGAGTACGCCATTCGCGGATCAAATACGGCCCGCCGTTTCGGCCAACATAAAGTGAGCTGGTATATTCAAATCCGGCGCCGCTATCGTTGCTCCAAACACTCATGTAAGCCAAGTCCGGAACTTCATGCAATATCTTTTGCAGCATTTCCCGGTAATGGTCTTGCACCATCGGATGAGAGTGCGTTAATGTATATCGAGGTAATCGGCTGCGAAATGGATGATCCACCCTGGCACCGCGTAGTGTCGGATATTTTTGCAATAATTTTTCGGGAACAGTGCGCGGCTCAAAGCAAAGAATACCCGGTTCAAGACCATATTTGCGGCCAAGTTCTGCGTATCTTTTCAGGAGCGTTAAATTCGCCGTTAAGTAGTCGTTTGGATAAATACCTTTATTCAAATCACTATAAACATATTGATCTAATCCAAGACAATAGGAATAAAACTGCGAGTAAAATTCACCGGGAATGGCCTCTTCGTAAGGCACCGGCATTGCTAATCCATTCACCTCAATATGGGTATAGCCTGCTCTTGCCAGTTCTTTGATGTGTTCTTCGGGATTAAAATTTCGGGCGGTTCGCCAGGTTTGAGTCAGCAAATAGTCAAACAAAGGACGGTGCCACCGGAATGCCGTGGTTTGGTACGAACCATTTTCAAAATCAGCGGCCGGCAGCTTACTCCACTCTTCGAGCAAACGAGTTGTAAAAGCATATAATACCGATGAATGTGAAACAATTAATTCCCCGGCACCATCCTGGCCTATTCGGAAATAAGTCCAGTTTTTATCAGAAGGGGCGCCACTTTCGATCCCATCAATTTCAAAATCTGCATTACTGCAAACAGCTACTTTAAATATTCCTGAAGATTCAGAAAGCGAGTTCCTCGTACTGATGTCGATATTCAAAGTCTTCTGGATTTCACCGGCGCTTGTTTCTTCTACGGGTAAAGGTTTTACCGGAATCTGAATTGTTTTAATTTTCTGCAATGCATCTAAAACTGTCATTAAGAACTCCTAATCGTTATGTGTAATATTTATTCAATTTTATTTTAACCAATCATCCAAGTGTTCTTTTACAAATGCATCATCGTTTAGATGCGGGTACGAAGAATAGACTCGATCAATTTCTGCAAGCTGACCGGGTGACAATTGTTCATCCGGGTTGAGCGTCCATAACCCTTCCAGCAAACCCTGACGGCGCAGCACCTCATGAATGCCGGGAATACAGCCGGCAAAATTATTATGCGGATCAAAAACTGCTGCATTTGCATCTGTGATTTGGTGGGACAAAGTCAAAAGGCCTGCTGAGATACTTTTCTGTTTCGCTCCCATTTTATGAATCTCATCGACAAGCTCGACTGCTCTTTTCGTCCAAAAGGCCCAATGGCCCAAAAGTCCGCCGACAATTCTGACAGTTTTCGTGCTAGTCTTTTTCCCAAAATTGAATTCACTGAGAAGATCGACAACAATATTATCATCATTGCCCGTGTAGAGTACAATCTCATTTGCTCTCCCTGATTCGAGAACAGCCCTGACAACATCAACTGTGTAATAGCGATTAAAAGGCGAAATTTTTATGGCCAGCAAATTTTCGATTTCAACGGCCTTGCACCAAAAATCGTAATCTAAAACAATTCCTCCAACTGAGGGCTGGAGATAGAATCCCATGATTGGAATGACTTCTGAAACTGCCCTGAGATGGTCAACCAAGTCTTTGTTACCGGCATTTCTGAATGCGCTGAGACTGACCAGACCGAGGTGATATTTCGTATCCACAGCGAACCTCGCCTCGGCGACTGCCTGTTCCGTTCTCCCGGTAATCCCTGCAATTCTAATAAAAGACTTTCCCGTTGAGTTCGTAATTGAATCCAAAGTTTCTGCAGCTAATTCCAAAACCGGTTTAAATAACCCTATCTTTGGTTCGCGTATTTCGAACTGGGTTGTATGTACTCCAACAGCAATGCCACCTGCACCCGCCTCACAATAGTAGCGTGTGAGTGCACGTTGGCGTTTCTCATCGAGCTTTCTTGCGGCATTCAATGCCAGAGGATGGGCAGGAATGACCACTCCTTTGCGGAGTTGTGAAATAATTTGTTGTGGCGGAAAGGGCAATGAACTCATATTTTTTTCTACTAGATTTTCTGATTAAACTACTTAGTGGTTAACCGAAAACTCAAATTGATGATATTTTTTACTGTCACAAAAGTCCGCACCTTCACCCCGAGCGGAGTCGAAGGGTAACGTAAGTGCTGTAAAATCAAAACGCTTCGACTAAATTTATCCCTTCGGCAGTGCTCAGGACAGGCTCTGAGCCTGACGAAGGGCTCAGCATGAAGTGCATGGCTCGAAGTAGGACTTTTGGGACAGCCCCCGAGCAGTTTTCGTACAAGTACTCGGTATATATTGATTTAAAATTTGCCATCTCGGGTCTCAAAATGTGTTGGTTTTGCGAGAGTAGGTAAATCCTCCTGCACCCAAAATGCTGTCCATTTAATCATATCTTCCAGCTTAACCAATGGGTGGTCAAATAATTTATTTGACAGACTTGCGTCACTCAAAAGAGCCGTCTCAGCTTCAGCCCCCTTAAAAACAGGCTTAATATTAAATATTTTACCGAACCGTTCAGCAAGCATGCGAATTGATATAATCTCCAAGCCCGTTACATTGAGCACAAATGGTGGCGCTTTTGCGAGTTCAAAAGAACGCAATGTGATCAAGTTTGCATCACCCTGCCAGATAAAATTTGCATAACCCGTAACAAGGCTGATAGGCTCTTTAGCAAAAACCCTTTGAGCAACATCAAGTAAAACACCATATCTAAGATCAATGGCATAGTTAAGCCGGATAATTGTACCGGGGATTTCATGGTTTCGTGAAAAGTGTTCGAAGATGCGCTCCCGGCCTAAGACAGATTGAGCATAATCACCAATCGGTCCCACCGGATCCGTCTCCTTACAGCCGCCGGAGTTTACCGGTGTTAGCGGGTAAACATTACCACTTGAAAATACAGCAAAACGTGCTCCTTTAAATCGTTGAGCAACTACGCCGGTGAGATAGACATTGACAGCCCAGGTTTCAGCTTCCCTACCCGTAGAACCAAATTTCATCCCAACCATATAAACGACGTTTTTTGCATCAGGTAGTTTTTGGAGATCGGATTCATTTGTAAGATCACAGGAAATCGTTTTGACTCCTGCTCTTATCAATTCCTTCCGCGCTTTAGAGTTAGAAAAACGGGAAACAGCAATGACTTTTTTACTGACACCGGCTTCTTCAATTGCCCGCTTTGCGAGGATAGCAAGTGAAATACCCATCTTACCACCGGCGCCAAGGATCAAAAAATCCCCGGATATTTTCTTCATCATTTCGACGAGCGGCTTTGTCGGCCTTGTCATGTGCTCATCTAACTCCTGAACATTTGTTAGCAGTTCTGTATTTTTCATTTTATCATTCATTATACTTTTTTATTCAGAAACCTCAAGCATGACGATAGATTTGGCGGGCTGTTGCAAAACCAATTCAGTACCATTCATTTTCACTTCATCAAAGGCACCAGGCTTTACAGCCTCAGGGTTTTCAAAAGTATTGTGGGCATTCATCACTGGCGCCGTTAGAATTTGGCCGGTCACTTGTACAGGTTTTATTCCCGGGAGTTCACACTTAACTTCTATCGCGTTTTTGGGATCAATATTACAAATAGAAATATGGATCAACCCATCTGCCGAGCGAGAAGCAGAAGCACTAATTGCTGGTATAGAATCATTGTTAAAGGCGTACTCTCCGGAATTTATCTTTAACGGCAAGGCCATTGCATCCTGGTGCACCGCAAACATCCTGAAGACGTGGTAAGTAGGTGTGGTGATCATTTTCTCAGCATCGGTGAGAATCATAGACTGAAGTACATTTACGGTTTGAGCAATGTTCGCCATTTTCACACGCCCGCAGTAGCGATTAAAAATGTTCAGTGTCAAACCGGCAGCTAAGGCATCCCGCAGAGTGTTCTGTTGATAAAGGAAATTCTTATTTGTATCAGGCTCTACATCATGCCAGAGCCCCCATTCATCCACGATTAATCCAACACGCTTATCAGGGTCATATTTATCCATAATCTTAGCATGTTTTTGAACGAGTTCCTCCATGAATATTGCCTTCTTCAACGTGAGAAACCATTCTTCCTCACTGAATTGTATGGCGAAACCTTTCTCCTCCCAGGTTCCGGGAAAAACATAATAGTGTAGAGACAGCCCACTCATTTGCGCTGCTGCTTCTCGCATTAACACTTCGGTCCAGTTATAGTCTTCGCCGTAAGCCCCACAAGCAATTCGAAAAAGCTTGTTATCACCGTAATCTCGCACGAAAGTCTGATACTGTCGATACAAATCAGCATAATATTCCGGACGCATATTACCGCCGCAAGCCCAACTTTCATTGCCAACGCCCCAGTAAGTCATTTTCCAGGCCTGGTCGCGGCCGTTCTCACGCCTTAAATCAGCCATGCAACTCTTACCCGCGAAAGTCAGATACTCTACCCATTCCTGCATCTCACCCACGGTACCACTTCCGACATTGCCACAGATATAGGGCTCACACCCGAGCTGCTCGCAAAGGTCCAGAAATTCATGGGACCCAAAATGGTTGCTGTCTGTGACCTGCCCCCAGTGGGTGTTTACGATCTCTGCTCTCTTTTCTTTGGGACCAATACCATTTTTCCAGTGGTATTCATCAGCGAAACAGCCGCCAGGCCAACGTAAGTTTGGGATCCGAATTTCTTTTAGTGCCTCCACCACATCCTTACGGATACCGCGAGTATTCGGAATGCTCGAATCTTGTCCTACCCAAATGCCATCATAGATGCAACGGCCGAGATGCTCTGCAAAATGCCCATAAATATGCCGACTAATTCGCTCTTTTCCCTGATCAGCATTTATGATGATCTTAGTCAAGAAATACTTCCGTGGTGATAGTTTTCATTTGCGATAAATCTCCATTTCAAGAAGGTTTTAACCACTATATTAATATGAAATAAGCTACTAGTTTTTTGATGAATCTTGTTTTCTCTCCCAAATGTCAGAAGACGAAATTGGGTTCCAACTGTCATCAAGAAAATCCGCTGAAGCAGGTGTAAGGTTTGTCAGGAGCTCATCAGTTTCCTCGTAAGTCCCGATCCCGCTAACAGTATCGAGTGCACGCAGATTTTGATATCCAAGACAATTGCCCCATCTTAGTGTTTCTCCTGCAGATTTTCCCTGCAACAGAGCTGCCAATATTCCCGCTACAGCGGAATCGCCAGCGCCGGTTGCTGATATAATAGTCTCGATTTCATAGCTCGCTCCCCAAAGTTCTCGATTAGACCAGGATTCCAGCCTATCGTTTTCTATCAATTTTATTTCAGCCATGCGGGTTGAATCTGACGACTTCAAATATATACCACGGTCCCCTGCTTTTAAAAAAGCCACTCTACAACCGAAGTCCAAAAGTTGCTTTGAAATATCACAGTAAGAGGTGACTGGCACAGCATCCACGAAATCCATTTTCAAAGCACGGTATTTTTCCCATTGCGTTCTGTCCAAAAAGAATAACATCTCTTCTATACTGGGCATAAAAAAATCTACATGAGGGAGAACATTCCCAAACCATTCAGGCCAGTCGATCTGTCCGGCTTCACTCGTGGGCTCCGTTAGCGCCATATCAAGCGAAGTTGAGACTCCCATAGTTTTAGCAGTTTTAAGAATATTCGCCAATTCAACCCCATTATTTCTAAAAAGAGATTTCATAATGGGCGGATAGCCTAAATGAAAAAGACGTGCCGATGAAACGATTTCCCAATTAATATTTTCAGCGGTGAAATAGTCATTGCAACCGGAGTTGTGTAGTATTATGCGATCGATTGAAGGAATTGCCAGAATGACCGAATAAGAGCTGCCAACATTTTCATTTCGAACAAAGCCTTCGACACTCCCGTACTTGGCCATTTTCTCAATGATGATATCGCCGAACTCATCATTGCCAACGCTGGACATAAAACCTGTCTTACATCCAAGTTTGCTGAGTGCTATTCCTGTATTTGAAACAGCCCCTCCTGTGCTAATTACCGCGTCACCCACTTTAAGAAGTTTTCCGGGTTTTAATATGCCGGCAATATCCAGCTCCCCCTTGCCGGGAATTTTAGGGGTTACATCAAGGCAGATATGACCTGCAACAATAACATCATAATTCATCGACATCATTTTACCACATTCAAAACTGATTTTTTATTTTGAATATTATTAACCAATTCTCTAACATCCGTTTCTCCGGACATCGCACCAAGGCATAAAACCGTCTTCCGGACTTCTCCGGGTAAAAGCGTATGCAGGGTTCTTTGCTGCCTTTCATATTCTCTCCCGAGAACAAGGCAATTTGCGGGCTCAAGTCCCAAAACATATTCCTTGCTGCCCATCTGTTTCCATTCTATTAAATTGGGTAGTTCATGCTTGCGAAATGAGACAAAACCAGCAATGGAAAGCTCATCATTCACAATTGCGGCTGTAACGTGGCCTTGTGTGTCGGTGTTTGGATCGTGAAAAAATACCTGCTCGTCATACCCTGGCTGAGGGGATTCCATAATTAAATGATTCTGCATTCCTTTTTTTGCGATGTCATCCCGGGGACGTACGGAGCTTTGGCTGAGTACCAACCTGGAACCTTGCGCAACAAGCGGGAAGCCGAAATTACAATGATAAAGCAACATAAATGGAGATTCTTTCGCACTCAGATTTTCTATACTGTCTTCTATTTTCAGATGACTTTCTCCAAGACGGGTACTAAACCGACGGGTTAGTTGCATATCAAATCCAAAAAAAGATGTTTCCCGAATGCTCGCCTCGAGCCAAAGTTCATATTCATTATCTTGCCATCGACCGCCATAGCTGATTAAAGTTGCCGGCAAATTTGACGCCCGCCCGTGCATCTCGAAGTTGCCGATTTCATCCTTCCCGCTAAGCCCAACATTTGTCAGCCCACATGTATTGAGCCAACCGCCATGAAAATTCCGCAACCAGCCGGCATCTTCAGGTTCATAATAGGATGAGTGTTTAATTCCACCTGGCGATTGAAAGGCCACAGGCATCCCGTTATAGCTAGCCTCTCCGATATCCATCCCGCGATCAATTAACACCGTGAAAGCAAAACCGGAACCTGTTTTAAAATCAGCCACACGAACTCCGCGACCCGGCCCATTACTCAATTCCGAAAGACGCACATCGGCAATTTGGCGGATGTCGCCGATGTGTTGAAGTAATTTTTCACGCTTCCAATTTTTACCGTACAAATTGCACATACTAATATCTTATCAATTAAATTGGATATTCATTGCAGAGATAATAGAGGGGTGATTCATCTTCCTCAATTTGTGAAAATCGCGACACTGGTTCAAGGAATCGATTATCTTTTTCGTCATCATTAACACGTGATACTTCCCCAACGAGCACCATTCCTCTACCCTTTTCCCCATAAAATTGATGATATAAATTAGGAGGCAGGGTTACACTTTCACCCGGTTTCAAAATAATCTTTCCCCTGGCGTCAAACTGCCTTGTAATCCCATCAACCTGAACCGTCACTAATGTGTCCGCAAGTAATTCATCTTCAGTGGAATTACAAACCTGCATCACCAGATTTCCTCCACCTCTATTGATAATGTCTTCCATTTTGTGCCAGTGGAAATGCCAGGTTGTAAATTGTTCTTCACGGACAATCATAATTTTTTCCGCGTAATCTTTGCCATGGGAACCACCGGGTTTGCCATTTCTAAGCGTGAAAAGAATTAGACCAACTTTGTAAAAATCACCCGATCCAAAGTCAGTCAGGTCCCAACCGAGTTTGTTTTCTATCACCTCACCAGCATAACTGTGATTGTTTTGCCAATCATCGCCAGACCAAAATGCCCATGGAGGCAAATGGAATTTTTGTTTTTCAAAAAAAACCACAGCTTCTCTCAAAAACGCATTGATTTCGGAACGTTTCACAAGTTCATCCCATACAGTTAAACTTCAACTCCTTGAAGAAGTCAACATAATGTAATATTTTATAATTATATTTTCTTAGACCTTAAAGCTGTATTGCTTTGCCACTCTTGCCAGACTCAAGTGCTGCTGTTAGGATTTTATGCTGTAAATATGTTTCTTCCGGCGTGATGCAACCAAACGGCATGTTTTTCCCGGGCTCTGTAAATTCATCAATTACTGCTGCCCACATTTGCAGAATTGCATCGGTAAAGCCAAACTCAAAAATAGACCCGGTTATGGTTTTATATGCAGTGTTATGCCCAATATCTGTGTGTCTCCATTCCTGCGTTCCGCCATTTTCATAATGCATCGTTTGAAGGGTTTTGGGATATTTGGTGCTGAATTTTGCACTGAACTTTGTACCAATTATCTCAATAAACCACGTATTGGTTTCACCGGGTGCAATCCGGTAAGTTTTAAGGGTCATAGGAAAAGAATAACCATCGCTTGGGTGCTCAACGTTGCAGGTGATTGTCCCGTTGTCCCATGTCTCACACGGTACTTTTTCACCTTTGCTATCCGGTCTTTCTGTTACAATGTTTGAGAGTGACGCATACACTCCATTGGGAATCCAGCCGGCTCTAAGCGGGATATGCATGGCATGCATGCCGAGATCGCTCAAGCAGCCATACTCACCATTCATCGCTATCATTCGCTTCCAGTTTATCGTCTTTTCAAAATTGATGTCTGATGAATGCAGAAGGCCGCTATGTACTTCAAGAATCTGTCCCCAGGGATTTTCAGCAATATATTTTTGAATTTGATGTCCGCCGGGGAAGAAAGGAAATTCTGAAGAACACCGTACGAAAATATCCGGATGTGTTTTAACAACCTCTAAAATTCTTTCATTGGCTCCAATGTCGATACCAAATGGCTTCTCACCAAGGAGATGTTTCCCTGCGCGAATGATGTCTGTATAAAATTTTTCATGTAAATTGTGGGGTACAGCACAATAGATTAGTTCAATGTTTTTGTCGGCTAATAAATCTTCATAATTTGTGGTGTAAGTCTTTATCGAATCGAAATTGCTTTTATACCATTCGAATAAATTCTCATTCAAATCACAGATTCCAATAATTTCAGGAGAGGCTTGCATATCAACGAGTGCAGGCCAACGAGCAGCTGCAACAGCAAACTCTCTACCCATTAAGCCGCAGCCAATAAGTCCAACTCGAATTTTTCGTTTAGCTGCCATAGTTAATCTCAATTCCTGTTAGGCCAAGATGATATTTTTTTGCCACGAGGGCACTAAGTCTCAAAGAAATCACTAAGCTACCGCATGAAGTCAGTTTTCAAACCATAACTTAAAAATTCAAATATTCATGGTCGAATTCCAAATAAATTATAACTTTGTGACCCTTGGAGGCTAATAATCCTTCAAGCTTGTTCAAAATTTCTTATTATGTTTCCCGTTTATGCGGTATCCGTTTATCCTTTCAAAATTGACAACGCTTGCTCCACATCCGCATCATCATGTAGAATTGCCATAAGTGCTTTGGTCATCAACGGGGGATTTTCATGTTGAATAATATTACGACCGTAGACGATTCCTTTTGAGCCTTGTTGAACCAGGTCATAAGTGCGTTGCAGAACTTCTCTTTCCGGTGCTCTTCCTCCACCGCGTGGTAAAACCGGCCTCCCTGCAATTTCGATAACACGATGATATTCAGAAACATCATCACATGGATCCGCTTTAATGATATCTGCGCCTAATTCGCAAGCCTGGCGAACCAACGGCAAAATTTTGTCGATGTCTCCATCAACCATATAGCCACCCTTCTCTTCGTTCGCTTGCATGACCAGAGGCTCGACCATCAGCGGCATGCCATAATGATCACACTCCGGCTTAAGTGCGCAAATATTCTCGATGCATTGATGTGTCAACTCTGGTTGAGCAGGGAGTCGAAGCAAATTGACAACCACACAAGCTGCATCCAGAAAAACAGCCTGACCCACCGGATCGTCTATGAGCTGGCTGAACAAATATTCCGGCAACTCCGGGTTGTAGCAATTGGCAACATCTGTTCTCAAAACCAGGGCTGGTTTATCTTTGCCAGGAATATTTTGCAGAATTTCCGCCTGGCCAATTGTCAATTGAATGGCGTCCGGCTGGGCATCGACGATTGTATGTATCGCCTTTTCCATATTCTCAATACTTCCCAAAAATGCTTTTTCGTTAAAGAAACCATGATCGATGGCAACATCCAGACACTTACCTTGCTTGCTAAACAGTCTGTTCATGCGATATTTTTTCACAGCTACATCTCCATATTAAATTCTTCTGATTTGCAATGAAATCTTTTTAATTAGTGATTGACCGAAAACACATTCAACGCCCCGTCATTGCGCGGCGTTTTTTGCCGAAGCAATCTCCTTCCGTGCCTAAAACTGAGATTGCTTTGCTGAGAAGTGCTCGCAATGACAGCAAAAAACTATATTTTCGCTCAATCACTATTTATTACTCAACTAATACTAACCGCCGATGTTTACAATTAGCCACATGATAAATACAACCAATCCTACCATAGCCCAGGTACCAAAAAATCCGAGATAATCCATTTTTGACGGCTTGTGAATCTCCCATTGCGTCCGGGGAAACAGCTTACTCGAATCAAATATTGCCATGTTGCCGGCATTTTCTTTAACTTTTTCAATATCAGCTTCCGGGGTTGGCTGAACCGGCGTATGAACCTTGGCAAAGAAATAGTCCAGTGTCTTTTTGCTGGCAGGTTTGGTGAAATAACTCAGCAGAAACAAGAGAGCAAAAGGAAAAAGCGCTGCGAACAGGAATCGGACGGTCACAAGTTGGGCTTTACTAAAATTGGTAAAATCGATTCCTAGCAGACTTATTACCCAAGCTTCTGCGTTAAAACGGCCGTAACCAATTAAACGCGAGTTGGGATCCTCAGGATTTTCGCGGGCAATTCTATCGAAAAAGATTGGGTATGCCGGCACCATTCTCTGCTTCTCGATCTTTTGACCAATTTTGTCGGCAAGTCCCTGTTCAACATCCAAAGTCAGGGCTTTTGTTGTGACCGTAATTTGGCGCTCAACGGTTTGTTTCAGGAAAGGTTCGTGAGAGCGTGCGGTCAGAGAGGACTGAAAAACGTTTGGAATAATTACCATAATCATAAAAGATACTATTATTTGAATGCCCACGGCCCAGCGACTCAATCTTCTCCAGGTGAACCCGAGCCAAATTGGTGCACCAAAAATTGCCGGCATCGAAATAAAATATTTGAAAAGTTCCAGCAGGTTAGAAATGTAAAGCGCCATACCAATTCCGCCATAAATCATGAAGACAATGATTATCCGGCCAACAAAAATGTAGTGCTTTTCAGACTTGTTGGGTTGCAGTGGCATGTAGACCTGCCGGACAAAAAGTGCAGATAAAGATACGGAACCGGCATCAAGGCTTGACATGTTGGCTGCAAGGACGCCAACCATCATAATCCCAATCAATCCGGGGCCTAGCAGCTGCCTTGTCATGAAACCCCAAATTAAGTCAGGATCATGTAATTGGCCGGCATACAGGCCAATGGCGATTAGGCCGGCCAATGCCCAAAATAACATCATAACCCGTTTAAACATCATGCCGCCGATGAGACCAAAACGGGCCGTATTTTCATCCACGGCGGAACCACTGACCTGCATGCCGGATGCCACGCCAATTATGGCCACCAAATTTGCAAACGCCATTGCGGCAATCGTGTACCAGGCATATTCGCTCATTGTATCTGTACCAAACAACCAGAACATGTGCTCTGGCACTGCCGCGTGCAACCCTTTAAACCCGCCAATTGCGACCAATCCAAAGGGTATAAGAACGCAGGAGAAAAAAATCATTAAAATCCCCTGAAACAGGTCGGTTATTGCAGCTGCGGCAAATCCGCCCATCACAACATAAACACAAACCAGCGTACCATAAATGAAATAGAAATACACTGGCTCTACATAAGAAATATAAGACCGCAGTTTCCCCTGGTTATCCAGACCTTTCAATTCTTCATACCGATCGCTATCCGCGTCGGGGAGATTTCCTGCCAAATAAACTTCACGCAGATCGCGATATTCCATATATTGCGCCACGCTGAGTTGTTCTTCAACCGTATATTCAACCGCCGGCTTGGGGGTGAGAGCCATAAAGGTTTTTGCCGCAACCATATATCCCACCGCACTTCCAATCAGTACAGTAACAATGGTAAATGTCGCATATGCTACACCCAGGGATTTGCTTTCAAACCGTTCTGAATAAAAATCTCCAACAGTGGTAAGGCGGGAACGGCGAAAAAACAAGGCTGTAAACCAGTAGAATGGTGTGAGAAATAAAACAAGGAATTGAATCCACATCCCTGCAATACCCTGACGATAAATTTCCCGCGAAACGGCCGCCGCCTGACTCGCATCAGTAGATGCGCCAAAACTGAGAAAGAACTGGTATAATTTGCCCATCTTGCGACCTGCAAGAAAGTAATCATTAGTATTATGCATTCGCTGCTTGAGCCGCTTGCCTATCCAGAGAATTATCACAAAATAGAGGACGATAAGAAAAGCATCGATTATGTGCAGACCCATAATAGTCATTTGGTTTCCTTTCGGTTAATCATCAAAAACCATTGAGCAAAAAGTAAACAAGTTTATTTTTGCTTTTGTTAAAAAATAAAATCTATTTTAATTCCACCAATGCTGAAAGTTTATCAACAAAATCCCTTAAAGGTGCAGAATAATTGGTGAATATGTTGAAGGATGAAAAGGCAATTTGATTTCAGCCATAGTTTTTTTTATTTTAAAAATAATAACTTCACCAGTATTATTTCACTGAATTATTCAGGACATAAATCCTGTCAACAACTCCTAAAAACCTAAGTTAAACTATTGTTTTTCATGCTTAAAAAATTGCTTCCTTAGTTAGACAAGCCTTGCTGTTTCTGTATTAAGGGTACATAACCAAAAAGTCCGAATCAAGTATTTTCAAGCTCAGATTAGCCATTTTCTATATGTGCAATATTTTTTAGCATAAGTTGCAAAGATAATTGTTACCAATCTGTTAGATTTTAGCGTATATCTATATATTTTTCATAATTTTAAGCCTTAAGTTCCACTTTCGTACACTCTTATCAACATTATGCACAGAAGTAATATTTACTTTAACGCTTTAAATATTAAGGGAGGTGCATCATGCCCTAAGTTACAGTTGAGGTTTAAACAGTTTAAATCTGTTTAAGATTACAACAGTTAATTCTTTCTAACATTAATTGTACCTAACAAAATGAAACGGAGGACAGGAAAATGAGGATATTTCCCTCCAAGCTAAATAGAATGTTATCTATCTTAACATTTATAACAATTCTAATGGCTTATGGCTCGCTGGTTTTTGCACAAACAACGGGCAAGATAGCAGGTGTAGTAAAAGAACAAGCAAATGGCGAAGTAATGCCTGGTGTGAATGTGATCATTGTGGGCACATCATTGGGTGCCAGTACAGATTCACAAGGACGTTATTTTATAATAAATGTCCCTCCCGGCACATTTACTGTTAAGGCCAGCTTTATCGGTTATAAAGCAATCGCCACAGAAAATGTTCAGGTCAGTGTAGGTTTGACGTCACATCATAATTTCCTTCTCGAAACAAGTGTAATTGAGGGAGAGGAAGTTGTTGTTCTCGCTGAAGCGCCACTGGTCGAAAAATCTCAGACCGCCACGGCGTCTAAGTACGGAGCAACTGAGCTCAACAATACACTCCCGGTTGCGAATATCAACCAGCTTATAGAATCCACACCTAGTGTTTATCGTGGATTTATTCGCGGCGGTAGCAAAGCTGAAACCAAGACTCTGGTCGACGGCGTTGATGTAACAGATGCCTATTTTTCCCGGGGTCAAGGCGCTTACGGTCGTGAGGCTGGACATTTCCATTTTAACATGACTCCTACCGATGAACGTGACAACGGCGGACTGACGGTCTCGGCCAGTGCCTTGCAGGAACTCCAGGTTTTCTCTGGTACTTTTGGTGCAGAATTTCCTGCCGCCACTGCAGGTATTGTCAATGTTGTCACTAAAGAAGGTGGACGGAAATTTACATTCAATGTATTTAACAGAACCCAGGTAACATCCGGTAAAGAGCATCAGGGATCTAATATTTATCACGATGCAGATGCCTATTTAGCAGAAGGGCAAAAATTCACCGATGAAGACAGCCCTCGGGGTGCCCTTTACACATGGACACCGCAAAAAGCTAAGGATGAGTACAATTATGATCCGAGTAGTGGTGAAAGTCTGAGTCGTTCACATGAAACTAACTTCACTGTTTCCGGTCCTCTTGGTAAAAAGGGTGGATTTTTCGTGGATGCTGGTTTAAACCAGACCGACGGAGCATTTCCTTTTGACCGTACTAAGAGAATTAATGGCAGCTTCAAGGCACATTATAATCTGGCTTCTAACCAGAAACTAACCGGAATGTTTCAATTCAACGATGGCGGCGAATTTTTCGATTTCGTTAATTGGAAATATAACCCCAGATATAAGTTCTTCATGGAGGGCGCTCCCCGATATAAGGATCTCTCCACAGTAGGGTATCTCAAGTATACCCATACCCTTAATGCCAAAACATTTTATGAAGTCAGGGCTTCACGTACGACCAATATTTCAAAGATTGGTTATCCTGATGACGATGGTGATGGCACACCTGGGTTGGATGATACGGGTGACTTTATCAAATTCGATACAATTGATGAATACATCAAATATGTAGGCGGTAATGGTGAGGTTGGCTCGGAAAATGGTTTTGTTTTTGGGTCTACAGACCAACCGGTATTTTTTAGTTCCACGCTTAATCCAGCGGGTTGGCAAAAACTAAATCAAGCCGAATTTCCAGTTGGTGGGATTGGTGTAAACGGCCAGTACCTGACCTCTTATCCAATTGCAATGTATCAGGAATTTGGCAGAGATAAAGTCAACCTCAAGGTGGATTTAACCAGTCAGGTGACGTATAATCATCAAATCAAAGCCGGAGCCAGTTACACCAGACACAGTGTAGAGGTTAATACATTTGTACCTGAGTTGTATGGTAGAGGTGAAGAGTTCCCGACCTCTAAAGCTCATGTTCAATTCCTCGATTTTCAGCCACAAGAATTCGCTGCGTATATCCAGGACCAAATCGAATTTGAAGGCTTGATAGTCAATATTGGCGCTCGTGTCGATGGTTTTGATAATGATACCGAGTTGTTCAGCAATGAATGGGATCCTGTGGATCAGGTCAACAACGAAGATGGTGATTTTCTGCGCTATGATGTCAAGCGTGGCGATGCGGTTGGTTATGAATGGTTCTTCAGTCCGAGAATTGGTGTATCCCATCCGGTAACAAATGACCTGGCCATGCATTATTCATTTGGTCGTTATTTTCAATATCCAAATTATGCAACCCTCTATGAAGATTATAATTTCACCAATTATGCAGCTTCGCCCTCACCTCCATCTGTTCGTCCCGATCAAGATCCGATTCGGTCAATCAACTACGAGATTGGCGCTCAGTGGTCATTTACGGATGATTACCTGATCACCGGTACCGGATACTATCGTGATGTTGAAAAGACAGGTTCCCGAGCCTATACCTTGACAACTTCCGAAAATCTTCCAATCCGATTCAATACGACATGGGGATATTCGGATGCGCGTGGTATTGAGCTTGAACTAAGCAAAAGACCCGGCAAATGGTGGGGCGGACGTCTTTCTTATGCGTTTAGCTACATCAAGCAAGCCGGTGGTGTAGGAAGTTTTCAAGAGGCTTTCAGTGCAGGACAGGACAGCACCGAGTTCGCGCGTCTTCCTTGGGAAGAACTTGAACGCCGACCTTCACGTGAACGTAATATTATTGTAACCCAGGGTGGCTCAAATCAACTGTCAGGTGGCTTTGATCGTCCACATCGTTTGAATGGTACTTTGCAGCTATTCTTTCCGGCAAAGGTAAATGCCACGTTTATTGGTGAATGGACAAGTGGGTTCTATTACCAGCAGTTCCACGATGACCCTGATAATCCTGATGCATTTTTTGATCGCAATCTTAATCTGGGGATCGGTCCGAGTACTTACTTTGTGAATGCTCGCCTTTCAAAACTCTTCAATTTCTCATCCCTGGGTTTGGAGCTGTTTTTTGAAGCTCGCAACCTGTTCAACCGCACGAACATCCGTAGTATTTCAAATGAACCCGCACGAGAGACTTTTGATCGGGAAATTTGGGAACTCGGCAGACCAGACAACGACCCGGATGCAGCGGCAGGAGCAAGGCTGAGTGATTCAGAAGAAGATCCAGAAGGTAGTTTACAGATGCCAACAGACTCGTTTGGCAGACCCTATTATCTTAACGCAAGAGAATTTTATCTTGGGGTCAACATAAACTTGAAGTAAATCCTTTGGGTTTACTTGATTCAAACTAGGATAATATGAGGAGCTAACATGAAAATCAAAGAAAGAATCCTGATGCTCGGCTTGGTTATTGCCGTCGGGCTGACGATCGTATTTACAACAAGCGCTAATGACCCACGTGGCAATGGTGTCATCGTGGCTGGTAACTTCTGGGCATCCTACAGGCCACCACATACTCCCGGCGCTTGGCCGGGCAGAAACTCCTACGTTGATGATTTTCAAGCGCGTGGGGATAAGGAATCAGCAAACGGAAACTGGCTTTTCTTTCAATCTCGCTATGTGAGTAGCGGGCGGTTTGGCAACACTGTTGCAGCCTGGCCGCTTGGAAAAAATATTGCCGGAGGTTGGGGCGAACCACTAGCAGCTTCGGTCTATGATCCAAGTCTGCAATTTGCAGATGCCAATCTTAAAAATTTTGCGCAAGTCCCGCTGGAACCAAAAGACTTGCAGTATTCCTATTTGAGATATGGAAGCAAAGTTCCCGGCGCTGGAGATCCGGCACGGGATTATGTGCGGCCCGGCGGCAAAAGTGAAGGCGGCGCGTTTTTCAAAGATGGGCGTAAAGGTGTGGTTTACTACGAGGCTGGTTGGCCTACTAATGTGGGCATAGATGTCAGAATGCGTGCGATTTCCATGACCACGCCATGGGGCAACCTGGACGACCAGCAAATCGTTGAGGTTGAGTTTCACAACACCGGTGAAGCGGATATTGATGGCGACGGCGTTGTTGATCTTTCCAACCATCGTATCGAATCGTTGGCCATGCAGTATCACGGTGAACCGTGGTATATGTCGATGACCCCTGCCGGTACCCGTTGGTACAATACCGGTGGTTACCGTCCGGGCTTCCATGATGCCACACCGGATGAAAATGGCGCTCCCTGGTCCATCAGTGGTTATGGCTTTGGCGCAGTTAACCGGGATTTCGAGAATGACCCCGGTCTCTCTGCCAACCAGGGCACCAATACCGGCTGGTATCATGATATAATATACGGCTGGACCTATCTTGGCGCCAAGAAAATCGAGAATGGGGCGGTAGTTGGCGAAAAAATGCTTGCATTTAAAAACTCTGCCGGGGAAGAAGTGGTACCTCCGGTCGGGGAAGGTGAGAGAAGAGGCTGGTTTATGGCTAATACCACCACGGAAAGTTGGCAAGGTGGTGTTGGCACATCTGCTCGTGGTCACCATCTCACCGCCACTGCCCAGTTTTTTGTTGCCGGCAGTAAGAACCGGTCCAGTACGGATGTTGACTTTAACCCGAATCCTGCATTGTTTGCCTCTGGCAACGAAGATGATCTGAGTTCTTTTGTTGTCAAGGATGATCCGAATACCTGGGAATATCCTGATGGCGCTTTTGAGTTGGTGCCGCCGGTAACCAGTCACCAGGGCATCACTTTGCCGGGACCCAATCCAATTCCGACATTTGGTGGCTCTCAAAATCGTCCGTTTCAGGCCGATCTGCTGCATGAGGGTTTCGTCTCTGAGGCTGCATTTAACGAAAACCCAACAGGTGGTTTCGGTCCATTTGCTCTTGAAGTTGATGAGACGATTCGGATTTATTTCGTTCGTGCCATGGGCCATCGTCTAACCGGATTACGCGCCGCTATCAAAGGTGCCCGGGCAATGTATGACGGTATTCAGCCTGATGGTTCTTTCCTGGATCCAGGGGCTCCCGCTGTTCCGGATATCAAGGTAACCGGATCAACCAATGTAAAACCGTTGATCATGTTTAACTCGGTTGCGGATGCCGATGGCTACAAAGTCTACCGGTCCAAGGCCTGGCCACCATACGATCCTACTGTAGACGGCATAATCTATGAAAGCGTCTACTGGAAAACCAACACGCCCGGAGAGGAAAACCGTCCTACCCCGGATCCTCTTAATCCGATGTTGACAGATTTTACCCGCGTAAGGGAAAGGCCAGGCGAGTATTGGGGGCCGTATTCACTTCTTGGCATTATTTCAAATGCCGAACTGGATAATTTCCAAAATCCTCGCGGGGTGGACGCCTCAGAATTCCCTTATGCTTTGGAAGATGATCAGGATGCCTTCACGCTGCCGGGACAAACATTTTTTTATTACGTGGCGGCCTACAAAAACACTACCCCTCCTGCTCCATATGATCAGTTGGAGGGCGGCTCAGTTAGCTGGATAGAGAGTGGCAAAGTCAACGTCAACGGGCGCTCTGGCCTTTGGGAAAATACCTGGCCAAACACACCGCGGGATCCATTTTATCCCGATGCGACCGATGTTGAAGCGTTGAAAGATATAGGTGCAGATTATGTACTCGTATCACCACCCGCCACTCCGGCTGATTTGGAACTTAGTCGAGCTAATATCGTTGTGCGGCCAAATCCTTACAAGCGGTTGGCGTTTCATGATGTTGGTTCAGAACATAAGATCCTTTTTGCCAATCTACCTACCCGTGCAACTATCACAATATTGGATCTGTCCGGACAAATCATCGATCGTATCGATTATGAGTCTCCGACTGAGGCTAATGGCACCTTTTTCTGGAAAATGTTCTCGAAAAATGGTGTTGAGGTAGCAAGCGGTGTATACATTTGGGTAGTTGAGCATGACCGTGGCGTTGAAAAAGGCCTTTTATCAATCTTAAGATAATTTGCCATTTAATACTTAAATTTCAGTATTTTGCAATTGTGAGGAGAAACCTATGCAAAACAAAAAATACTTAACAGCATTTATCATCGTCGTGGTTATGCTAACGACGACGATGGGCTTTGCTCAAAAACCTGGGCTCACCGGAGCTTCATTTTTGAAGATTGCGGTTGGTGCTCGTCATACCGCCCTGGGTTCCGCCGTGACAACGGTTGCCGGCGATCCAACAATGATGTTTTGGAACCCGGCGGGCATCTATTCTGAAAAAACCAATATTTCTTTTAGCCATAATGATTGGTTAGTAGCCATGACTCATGACGCACTCGCTGCCACTTTCTATCTTGATGGCATCGGCACCATTGGCGCCGGTATTATCTATCTTGGCAAGAGTGACATTACTGCGAACCGAGACATCGCTCCGACCCCTGGCACTGCATCTCAACAAGCAGATCAGGCAACTGGAGCTACTTATGACTTCTATGATTTGGCTGTAAACCTTTCCATATCCCGGAAATTTACAGACAAGTTAACGCTTGGCGCCAGCATCAAATTGATCCGTGAAAAGATCGACGATCTTGATGCCAGTGCGATCGCGGGTGATTTCGGGGTTATTTACAATTCAGGTTGGAGAAATCTGACATTCGGCGCTCGCTTGACCAACCTTGGCGGCGACCTTGAATACTTTCAATTTGGTGCGCCGATTCCCCTGACCTTTTCAATTGGTGCTTCCTTTGGTATAGCAAATGAAAAGGACAATAGACTTACCGCATATATCGATGCAACCAAGCCGCAAGACAATGAGCAGTCCTATTTCGGTGGCTTGGAATGGGAAATATTAGAGAAACTTACTTTACGTGGAGGCTATAAATTTGGTCTTTCCGGAACAGAAGATTCCTTTAATATCGAGAATACCGATGAAGGCGCTTCATTCGGTGGCGGACTTGTGATCCCCTGGAGCAGTGCAGATATGAGTATAGACTATGCCTTTACAGACTTTGGTCTACTCGACGATACGCATAGATTCTCTTTCACAGTATCATTCTGAAAAGAATCCATGTTATAAGCTAATTCTGGCGGACAACCATTGTTGTCCGCCAGAATTAAGTAAATGTTCGTACTTCTGGGTTAGGCCAGGTTGATTTAAATGAAACTCCTTTTCAGAAACAAGGCATACCATCACATAGCTAATATATTAACAACTCTCTTTCTATTTTTCTCATTCCCGTTACTCTTTTCTAATTCAATTTCTGCGCAAACCTTTAAATTACAACCCAATCAGACAGGTCTTTCAAATGCCTACTATGGAAATGGCGTTGCTGCAGCCGATTACAATAACGACGGCCACATTGATATTTACTTCGTGTCCAGCGATCCCAGACACCCATCCCACCCTGGCTCAGCTAATTCACTTTTCAAAAATAATGGAGACGGCACCTTTACAAATGCTGCCAAAGAGGCCGGCATAGAGGGCATTATCGATACCACAGCCAGTCCTCAAAATCAATTGGTTGAAAATTTCGGTGCATCGTGGGGAGATTTTGACAATGACGGCGATGTTGATTTGTATTTGAGCAACAAAGGAGTTGATGAACTGTATGAGAATTTAGGAGATGGAACTTTCAGAAATATCACACAAAGTGCCGGCCTTGATTTATTGATTAGGGACAGTGTCAACGCTGTTTGGTTTGATTTGGATAAAGATGGCAATCTCGATCTTTATGTTTGCGGCTACGGGAAACACGGCTTACATGCTAGCAGCGACAATATAATGTACCGCAACAACGGCGATGGCACATTCACTGATGTTACCGCCGTCACACGGCTGGGCGAACCCGGCTTTACCTACACGGCATTAATATTAGATGCCAATATGGACGACTGGCCGGATATTTATTGTGTGAACGATTTTGGCCGCAACGTCTTTTATTTAAACAACAGCGATGGCACCTTTCATGAGGCTACAAAAGAATACGGATTGGAAAATGATGGCCATGGCATGGGCGCCGCCATTGGGGATTACAATAATGATGGCCTTTTCGATATTTACTATACCAATATTGGCGATGATATTAACCTGGAGTGGAGTCCACTGGTCCGTCACACAGCATCCGGTATTTATGAGGACGTTAGCCGGAAGTCCGGAACTGCAATTACACACTGGGCCTGGGGTTGTGAATTCCTTGATTTCGATTTAGATGGAGACCTCGATCTTTATGTCGCTAATGGATTTTTTGGAGAAAACTATGGCAACCTTCTTTATCGAAACAATGACGATGGTACATTTGAGGATATCAGCGCGCTGAGCGGCGCCAACCATCAACCGGAAGCCCGGGGGTTATGTGTAGCCGATTTTAACAACGATGGCCGGCTTGACATGGTGGTAGCAAACTTGAGGACCACTGCAAATTTGTATATAAACACAACACGTAATGGGAATTATTTAAAATTAAACCTAGTTGGAACTCAAAGCAATCGCGATGGCCGGGGAGCCGTAGTTAGCATTACTGCAAGTGACAGGACTCTTCATAGAACTAACGACGGTATTGAGTTACATGGACAGTCGAAGGTACCTGTCCATTTTGGTTTGGGTAATGAAACGATTGTAGATATTAAGGTGAAGTGGCCATCCGGCATTGAACAAGAATTTTTCACTGTGTCCGCAGCAAATCAGTCACTCACGATTACCGAAGGCATGGGTATGGAAAAGACCATCATCTCAGCTGTTGTGAAAAATGATGGCCCTGTACCAGACGAATTTTCTTTGCTAGATAACTATCCAAACCCTATACTCAATAGCACCAAACTTCGTTTTCAGTGCGCTTTTTCAGCGCGTATTAAGATTGAAATTTACAATTTAAATAATCATCTTATTGCCACTCCGGTTGAGGGATATTTTAGAGCGGGTGAACATGGCATAGCCTGGGATGGCGCCGACAAAAATGGGACCCCCCTCTCTTCCGGAATCTATATTCTAAAATTCTCGAGCGGAAACTTTGTAGCACAAAAAAAATTAATTAAATTGGACAACTTTCATTAAGGCAATGCAGAAAAGCTTAGCCCTTGTAACGGTGACCTCGGTCTACGGATAAAGAGATATGAAAAAAATTTGCTCGGCCTTAATACTGAATTTATCCATTTTCTTACTTATATCCACGTCATCATTTGCACAGCCATTTCAACTAAAAACTCTGCAGGTCGGCTTGGAATATGCCTTCTATGGCAATGGTGTTGCCGCCGCCGATTATGACAATGACGGATTTATTGATATTTATTTTGTGTCCAGAGCTCCCAACTCCTCTTCCCACCCTGGCTCACCTAATTCACTTTTCAAAAATAATGGAGACGGCACCTTTACCAATGTTGCTAAAAATGCTGGCGTAGAGGGTATCATCGATACCACAACCATTCCGCAAAATAACTTGGTTGAAAATTTCGGTGCTTCGTGGGGAGACTTTAACAATGACGGTGATGTCGATTTGTATCTGACCAATAAAGGGGTTGACGAACTTTATGAAAACTTAGGGGATGGTACTTTCAGGAATATCACACACAGTGCCGGGCTGGATTTATTAATACGCGACAGTTCCACTGCAGCTTGGTTCGATCTGGACAAAGATGGTGATCTCGACCTTTATGTTAGTAGCTACGGTGAACACGGCTTAACTGCCAGCAGCGACAATGTCATGTATCGTAACAATGGAGACGGCACATTCACGGACATTACAACTATCACGGGCCTGGGCGAATCCGGAAATACTTACGTGACAATGATATTGGACGCCAATATGGACGGCTGGCCGGATATTTATTGCGTGAATGACTTTGGTGATAACTATTTTTATCTAAACAGAACCGATGGCACCTTTCGGGAAGCCACGCAGGAATACGGGTTAACGAACAACGGTCACGGTATGGGAGTCACCTTGGGAGATTACGACAATGATGGTCTCTTTGATATTTACCATACTAATATTGCAGACGACCTTAACGGAGAGTGGAGTCCCCTTTTCCGCCACACAGGCTCCGGAAGTTTTCAGGACGTTACGCAGCAGACCGGAACAGGAATAACAAACTGGGCCTGGGGCTGCGAATTTTTTGATTTTGACTTAGACGGCGACCTTGATCTTTATGTAGCCAATGGTATTTTTGGAAACGCATTTCACAACCTGCTTTTTAGAAACAATGGTAATGGTACCTTCGAAGATTTTAGCGAACAGAGTGGTGCTAACGGCCAGGCAGAAGCTCGAGGATTATGCGTTGCGGACTTTGATAATGATGGTCGGCTTGATATAGTGGTGGCAAATTTGAAAACCGCTGCATATTTATATCAAAATGCAACACAAGATGGCAATTACTTGAAAATCAATTTAATAGGAACACACAGTAATCGGGATGGCCGTGGGGCCGTAGTTAGAATTACGGTCGACAATAAGACTTACCACAGACCAAACGATGGCATTGAGTTTTTTGGACAGTCGAAAACACCAATTCATTTTGGCTTAGGCAGTGCGCAGACTGTGCAGAATATCAAAGTAGAATGGCCATCCGGAATACAAGAAGAATTTCAGAACATACCAGCAAACCAAACAATAACGATAAAAGAGAATTTGGGTATTGTAACCGGGATAAAAATTAAAAACAGCACACCGCCAAAAGGTTTCGCCTTACTGAATAATTATCCCAATCCATTAAACAATCGCACCCATATCCTATTCAGGGCGGGTGCATCAGCCCATATTAAAATTGAAATATATGATATATTAGGCCGTCTCGTTGCTATTCCGGTACTGGCTCGCTTTGCGGCCGGGGATCATTCTATATCTTGGAACGGAACTGACAGAAATGGTCAACCTCTTCCCTCGGGGATATACATACAAAAATTTTCAAGTGGTCATTTTATAACCTATCGCAAGTTAACAGTGCTGAAGCAATGAAGCCATGTCTTCAACCCGAAAAAATGTTCAGTCTAGGTGCGAGGTCTGCGCTGTATGAATTCAACTATTTAAAATGATTTTTCTTACCCTTATGTTTTTTTTGAACTTGTTGATTATTTGTCTTTTAATCTAATTTTATTTAAATCGAACCAAAGTTGATGACTCTTTGGTTTCCTATGGTTCTAACAGTAGTACATATATAGATTATCATTACAATTAATAACTTAATCCGTTAATATATTTGATTGTAAGATAATCACTTCTCATTCAGATTCATGATAAATTGGCATGGACAACACAGGTATCGTCCATGCCGAAGACACCAAACTCTTGGGAGGTAAACCGCATGAATAACCTACAGACACAGGAAACCAAGGCCAGGGAATGGCAGCATAAGCTACTCTATTTCGTTTCAGGATTTTTACTTTTTGAAACCTTGACAGGGTTGTCTATTTACTTATTGCCCTTCAATGTTTCAAATCAGATTACGGTGTTGCTGCATACGGTAGTGGGTCTAATATTTATCATTCCCTATGTCTGGTATCAAATTCGTCATTGGCTCATCTACCGTGCCGCGACCATGAACCACATCAAGCTCACGGGATACCTTGCCATGGCGATCACCATTGTGGCTTCCGTTTCCGGGCTACTTCTTACTTATCAATCTTTTTTTCAAACCAGAATTAACTACACGTGGGATCTGATTCACATCCTCTCCACGTTTGCATTGATCGCTTTTTTGGTTCCGCACCTTGCTGTTATTGTAATTCGCAATATCAAAGCAGGCAAGCTCGAAACACTGGCACCGGTGACCTCGGCTCAAAGGCGTTTTGGTTTCAATAGTTTGTTGATCGTTGTTTTTCTATTTGTCGCTGTCGGCCTGTTGGCTTATGCTTACGAACCTGTTCAGTTAGTAAATGAACTTCCACAAGATTACAGTTACCTGTATGGACCGGAGCGCCCGTTCGCCCCAAGTTTAGCCAATACCAGCACCAATGGAGCCTTTGATTCGCGATCCCTGAGCGGGTCAGAGAGTTGTGGTACCTCCGGATGCCACCAACAAATTTATCAGGAATGGCAGGTCAGTGCCCATCGCTACTCGGCAATGGATCCGGCGTTTCAGGCTGTACAAAAAGTAATGGCTGAACAGAATGGACCGGAGTCGACTCGATATTGTGGCGGTTGCCACGATCCGATTTCACTCTTTTCCGGCACAAAGAATATTTTCACTGAAGACCTCACCAATCTCGCAGGCTATCAAGAGGGAATCTCCTGCATTGCCTGCCATGCGATTAAGGAAACAGACATCAAAGGCAACGCAAATTATGTGATGACTCAACCGAAACGATACATGTTTGAATTAAATAAAAGCAAACCGGCTCGTCTGATCAGTGATTTTTTAATACGCGCCTACCCGCGTTATCATGTTGAGAGTCTCCAACATCGCATGTTCAAGAGTCCGGAGTTCTGTGCGGCTTGCCATAAGCAATTCATCGATCAAGAAGTCAATAAAGTCGGCTGGGTGCAATTACAAAATCAATATGATAATTGGCGCAAAAGTCAATGGAATCATCCCGGGGATCCGACCAAAACCATTCAGTGCCGAGAATGTCACATGCCTCTAAGTGAATCGTCTGATCCGGCGAGTGGTGACGACCTGGACTATAACCGCACGACTGGCGATAAAAAACACCGGAGCCACCGTTTTCTGGGAGCCAATCAGTTTGTCCCCAAATTTTTGAATCTACCTGGAGCGGATGAACATACGGCGTTAACCGAAAAATGGCTGCGCGGTGAATTTGAATTACCTGAGATCGCCGATAAATGGCGATCAGGCCCTGCCGTACCTCTTGATCTGGTTGTGCCGGAAAAAATTGTTCCCGGTGAAGAAGTTAAGATTCAAGCCTTTATGAGTAATTCTAAGGTGGGTCATGATTTCCCGACCGGTCCGCTGGATATTATACAAGCCTGGGTTGAATTGAATGTAACTGATCAGAATGGTAACCAAGTCTATAGTTCTGGTACAAGGGACGACCGTCATTTCATCGAGGAGGGTTCTTTTATCTTCAAGGCTGAGGCCGTGGACCAATATGGCAATTTGATCGATAGACATAACCTGTGGGAGATGGTTGGCGTAAGGTTCAAACGCGCCATGTTCCCGGGTTTTTCAGATAAGGCAGAGTTTACTTTCCCCTGCCCCACCAGCATGACGGTCAATAAATCCAAGCGTCGTGAAAAAGAAGAATTTCAATTCAAATTGCCGAATAAACCAATTACTGAACTGCGGATCGAGGCAAAGTTGATGTACCGGAAAGTCGATCAGTTCCTACTCAACTTTCTCTTTGGTGAGGAAGCGGGTGTAACCGCTCCCATCACGGTAATTTCTGAAGATCGAGAAACGATAAAAGTAGAAACGATGGGGACCTGGTAAAATAATGCTGAGTAGATTTTCGCGCCGACGGCGACTTATTATTTTTACTACAGGTCTCGGCGTGCTTTTTTTAGGAACAGTATCTCTGACAATCTGGTTGCAGTCAGAAAAAAAACCGTATCTCCCAGGGGAAAAGATCGACGGTGTGGTTGCAAGGCTTACCCGCAATCTACCTGACAATTATCCTAAAATAACTTTTGTGGATGCCAGCAAAGATGCCGGCATCGAGTTTCGCCATTTTTCAGGCCAACGTAGCTCACAACTCCCTGAGGACATGGGATCCGGAGCTGCGTGGGGAGATTACGACAACGATGGCTGGCCTGATCTATTCGTCGTCAATCAGGTTGGCCCACTGACCCTTTCTGATGAGGGGATCTCACAATCTCCGGCACATTGCGCTCTTTATCACAACAACCGTGATGGCTCTTTTACTGAAGTAAGTGAGCAGGCAAGCGTTGATTTCAGGGGCTGGGGAATGGCTGCTGTTTGGGGAGATGCGAACAAAGATGGTTGGCTCGATCTTTTTGTAACCAATTATGGAGAGAATATATTTTACCAAAACAATGGCAATGGCACTTTCAGCAACAAGACCAAAGAAACAGGTTTGGGAAATTTAAGAGGTTTCTGGGCCGGTGCTTCCTGGGCTGATTTTAACCGCGATGGATTTTTGGACCTGTTCGTTTGCGGTTATGTGAAGTATGAAGATCTTAGAGATCTTGGTACCGCCATGCAATATAATGTGGCTACGCCAGCAAGCATTAATCCCTCTACTTTTGCCCCTGAAAGAAATCTGTTATACCAAAATAATGGCGATGGCACTTTTACAGAAATAGCGATGCGGGTCGGTGTAGCTGGACAAAACGGCAAAAGTCTAAACGCCGCCTGGTGCGATTTTGATGATGATGGCTGGCCTGATCTCTATGTAGCAAATGATGTTTCGGATAATGTGTTTTTACGCAATTTGGAGGGAAACGTTTTCGAAGAAATCAGCCACAAAGCGATGGTAGCCGATTACCGTGGCGCCATGGGCATCGGCATTGGTGACTGGGATCGCGACGAGGATATGGACATGTTTGTCACCCATTGGATCGCTCAAGAAAACGCGCTTTATACCAACAAATCCGGAGAATTTTCACATAACGATTCCAAGGTGAAAGCGATCAGGTTTATGGATGAAGCCGATCGTTATGGCCTGGGTCAAATCGCACTGGATTATATCGGCTGGGGGACATCCTTCTTTGACTATGATAACGACGGACGTCTTGACTTATTCGTTGCCAACGGCAGCACGTTCCAGCAAAAGGAAAATTCGCATCTATTGCTCCCGATGCGGGATTTATTGTTCTGGAATGCCAGTGTGGATGAGGGCTTTTTTGATGTTTCTCTGGTCAGTGGGAAGATATTTAACACTAAAAAAGTTAGTCGCGGAGCCGCATTTGCTGACTACGACAACGATGGGGATGTTGATATTTTTGTTGTCAATAACGGCGAACAATGCATCCTTTTAAAGAACGAAGGGGGCAACCAAAACAACTGGCTAAAAGTCGAGCTAACGGGAGAAAAAAGTAATCCTCAGGCAATCGGGGCTAAGCTGCGAGTGGTTACTCAAGATGATATTCAAATTAGGCAGGTGGGTGCGCAATGTTCCTATATGTCGCAGAACAGCCTGGTTGAGCATTTTGGCCTGGGAAGCCAAAGCCAATCTGATACTCTTGAAATAATCTGGCCGAGTGGATTAAAGCAGGTTTTTGAAAATCTTTTAGCCAACCAAACCTTAAGGATCACGGAAGGTAAAGATATTAAAAAATAACGCAATATGAAAAAATTACTACCTATTTCAGGCATCACAATTATAATTCTATTCGCAACCATCACTTGGTTTAAAAGCAGATCCCCCTCGGTTGATTTGCAGACCGATAATACAGCATTGAGCGAGGAAGATAAAAACAGAACACAACAATTTTGGCAAATCTATCGCCAGGCGGGAGAACATCGCCTGGCAGGTAGGCTGGAAAAGGCCAACGAGAGTTATAAACATGCGCTCCAACTCAAACCAGACCATGAAAACACGTTGTACTACTTTGGAAGCATTTCGTTTGCTTTGAGTAAATTCACTCAGGCAGAAAAGGCTTGGAAGCAATTGCTTGTTGTTGATTCCACCAATGCCCGCGCTCACTATCAGCTCGGAAATTTATACCTGAACACTGAGCATGAAGAATTCTTTAATATCCAAAAAGCTGAAGCTCAATTTCGCTCGGCCCTCAGAATAAATAAGGAAGAATCCAGTCCGCACCTGCGTTTGGGTCATGTGGCATTGATTAATGACAACTTGCAGCTGGCCGGACAGCACTTTGATGCTGTGCTGGGCTCCAACTTTAAAAGTATCGAAGCCTATTTTTTGAGAGGTTATGTCGCCTGGGAAAAAGGAAATTTTGAAAAAGCTCTATCTATGTTGGGCAATGCCAGAAAGCATTCCAAGCCTGTGCAACCGATTAAAGGCGTTCGCGGCGAAGGTGATACTAAACCGGGAGGACTTTTTGAGCAACTGAAGTTGTCAAGACGTAAGTCAATGTTCCACCCTTTTTTCGACGAAATTTTAAAATTAGACGAATCAAAAATATCACATCCGGTTATGGAAAAGAAATACCAGGAACTGCAATTTTTTCTAAATAAAATAAGGAAAATTTGAGGCTAAGGCATATCTGTTTCAGACATTTTGCTCATAGCTTAAAAAAATAAAAATCTTCACTTTCATTACCCTTAACCGTTTGCTTTTTTGAGTATATTTTATTAATTTATATTAATGTTTTGACTATGCGAGGAGCAGTTGATATCTATGAATGAAAAAATGAAAAGCGGAATATGGGCCATCCTAATAATAACAGCAATCATACTGATTATGACCTTTGTGCTAAAGCCCCTAACACAGCAATCAGACTCTTTAGAAGTAAACAAGAAGTCAGTAACTATGATAACGGAAGATGGCATAGAGCTTTCTGCTGACCTATACAACCCGAACTCTGATAAGGAGAAATATCCCGGAGTTGTCCTTCTCAGCCCTTTTGGAGAATCCAGAGAAATTTATTCCGACCTTGCCACCGAGCTTTGTAATAATGATTTTGTTGTGCTGTCTGTTGATGTTAGAAATTCAGGTGCCTCACAGATTGACAATGAGTCAGTTGTGGAAAGCATTGCTAACCTGGGGATTGATGCCGACACGGCTGTACACCTCTTACTTGAGCAATCCAATGTAATGCCTGATAAAATAGCAATTCTGGGTACGGCATTAACTGCGCGAAGCGCTTTGATGGTTACTGACTTGAACAATAAGTTAAGTGGTGCTATTCTGGTCTCGGCAGTGATGGATTCAGCTGGATATAATACAATCGAGGACTCTCCTGACTGCCCGATATTGGTACTGGTTAGCATTCAAGACGTGCACTCAGCTTCACAGGCTCTTGCTATTTATCAAACAAGTCAAAACCCATTAAGCAAAATTGAAACGTATATCAATGCCGGTGGAGGAAGCGATCTGTGGCGTTCACAAGCAAAATTCGAAATGACATCTCTTATTACAGAATGGCTGACTAAGGTTCTTTTGTAACCTTACTTTAGGAGTTTACTATGGGAATTCGCCCATTTGTTGAATCTCAGGATTTGCTCGATCAACCAACCGCCCTTAGAAATCGCTTAAATGAAGATGGCTATTTATTTTTTAGAAATCTTATCGATCGCGAACCTTTGCAAAATCTTCTTATTGAGATACTTAATATTTGCAAAAAATACGGTTGGCTATTAGAAGGTTCGGATCTACTTGCCCGGAAAGGCAAGTCCGATGCATATAGTGGATATTTTGAATTTACCGATGTCTACAGCGAGATACAGAAATTAGAAAACTTCCATCTTCTTGCCAATCATCCCAAAATCATTTCAACTCTTTCTGGTATTTGGGGTGGTCATGTATTCCCTCATCCACGTAATATTGCCCGTATTACGCTGCCCGGATCCTCAAAAAAGACGACGCCATCACATCAGGATTATGTCTTTATTCAAGGTAGCCAGGAATTTCATACGGTCTGGTTCCCTCTGAGTGATTGCCCTAAAGAATTAGGTGGATTGTTGGTTGCACGCAATTCTCATAAAGCTGGCATTCTACCTACTCAAGAAGCTGAAGGGACAGGTGGACTATGTGCAGTTGTGGACGATGAAGCTCAGGAATGGCTTAGCACTGATTTTCAATTAGGCGATGTTATTATTTTTCATTCCCTAACAGTTCACAAAGCTTATCCCAATATTACGGACGAACTTCTACGTGTTTCATGTGACTTTCGTTATCAGGCCATGAATGAGCCTGTGGTGGTGTGGGATACGCTTCGCCCCCACATGCAATTACATAGCTGGGAGGAAATTTATTCAGATTGGGCTCGAGATGACCTTAAATATTATTGGCATAAATACAAATTACAGGTAGTTCCAGTCTTGGAACCTGGAGACGTTCCACCAACTTGAAATTAACCAAACCAAAAGCCGGCTTCTGTCTCAGTATGTATCATGACCACAGCGCCCTTTTGCAACAAAGAGGTTTAAGCGAAATGTTTAGATATTTAAAACTTACTTTCTTTTGTTTGATGCTGCACACTCTGATTTTTCCAGACTTTGTAGCTGGGCAATTGGCTCAACCTCAAAAACCTTTAAGATTAAGTGTGGATGTTGCCAAATTCCGGGGAGATGTTACTCACACAAAGCTTGAAATTTATCAAAGTATAAACCGTCAGGGGTTGACGTATCAAAACAATAACCCAGGCTACATTGCACGATTTAAGCTGGATACGAAAATCATTCAAAAAGACTCCGTTGTTTTTCAAGAAGAAATTGTTGAAACTGATACTGTTTTTAACAATGATCTTATCGAACCCGGCCAACAGTTTATTTTTACACAACCCTTCTTTTTGAAGCCGGGCCATTATCAAATACTGACAACCCTACAGGATATTAATAACGGCAGCAAATCCTCTAACCGTGTGCCGGTAGAAATTTCAACCTTCCCTGAGGATTCACTTGTGCTAAGTGATATCCAGTTTGCCTCACACATTAAGAAAGCTACAGATGTCAACAACCCCTTCGTCAAGAACAATCTGCACGTCATGCCAAATCCCCAATCGCTATATGGTGATGGAATGGAAAATCTCACTTTTTATGCAGAATTGTATAATCTCGGTTTTTCCAATGGCTCTGAGGGAACCTATTGCGTCGACTATATCATTGAGAATACTGAAGGTAAAACTCTGAGTCGCATTCGCGGCAAGCAACGCCCCCAGAGAGGTAAAAATGCAGCAATCTATACTTCCTTCGATCTTTCCACCCTTGAGAGCAATCGATATATTCTCAAGTTGGATGTAATTGATAACACCTCAAATAGACATACAGATATTTCAAAAACATTCTCAATATTCAGAAAGGCCGATGCTTTAGCGCTCGAAATTGATCAGGAGCGCAAAGTGTATCGGGAATTTGATGAACCTGCCTTGCAAAACTATTTCGAACAAATTGCTTATATTGCAACCAATGAGGAAAAAAAAGTATTTAAGCAGTTGGAGTTAAAAGGAAAGAGAGAGTTCATATTCCAATTTTGGCAAACCAGAGATCCTAGCCCTGACACACCGGAAAACGAATTCAAAAATGACTATATCCAGCGGTTGTTCAAAACTAAAATCAATTTTTCCGTTAGTGAAACTGATGGCTGGAAAACCGATAGGGGGAGAATCTTTTTAATATATGGCCCACCCGATTTCCTTGATCGGGAACCTGCTTTACTTGATAGAAATGCCCATGAAATTTGGAGCTATGAAACGCTTCAGGGTGTACAAGGCCAGTCTATATTTGTATTTATAGATTTAGCCGATAACGGCAAATATCGCCTTATCCATTCTGACTATCGTGATGAAATAACTAACCCGGCTTGGGAATCATATCTCTACAAATAAACGATTTGAGTGTTAAATTTTGAGGGGATTTGTTTTAAGGAAACAATATTTCTATATCCAAATCACGTTTGGGCATATCGATTAATATCCCGCACTTAACATAAGGATGAACTACCCCATCTATTTTGAATGCAGCCTTGCAGTTATCCTCAACTTTCTCTAAATTTATATTCAACCTGAAATTCCTTAACCGGATTGATGCCTCTCCTTTTTCGATCCCGCTAAGTATTCTTGGCCGTATCAGCAGTTTATTCCATGTGGGTCGAATGCCAAGTAAATGGTGGACAAAAAAGATGAGTTGCTCTGCCCATGTCCATGGAGCAATACCAATTTGAGGGCATGGTGGAATAGGCCGTGGTCCATAAAATTCAAACCATGTACCTGATTTTGAACCAGCAACTGAATTTAACCATTTGAGTATTCGCCAGACTTTTTCATCCTCTTCCATCTCAAGATATGCTTTTGCAATAAATAGAGACGGGAATGGCCAAGGCCCCGGTGAATCAGGTTCTGAGGTCACATTGTATCGACTATACCCTCCACCCTGCCATGTTTGGTTCCAGAGTTTCTCAACCTGTTCCAACGTTTTTTTTGCAAGCTCTGATTTGGGATCGACGAATTCAAAGGCAATCGGCAAGACTGAAGAACTATCCGGATTCAAATAATGTTTACCCGGCGCAAGGATTGGGATATCTTTAGGTAGCGCGGTACCATTTTTGACGTGTACTTCAGACTGTATATTTCCATTTATATATCGTCGCTTAATAAAATGTCCGTTGTGAATGAGTGCAAATTTTGGATCGGATAGTATTCCCTGTTTGATGTCTTCAGCTGCTAGCCGCCATTTTTTCATCTCGGCGCTATGCCCAAGTAATTCAGCCAGATAGGCGGCGCTCGAAAGCCCTATAGATACAAATAGCTGATATGCCAATTCCATGCCATCTTCAATACCGTACAAAGCATGGCGTTCCCAGTACTCCCTTTGATTGTGGAGCAGAGCTGTACCAGGCTGACGAAACACCGTTTGCAATGGAAAATTTGCGGTAGCACAAACCTTTTGCCAATGCTTCTTTACGATAGCAAGATCCCCGGTCCAGTCAACATAAGTCCGCAAGGCAAGCAAAAGCTCGCCATTTTGATCCAATTCTACTTCTGACGTAGGCCTCTCTTGACTGGAGTCTAAAGTATCACCCTTTTCAGTAACAAACTTGGATAGTAATCTATCCATGATTATACGTGCAGGTTCAAATTGGCCGGAAACAATAAGCCCCAAAGCGATCATGGCCTGATCTCTAACCCATTCCAGATTGTATTGCCAAATACTCGCATCGAGTCTGCCAGAATCAGCAATATTTGCTGAAAGCTGATTCCGTGAAGCTGTAAAAAAATGATTAAGGAGAGGAGAATCGAATTGGCAGGAAGCTATCTTACGCCAGTAGTTTGTAGTATCTTGTGCAATCTCTGGCTCGTCAACCCAAGATAATTCAACTACAATTTTAGCCTGCTCTCCCCCCAACTGATACTCTAAAAACCGAACCTCTTCCTCCTTATACCTTAAAACAAGTGGCGTTTCGAGACTTCGTGTTCGAACCCCCGTTTGAATGTTAATGAAGACTGGAGAAACCGAATAGCTGGTCAGATGAATTTCGCGAATAATTCTCGAAAACTTGAGATCCGGGCAATAAAATCTCTCAGTAATTTTGAGTTTATCGTTTCCCCAGTTTGCCTGAATCACAGGGAGACCATTTAGATCTTCCCACCAAACATCCGCGTTCGAGGAATCAGGAATTAAGGTAAAATTTTGAGAAGTGACTTTTAAACTTGTTTGGGCGAGACCACTTTGGGAATCGAAGGTTAGAGCATTTCTTTTTGGGCCGAAAATTTCAGGATGCGTTAGAATAAGGCCAAGAGTAGTTCCTTCCCCTGAGGAGCAAAGTTGTACGGCTGCAGTAATCAAGCCGTTGCCAACAAAGAAGTAATCAACTCCTTTGAGGGTTGTACGAGCATCCGCAGGTCCAATTGAGGGATCATCCGTGTAAAAATGCTCTTCAGCTTCCATAGAAACTTAATAGATTAAGGGTGATTCATTAACTCATAAGCTAAGATATTCTTCCTGCAAACAGATCACGACCCTTGACAAGGACACGTATTTTTTCATCTGCAACTGACCGCGGCAACATCCACATTCCGCAATCGGGATGCACATAGTGAATTCTTTCCTGCCCACAGATTTTGGCCGCCGATTCAATTCTTTTGGCAATGATATCTGGAGACTCAACCTGGTTATCTTTAATGTCTATGACGCCGAGTCCGACACCTATCTCCGGCTTTATCTCCCGTAATATTTTCTCGTCTGCCTGAGGGCGTCTCGCCATTTCCAGAACCACATGATCACATGTCAAACTATTGATGAATCCTATCAGACAATCATAAGTCCCTTGCTGCACTGTTTGTCCACCATAATTACCAAAACAAAGATGTACACCTTTCCGTCCTTTTACATGTTTAAATGTACGATTTATTGCTTGGGCAGCAATTTCTGCATCTTCAGGATGACCTGTGAGATTTGCTTCGTCAATTTGAATTACATCTGCATCAATGTCAATTAACTGGTCGGCAAGAATCTCAGCAATAGCCATTACAAGTTCATTGAAATCACTGTAAAGTTTATTTGAAAGCACACGTGCAAGCATATACGGACTTGTGATTGTAAATTTCAGCGGTTTATGACAAAATTGTTTGACAAATTCATAATCTTTAAGCAAATTCAAGTTGCCCGGCCCCAGTTTATCAACAACTATTCCGGCCGGCTCACTACGATAAGCCATTCCTCTCTGATTGCGATAACCATCTGATTCTATGCGAGTAAGAGACTTCCGTATTCCATGCATTGGACCGATAAAATAATCAATCATGCCATTAGTTTCACCATGATTAATATTCCAGCGGTACAATTCACCATCAACCAAGAGGTCTAGTCCGGCATCCTCCTGAATCTTAAGTACAAGCATGATGGCATCACGTAAATTATCCTTTGTACTAAATGACCTCAGCCAGATAGGTGTTGGATAACTTCCAACCGTTGTAGTTTCCGGAATTTGTGGATTCATAATTTAACTTTCTCTTGTTCTGATTATTCTTAGTTTTATTGGATACTACAAAATAGAAACAAAAAGCACTTGACTTTGTTGTTATACAATTTATACATTATTGGTGATTATTCTTTGTATCACGGGCACTAATTTTTTGTAATTAAAGTGGATAGGGTTAATAAATTAACTTTAGTTAAGGAAAAAGTAGTGATAGACTCAATACTTGAGCAAGAAAAAATAAAGACTACCAAATATCCGCTTTCAATAGATATTCCTGATTATGGCATTTGCGTAGTCGAAAGCCACCATCAGTCCAATTTTGTAATGGAACCGATGGACAATCATTTTACAAAAATCTACTATATCCTTGAAGGTGCCGGGGATTGTTATATCAATTCAAAACCAATTCACTTGGAAAAAGAGCATCTATTTGTAATTCCCAGTGACATTGAACATTACCTGAAAGACAAAGATGATACTCCACTCTCTCTATTCATACTCGCAATAGAAAACCCATGTATGGAACAACTGAGTACTTTTTGTCGACAAATTGACCAACTGAACCAATTAGCGCTAACCCACTTGAGACCCTTAACCCACCATGAATATACGGCCTATGAAATCCCAAGAATGTTTCGAAAAATTTTGAATGAACAACGTGCAAAAACTGGTGGATTTATTCCGGCAATCCAGGCAACGTTATTAAATATGATTGTTGCAATTAATAGAATTTATGAAAATGTGCCAGCGATTGATCAGATAGATTCTTCAAACCCCACATTTGCCAGAATTCAAAAGGTTGCAGACTACATCTCCAAAAATTTTTACGAACCGATTTGTATTGAAAATATGGCAAAAATGGCCTGCCTGAGCATTCGGCAATTTACAAATCAATTCAAGGCTGTTTACGGGGTCACATTCATACAATATTTGCACTACCAACGTATTCATTTTGCACAAAGGTTATTATCCGAAACAGATCAACAAATCGCAGCAATATGTTTCGAGTCCGGCTTTAATGACTTGGCGCATTTTTATCGTGTGTTTAAAAAGATGACCAAAATCTCACCACGTAAATACCGGATGAATTCAAGGCACGGTCTCGGGATGTCGGACAAAGACTAAAGCAGATATTATCTGTTTTTTGCTATAAACTCATATTGGCTTCATTCACTTCATCACAGCGCTCATTCCACTGTTCTGCCTCTTTAAACTTCATATGTTTTCGTTCAACATATTTGGGCCAAGAATTATACTGATTGATATCGGGAACAGCCTTTCCTCTGAGAAGAAAAGCACTCGGATGCAATTCTTCAGTAATGATACGGGTGGTCACAGGTATATAACGAATCGTCAAACCACGCCGCCATCTTGCAGACGTATTGGCATGTGAACCGTGAATCAAGTTGGAATGATGAACAGAAATATCGCCGGCCTTGAGAATAATATCCACAGCCTTCGATTCATCAACCTGTGCTGGATCGATACCCGAACCAAGCACATTTTTACCATCATTTTTCTGTTGCAATTCATCTTCCGAAAATAGACGCATTTCTTGGGTTTTAGGAATTACCCTCATACAACCATTTTCACAATCAGAATCATCTAGAGCCAGCCAGAAAGTCACAACCTCCATTGGCTCCAGAGGCCAGTACGTACCATCCTGATGCCAGAGAACTGACTGGCCATCCAACGGGGGTTTAGAGACGTAGTGAGAGGCAAACAGAGCGATGTTGGGTCCAACGAAACTCTCCACGATATCTAACAATCTATCATCACTTATTAATCTGACCCAGAATGGATCGTCCTGCATAAGGAAATGGTGCAGTTGTTCCGGCCGAGTACCCGGATTTTTCTTTAAAAGCCAATCAACATGGTCCCGGGCCTCTTGAATGAGTGCGCTGTCCAGAACACCCTGAAAAATAGCGTAGCCTTGCGAATCATAATTTGTCTTTGCTTGCTGCACAACCTGTGTATCTAAATTATCTGTCATTGATTCATTCCCCAGTATTTAATTTGGATATCATTATGCTGCTTGAAACTCTTTTCGATGCAGCGACCCGGCCTTTTGCATCTCATTTTTGGTATAACCAACTGAGTCTGAAGCGGCAGCACATTCAAGGATTTCCTTATTGTTCCTGGCACCGGATAAAACCAGAGAGATCTCAGGATGCCCCAACACCCACCGCATCGCTGCCTGCGGCATACTCTTTATCTCATCTCTCACTAAAAACGACAAGCGTTCCACTTGTTCCACCCGCTCAACAATCTCATCCCTTGAATAACGAGAATTTAGATTATTTGATGAGAAACGTGTTTCTTTCGTGATTGTACCTGATAAAAAACCATTTGCCAATGACTCTCTGGCAACGATACCAATTTCTTCTTTTCCAAGGAAGTCAATCAAACTTTTTGCCTCACGGTTTAACAAACTGTAAACCACCTGCACAACATCGATCTTTCGCTCGGAAGCCCAGTCCCGTGCCATTTGCTCGGTATCCTGAAACATAGAGATTGAATGGCCGACAAACCTTATTTTCCCTTCAT
>JAJDAE010000271.1 GCA_029262035.1 Candidatus Zhuqueibacterota bacterium
CGGTGATGAAAAAGAAAGCGGAAATGATGGTGCATTATCTGTTGGCCGATTTTGCGGTAGAACATCTTCAGGGCAATTATTGCGGCGCACACAGTCGCGATTATCCATACGACGCCATCGAGCCCAGAAGAGCGCCAATGACCGGTTGGGCATGGTTATTATTTGGCCAAACCGACCCGGTTATGCGAACTGAAGTCTTCGCGGCGGCCTTAAGCAGTTACCGTATGCCCGAAATTATTTATCACATTGCCACAGACCGCAGTAAACCGTATGTTCATACCGAAACCAAGCGGGTTAGAAACATCATCCGTTTCAACAAAGACCGCAATCCTCCTGTCTACAAATACAACTATATGACAAAAAATTTCTGCCTCGGTTCAATGCACGGCGGCATATTACAACCGATTCAACAGCATGCGTGGGATATAACGTTCGTTTCCGACAAACCAAACAATTCACTTTTCACACTCCATCCTTCTGTTTCAGAGCGTGAATTGGGTATGTTTTTCCCCGAGGAAATGAAATTTGTTGTGGACGAGGTGGCACGTTTCCACACCGTTTATGGCAAGGAGGACAAATGGGCAAGCAGTTCGCCTTACGAACAAACTTTTCAACACGAGAACACACTCATCGTCTTGTACAATATTCCCAAAGGTACGAAATTTGAGCATATTGACGGCTTCTTTCCCAAAGACCTGGACGAGCGTATTTACGAGCCTTTCACGTCTGAGTCAAATCCAGATTCTCGCTGGATATTTTGTCGAGCCGGCAATACCTATATTGCCTATTATCCACTGCAGCCGTATGAATGGATTGAAGAGGAAAAATGCTGGCGTCTTCGCAGTAGTTTTCTAAGGAATGGCAGCATAGTTGAAGTGGCTGACGCGACCGATTATCCATCATTCAAAGATTTTCAGCAAAGCATAAAGTCAAACTTAATAATTCTTGACCATTTCGACAGCAACCTTGAAGTGAGTTACACCAACCTGGCTGGCGACCGGATGTCATTCACATATGATGGGCAGCGTCTTTTAAGCGGCAATGCGATTGACTTCAAATTATATAAATTGTTCAACGGGCCATTTCTAAAAGCAGATGTAGGCAGCGGTATTCTGGAGATGAGTTACAAAGAGATGAAACTCTTTTTGGATTTCAAAAATCCGTGAAAATATTATTCTTCTAATTTACCTCAATTTTCTTTTGGAAAATCATCAAAATTTCTAATCTCAAAATAATTTCTACATACATTTCCCGTCATATATTATGGCTTACAAAATATACAACAATCCATACATGTACACTACATGTCTATATTGATCTTTAATGGGACTATTTGTATTTTTAATTAGTGTGCGACCGAAACGGCAACGACCTGTCATTCCCGCTCAAAGTATTGCCGGAAATGACATGAACGGTCGAGTTTCAGCCAATAACTAATTATAATCAGGACACTGTGGAAGTAGAATTGCCGCAATTAAGTATTGCGGTATTATCGTAAATAGGAGTTTGATTTTCAATGAAATTTAAAACGAACCAACTAATTATTATTTGCTTGCTTAGTGTTTTACTCTTCTCTAGCTGCGAAAACAGACAAAAAATACTGGATATTCTCACAGCCAGATCTCTGGGCATCGCCTATTTGGAAGAAAATAAGCTCCAGGAGGCAGAGACCCAATTCAAAAAGTTAATTGAGTTAGCACCGGATGAGGCATTGGGGTATACGAATCTTGGCCTGGTTAATTTACGACTGGGGCAACTTCCTTTGGCAGAAGAACAATTCAATAAAGCCCTGAAAATTGAACCAAACGACCCAGATATACGCCTGAACCTATCCGTAGTTTATGAATTGGAGTCCCGAAGAGATGAATTCATCGAGATACTTGAGAACACGATTAAATCAACACCTGATCACATTCCCTCGATTTTTAAGCTTGCACAGATATATAATAAGTCCCGTGATAAACAAAGGGTACTAAAAGCCGAGAAACTTCTAAAAACAATTATTGAGGGCAGTCAATCCAATATCACAGCGCGCTTAATCCTGATTGAAAATCTCCTTAAGAGCAGTAAGGCCGACGATGCGAAAATGCACATGGAAGAATTAAGAAGACAGTTGCCCGAGATGCCAAAAGAGTCGATGGAGTTTTTTGAAAAAAGTCTGGCATTTATGTCATCTTCAGAAACGAGAAATGCTGTAGCGCCCACCATGATCTTCCACAACCTCTTAAAACCCACGCCTTTGTATGCAGCAAGCAGTCTTGAACTTCAAGGCTTGGGCGGGCTTCTATTGGGCACACCGCGCTTTACTTTTAGTCGGGATTTTTCAATTAAAGCGGAGGAATCAGAATCCATTGTTGCTACGATTCGTTTCACAGATGTCACCAAGTTAGCCGGGCTGGATGTGGTTAATGTACTCCCACAGTCAACAGATTCCGACAGACCTAATTCTATTATTGCTGCGGCAGATTATGATGGCGACGGTGATGCGGATCTTTATATATCAAACTGGAATCCCAATACGAATAAAAGTGAACCCTTTCTTTTTAGAAACGAACTCGGGCGATTTGAAAATATAGCTTCAGAAGCCGGAATAAAACCACATGCCGGCAAGGATTTAAGCGCTATTTTTTCCGATTACGATAACGATGGTTATCCGGATATCTTTATTACAAACACAACCGCGAATCATTTGTACCATAATCTGACTGAAAACAAATTCCGGGATATCGCAATGTCCGCTGGGATTGCGGCCTCAAAAGTGGGGTTAAAAGCTATTTTTGCTGATTTCGACCATGAAGGCGATCTCGATTTATACCTGGCTAATTCCGCAGAAAACCAGTTTTATCGAAATAATTCAGATGACACTTTTACAGAACTTTCAGAGAAAATGGGCATCTCTGCCGGTAACACAAAAACCCGTGACATAGCTATTGGAGACTTTGATGAAGATGGCGATCTTGATTTTTTTATAGTTAACGAAGATGCCGGTAATATACTGTACACAAATTTACGTCAGGGGCGCTTTCAGGAAATCACAGAGACGAGTGGTCTCAACACCGAAGGCAATTCAGGCGCAGTTACTGCGGGTGACTATAACAATGACGGCTTTTTAGACCTGTTTGTAACCGGGCTCGATGATGGAAACTATTTTCTGTATAAAAATCAAGGAGATGGCACCTTTGCCAAAGATAGCAGTTCAACTGCAATGTTCACCGAATTAGGTAATTTCGTCGGCTTTGATGCACAATTCTTTGATTTTGATAACGATGGTTCCCTGGATTTGTTAGTTGCCGGGCAACCATCCCAAAAAGATAGCAGTGGTCTGTTGCTTTTTCACAATGATGGTTCCGGTAAGTTTGCAAGTGTTTCTTCGGCTTTGCCAAAAGACATACAACCTGTAGGTAATATAGCCGTGGCTGATTTTGACGATGACGGGGATATGGATCTTTTCTTAACCAAACTTCGCGGAGGAGTCCGGTTACTTCGTAACGATGGTGGCAATGCGAATAAATATCTCAAACTGAGATTAGCCGGTCTCAGAACCGGCAATGGCAAAAACAACCACTTTGGAGTTGGTTCAAAAGTGGAACTCAAAGCTGGTGAGCTTTACCAGATGCGCCTGATAACTGAACCTGAGACACACTTCGGACTGGGACAACACCAAAAAGCTGATGTGCT
>JAJDAE010000272.1 GCA_029262035.1 Candidatus Zhuqueibacterota bacterium
AGGATATTGGCTGCTTAAGCTGCCTTTGTTTGATTTACCCGATCGATTTTTCACCAAAGCTTTCTTTTTAATATAGCCCCCAAAAGCTTGTATTTAACGCAACCGTACTTTACATTTAGATAAAGTACGGTTTCACTATGATGCTTCGTCCCTTTTGGATAGATAAAATTACTCAGGCCTGGCTCAAGCGACCTATCGTTTGGCTTTCCGGTGTACGCAGGGTTGGGAAAACCACGCTTTCAAAGATGTTCCCTGAGGCCGTGTTCTTAAACTGCGATTTACCTTCCGTAGCTCAAACACTGGCAGCCCCGGATTCGTTTTACGACGGTCTTGGCAACAACGCCACTATCATCTTCGATGAAGTTCACAGAATAGAGGCGCCAAGCCAGTTACTCAAAATTACCGCAGACGAGTATTCTCACCTAAAAATATTGGAGACCGGCTCTATCAACATTGGCGGCAACACGTAAATTTTTATTCTCTCAATCATCCTCTGGGAACCAATTTGTTTTCTAAAATTTAGGAACAACAACTTCTCTTTTTTTCTTAGCTGCATTTATTTCATTATATAATTAGCTCTCCACTTCTCTCCCCAATAGCCATTCATGTTTAATGTATTTTTGTCGATGTATTAGAAAAATAGGAGTCTTATTCGACAATATGAAAATCAAAAATACCATGTGGTTTAGCAGCTCAGACGTGACCAGTAAACTCCATATAAGTTTACGGCAATTATACTATTGGGAGCTGAAAGGAATCGTTACTCCCAGAATGGTAGCAATGGGATCGCGGGAGTTTAAGCGTTATTCAAACCGCGATTTTGAAACCCTTCGCCAAATTAAAGATTTTCTGGATGAGGGGTACACATTAAATAGCGCTGTTCACAGAGTACAGATCGATTAGTAACGACTAACGGAGCCGAAAGTGTTTTATTTTCAATTGAGCGCTATCTTCGTGATGGGCGCTGTTTTTGGCAGCTTCCTGAATGTATGTATTTACCGCCTGCCTCGGGGCGAATCCATTCTCTGGCCACGCTCTTACTGTCCGGGGTGCAAGCATACAATTTCTGCATTGGAAAATATTCCTGTATTGAGCTTTCTCTTTTTACGAGGTAAATGCCGCCGATGTAAGCATGAGATTCCATTGCGTTATCCGCTGGTGGAAGTTTTAACCGGCTTTCTATTATTGTTAGTCTGGCATTTTTTTGGGTGGAGCTTATCTGCCATTCATTATGGTGTGCTCATTTTATTTCTATTACCAATTAGCTTCATCGATATCAACACGAGATTGATCCTGAATGTATTAACCTTCCCCGGTATTTTGGCAGGATTACTTCTGGCTGCTTTTGTTGAGGATGTAACTATCTGGCAATCCGTGATAGGGCTTTTGCTGGGTGGTGGATTTTTATGGGGAATCGGTTTGCTGGGTGAGTTCATGTTTAAGCAAGAAAGCATGGGCGGGGGCGATGTAAAGTTGGGAGCAATGATAGGTGCCTTCTTGGGCGCTGAAGTTATTATTGCGCTATTCCTGGCCTTTTTCCTGGCGCTTCCTGTCATCGCCCTGGGCTTAAGCACAAAAAAACTACAGTTGGGCAGTAAGTTGCCTTTCGGCCCGTTTATAGCCTTAGCTGCGACGATAATTGTTTTCTGGGGTGATACTTTTTACGACTTCTATTTTTCTTTTTTCATCTGATTTTTTACTATGGGGCGCTTAAATTGAATTTAACTTTTGGCAAAAAAGAATCTATCGCACTGCAATTGACCATTTCCGGAGCTGAAAGTCTTTTCTCTATGCTACGGAATGGAATTCGGGAAACCACAGCTGATAGTTTGTGTGTTGGAACCTTTTACTTTCAATCAGACACGCTTTGGGTTTCATCCAGACAACGGCTTTCTGAGCAATTGCTAAAGGCTGTTGAGGCAAAGGTCCAATTTGAATTAAAAAAAAATAAACAGGTTCTTGCGCCGGGTGAATTGCAAATAAGACTGAATGATAAGATAAAGGAAAAAAATAAACTCAAGTCGAAAGAGGTTTCTTTTTTTCAAGAAAAAATCTTTCCCATTTCTGTTGAAAACAATAAGATTGGATTGGTTTATCTGGGCTCTCTAAGTGCCGAAATAGATCTGAATGATAAACGATTTACCAATTTATTCAAAAAAGATTTTTTCAAAATTTTAAACAGCTTAAGTGAAGCAAATCAAAAAGAAAAGAATAAATTTGAGGCGCTTTCCACTTCTGTTATAGATGGCATTATTCTATGCGATTCAGATATGAAAATCCGGTTTATAAATAATGCTGCTTTGAGAATACTTGAGATTTCCAGTCACAAAAAATGTCTTGGGGAGCCGTTAAGTTTTCTGAAAGCAAGCTACCTGACAGAATTTCTGGAAGAAGCGCTTAGCAATGGTTTACATGAAATAAATAAAGTGATTAACTCCCCCGATAAACGTACGAAGCTTATTGGGATACATACCGAATTGATTAAAACCAAGAGCAACGGCAAAGTTGGGTGGATGATCGCTTTGCGCGATGTGACCATGAATTGGCAAAATGATCAGATGCGTTCGGCACTTAGCATTGCAGGCCATGAAATTAAAACACCACTCAGCTCCATGAATGGCGCGATTGAGCTGATGATTGACAGAGATTTAGGCGACCTAAACAGCAAACAAGAACAATGCCTTAGTGTGATTAAAGATGATATTACCCGGCTGAACCGTTTGCTGACAGATATTCTGGATCTGTCCCGGTTTGAAGAAGGGGTTAAGTTCATTGATCGTCGAAAAGAGATTGCTCTTAATTTTTTATCGAATAAGGTCATTTATTCATTTCAGGCTTTTGCTAAAACCAAGAATATCAAAATCATAAATAAAGTGGCGAAGTCCATCCCTACATTTCGGGGCGACCGTGATCGTTTGCAGCAGGTTATGGCCAATCTGATTGAAAACAGCATTAAATATTCCCTGCCCGATGGCGTGGTAGAGGTTGCGGCAAACTTGCAGAATTCTATTCTTAATTTCAGCATTAAGGATTCCGGCGTTGGGATACCTGAAAGTGAGAAGGAGGCTGTTTTTGAACGTTTTAAACAATTGGATAATTATCCGGATGAAGGCGAACGCGGTTACGGCCTGGGTCTCAGCATCGCCAAGCAAATTGTTGAGGGTGCAGGCGGTAAAATTTGGTTAGAAAGTGAGGTTGATGTAGGTACGACTTTTTACTTTACGATTCCGGTATAATGGCCAAGAAAATCCTAATTGTTGAAGACTATGTGAATATCGTTGAAATTCTTAAAATGCGTCTCGAAAGCATGGGGTTTGATGTTGTTTGTGCTACAGATGGCCAGTCGGGACTTACCCTTGCGCGTAAGGAAATGCCGGACCTTATAATTTTGGATGTTTTGCTGCCCAAAATGAATGGTTATAAAGTGTGTCGACTGCTCAAGTTTGATGTAAAATATAAGAGCATACCAATTATCATGCTCACATCACGGGAGACCAAAAGGCATGAGCAGCTTGGCCTCGAAACCGGTGCCGATGCTTACGTTTTTAAGTCGGATCAAACCGGAGCTTTGCTGAAGCTTATCAATAAATATTTAAAACCTGTGGTCAGTTAGAGTGCAATATTTAAAAAAAACTGATTGGGGTGATCATTGGGCAACTAATGAAAATATCAATAAGTCGCAGTTGATAAAGCGTTCGTTTGAAATTTTATCTAAAAGCAGTATCCGATTATTCAGCGATAAAAACCGTGATAATGTTATAGATTACTTGTTCCCGTCTGAGAATAAAAAACCTTGCGAAGGTTTTAAACCTTCGCAAGGTTAATAAAGACTGATGAAAAAAATTGATATCGACAGAAGACAGAAAATTTGGCAAGCTTTTAGTTGATAGGGAAATCGTAAGTCCTGCCCAGTTAGTTGAAATTTTCAAACAAAAAAAACATCAGGAAGATGAACTTGCTTCAATTTTAATCAACAAAGGTATTGCCGATAGCAAAGACGTTTATACCTGCCTTGCCGAACATTTAAATATTCCCTTTATCGAATTACAAGATTATACCATTGATGCCTCAGTCGTCACCCTTGTTCCTCATGAATTAGCTCTAAAACATAAAGTGATGCCTGTTTTTAAGATTGAAAACAGCCTCACTATTACCATGATAAATCCAGGCGATGTCCATGTTATTGATATTCTGCATCGGGAAACGGGATTTGATATAGAGCCTGCTGTAAGCCTGGAGGAGCAAATTGTTAAAGCCATTGACACGCATTATGGCACCTGCGGCGTTAATCTGGATTCTTCGTTTGACGAGGTTATTCAGAATATTGAAAGTCAAAAACCCAAAAAGGATGAAAAAACTTCATCCGAGAAACTCAAGCAACTCAGTGCAGAAACTCCAGTTGTAAAGCTCGTCGACTTGTTCATTGCGCAGGCAATTATGGATGGCGCAAGTGATATACACATTGAACCTGAAGAAAAAAGTCTGCAAGTACGTTTTCGGGTTGATGGCATTTTGCGTGAAAATTTGAACCCTCCCAAACATTTGCAAGCTGCAATTATTTCAAGAATTAAAATTTTGTCGGAGATGGATATTGCTGAGAGCCGCATTCCCCAGGACGGACGTTTCCAGGTTACAATAAGCGGCCGCGAAATTGATTTGCGCGTTTCAACCTTGCCAACAGTTTACGGGGAAAATGTCGTCATGCGTATTCTCGATAAAGCTGCATTAATGTTGGACCTCAATGTCCTCGACTTTGAACCGAGTGTTTTTGAACAATTTCAGGAGATGCTCTCCAGCTCTTATGGCGTAATATTAGTGTGTGGACCAACAGGTAGCGGAAAAACCACGACGCTTTATTCGGCTCTCAACTCCATCAATGTACCGGAGAAAAAAATTGTTACAATCGAAGATCCGGTTGAATATCGTTTAAGTCGAATCAGGCAATGCCAGGTGAATGTAAAGGCAGGTTTGACCTTTGCGGCGGGTCTCAGATCCATTTTACGCCAGGATCCCGATATAATTATGCTGGGTGAAATACGTGATAAAGAAACCGCTAAAATCGCTGTAGAATCCGCCCTGACCGGGCATTTGGTGCTATCAACCATCCACACAAATGATGCGCCGGGCGGCATAACCCGTTTGACCGAAATGGGAATTGAACCGTTTTTGACTGCCTCTGCCACAGTGGGTGTAATGGCACAACGCCTGGTTCGCCGGCTCTGTGGAGAGTGCCGGGAGAAATATACACCACCGTTCACAGTGTTGAAAAATATTGGATACTCTGAAAATGATAAACCTGAGTTTTACCGGGCTACAGGGTGTTTTCACTGTAAAAATTCCGGCTATAAAGGCCGGCTCGGTATTTACGAAATCATGTTGGTCAATGAAGATATTCGGGAATTAATTCTAAAACGAGACTCAACTGCAAAAGTAAAAAAACGTGCTTGTGAAACAGGAATGAAGACCTTACGCCAGGATGCCTTGCGACGTGCACGAAAGGGTCAAACCTCCCTGGAGGAGGTCTTTCGGGTAACGAATCCCGATTGAAGTTCCTAAAATCAATTCTTTCAAATTCAAAATCTCTTCGTGTTAAGCTTAAACTACCAATAAATCCGTTCTGTTTCGATTGTTTGAATCGGGAATTAAATAAATTAAGATTTTGACTCAAAAAAAGTTAAAGAGCGGACGATAACCCATATAGCGGATGAAACATGTCAAGATAAAGGATTATGATTATGCTGGCAAAAAAGCCCTCAATAATTGCAGTGGATGATGAAAACGATTTTTTGCAAACTGCAAATGAGATATTGAAGAGATTAGATTATAATGTTTTCACCTCTTCCTCGGGTTATGAAGCATTACAGGTTTTAAGTATTCAGAATTTCGATTTGGTTATCCTTGACCTCAACATGCCATTAATAAGTGGCATTGATACACTGAAGCGCATTCAAAGAATTGACCCGGGCTTGCCGATAATTATTCTTACCGCAGATAGCCGCGTAGGTACTGTTGTTGAGGCCATGAAGCTTGGCGCTTACGATTTTTTTTCAAAACCAATTGATTGGGGTAAACTTGAGATAGCCATTAAAAACGCTTTGGTTACACGGGAGTTGCGTTCTGAAGTCAACCGGCTGCAGGGACAGCTAAAAGGTAAAACCGGCTTCGAACAAATAGTTGGTAAAAGCGCCCGGATGATGGAAGTTTTTAAAGCCATGGAAAGAGTAGCTGACTCTGATGTGACCGTCTCAATTCGTGGTGAGAGTGGCACCGGAAAAGAGTTGCTTGCCCGCGCAATCCATTTTGATAGCGACCGCAAGAACAAGCCTTTCGTAGCAGTGAACTGTGCCGCGATTCCGGAAAATCTACTTGAGAGCGAACTTTTTGGTCATGAAAAGGGCGCTTTTACCGGTGCGCACTTACGACGTATTGGCAAGTTTGAGCAAGCCGATGGTGGCTCACTTTTTCTTGATGAGATTGGTGACATGCCTCTGTCTACACAGGTGAAAATTCTACGTGTTTTACAAGAACGGCAGTTTCATCGTGTAGGCGGTGTTGAAACCGTAAAGGTAGATGTTCGTTTGATTTCGGCCACCAATAAAAAGTTGGAAGAAGAAATGAAGAAGGGAACCTTCAGAGAAGATCTTTACTACAGGATTTCGGTTTATCCGATTCAGGTCCCGCCTTTACGAGATCGTAAAGATGATATTCCCTTTCTATCTGCATTCTTCATGAATAAATTCAATAAGGAGTATCGCCGCAAAATAAAAGCGATTTTACCACAAACCATGAATTATTTGCTCAATTACGATTGGCCGGGCAATGTTCGTGAACTTGAAAATGTGCTGGAGCGGTCATTTTTAAATACTTCTGAAGGTGTTTTAACGCCGGAACATTTGCCAATCACCCTCACTTCGTATAAGGAAGATTTCAACAACAGTGATACTTTTATTGATCTTAAAAAAGTTGTTACACTCACCAATACGATTACACCGCTAAAAGAGCTTGAAAAGGAAATTTTGCAGCAGGCGCTGCGTTTGACCAATTACAATATGTCAAATGCTGCATTGGAGCTTGGTATCGGCAGAACGACGCTTTACCGTAAATTACAAAAGTACCGTATTACTCTCCGCAGATAATTGGACTTGGGACATAGCACGGAGCGCTGAATTTTGTCTTCTCTTATTCTGAAATTCGTGAAAACTCAGGTTACGGAATATGCCTGTTTTTAGCTATAAGGCCATCAGCGACGACGGTGAAGAAATCACCGATGTTATGGAGGCAGATGACGAGACTATCGTTGCAGAACGGCTTGACAAGCTGGGTTACTTACCTGTCAAAATCAATAAAAAATCCAAAGTTGGCGAAATACAGCTTTTTTCAAAAAAGAAAAAAATAAAAGAAGGTGAAATTATTCACTTCACCAAGCAGCTTGTTACCTTGCTTAAAGCTGGCGTACCATTGCTTGGCTGCCTGGAGGCAATGGTGGAGCAAAGCACAAATGAAGATATGAAGGATGTTATTCAGGGCATTTATGTGGACATTGAGAGTGGATTAAGTTTTTCTGATGCACTGCAAAATAATCCCGACGTATTTTCAGAGTTGTACATTTGCAGCATAAGAGCCGGAGAGATTGGCGGCGCGTTGGATAATGTTATGAATCGCCTTTCCGTTTTAATGGAAAAGGATGCCGAAATTAGAGCGAGGATAAAGGCCGCAACAAGATATCCAATAATTGTGGTTGTTTCACTCGTGCTTGCATTTGTTGCTCTAATGTTGCTGGTTGTGCCGAACTTTATTGAGTTGTTCAGTCAGTTCAATTTAGAGTTGCCAATTGCCACCCGTTTGTTAATTGGCATGTACAACGGGTTAACCAACTATTGGTATCTTATGCTGGGACTCTTGGGTGCCGCATTTTTCGGTTTTAAGAAATATATTAAAACCGAAAATGGAGCCTTACGTTGGGATAATTTTAAACTCCGAACCCCTGTTTTTGGCGATCTAAATTTAAAAACCGCCATGTCGAGATTTACCCGTATGTTCGAAACGTTGAACAGCAGCGGGTTGCCGATTTTACAAACTCTTGAAATTACCTCTAAAACAGTTGGGAATTTAATTGTCGGCAAAGAGATCGACAAAATATCTGTCGGTGTTTTGCAGGGTGAGGGAATTGCAGTTCCATTAACCAAAGGCAATATATTCCCACCGATGGTGGTTCAAATGATTGCCATCGGAGAAAAATCCGGTTCGCTTGATGAAATGCTGTTGAATATTTCCGATCATTACGATACGGAAGTTGAGTACGCCGTTAAAAATATGACTTCCATGATTGAGCCGGTTCTCACAGTTGCTGTTGGCGGTATTGTGTTGTTTTTGGCAATTGCAATTTTCCTGCCCATGTGGGATTTAACCAAGATTGCCCAGTGACTTCCATTTTGGAACACCTGTCCCCCTTTCAATTTCCTATCTAAAAAAGCATGATCCCGAATTGGGACATTGTTTCAAATTGACAGTCTGCTTTATAAAAATCAATAGTTTAACTCAGTTTTATAGGAATACCGGTTTGGTTGTTTTCCAAATTGGAACATTTTTGAGAGAAATTGTTGCTAAAATATAATTAATCTTTTATGGGGCTAAGTCGATGTAAAATAAGAGTTAATTTCTATAAAAAATTAATGGCATGCAGCTTGCTTATAACCAGAACAGATTGCGCAGCTGCAAACGTTTATTCAAATTTTTAACAGTTTAAGTGGAGGTTTTAATGAAAGGTCAAAGTGGTTTCACACTCATCGAGCTTATTATGGTCATTGTAATTATCGGTATTTTGGCAGCTATTGCTGTTCCACAGTTTGTCGATCTCAGTGACACGGCTCAAGCTTCAAATTGTAAATCTAACCAGGCAGCAGTAGAAGCAGCTGTTTCTATTACTTATGCTCAGAATGCCGCAGCAGGCAGCGCTACTTTTCCAACTGCTTTGGCGGATAGTATGTTTAAGAGCGTAATTCCTGTCTGCCCTGCTACCAGTGGCAATATTGCATACGATAACTCGGACGGAACGGCTTCATGCCCAACCAGTATTGCAGCTCATGCAAGATTCTAACATCAACTTAGTATTGGTTTTGTGATATAGAGGGAAGTCTAGCCGTTTTAGACTTCCCTTTTATTTTTTGAAATGAGTATGAGATGAGTCCCAAAGAAGAAAATAATCAAGGTTTCACGCTGATTGAGTTAGTTATTGTAATCGTGATTATAGGAGTAATGAGCTATTTAGGAGTTGCCAGATTTGTTGATAAAGAAGGCTCATTACAGTCCGCCAGTTTGATTAAAAAAATTACTGCTGATGTGCGGTATGCGCGGGAATTGGCTGCGTCGAGCACTTTAGGGATATATTTTTATATTGATGTTTCGAACAATAAATATTATGTAAAATGGGCGGATGGCACTTATGTGAAAAAAGCTATTGGCAGTGACAATTTGGTTGTTCAGTTGGGTGCGGGACATTTTAGTTCCGTTGGTGTAACCAGCACGGCCTTCACAAATGGGCGACTGGATTTCGATACATCGGGACTCCCTGCAAATTCAGGGAATTCATATTCAGGTGAATTAAATCTAATAACTTTGAGCGGTGGTGAAAAGATAGATATCATGGCAAACACCGGAATGATTAAAGTATCCTACTAAAAATTATGAAAAATATTATCCGCCAAAATATATCGGGATTCACACTTATTGAGCTGGTAACGTCTATTGTGATAGTTGGCGTGCTTTCATTGTTTGTCTCAAGTTTCATATTTTATGAAGTAAATAATTTTGTTTTTTCTAACTCCAGACAGCAAACAGTGCAAGATTCACGCTGGGCATTACAGTTGATTTCGAAGGACTTGCGGCAAATTGTGACACCGGATAGTATTCTTTACGCGTCCGGGGATTCTCTTAGTTTTTATAATGTTGATACGGATGTTGTGGTTTACACATATTCAGGCAATCAGATTTTACGAAATGGTGATTTACTTTTATCATCTGTGGACTCTTGTGGATTTAGATTTTACAATAACGAGGGCGATGTAATATCGAGTCCGGTTGAAGATGTTATTGATATCTATTTGTTGTCGATTAGGTTTATAACTTCAAGTAATAATAATGCAACTAAGTTTTCCTCGAAGGTTGTACCGAGGAATTTTTAAGATGAGAGATAGTTTTTTACACGGAGGTTTTGATGTTACTTTTTTGGGGTCTTGGCTTTTTCTTTCTTTGCTTTAGTGGGTTATTTTTCTTTGCACCTAATTTGATCATTAAAATCAGTGAAATTGGAAATAAGTTAGTTTTTACCGATGAAAAAACAGTTTCCCATCGTTATTGGACTGCTGCATTGTTGTTATTTATGAGCATTGTTATGTTTTATTTGGGGGCGATGTAAAGTAAGTAATAGTTGCAGTACATAGGTCCCCACGTTACCGGGGTTTTATTAGTCTGGTGCCATGTTGAAGTTCGTTTATAAAAACCAAAAGAGTAAATACTTATTCTTTGTTTATTCATCCGTGCCTCCAATAAATACACACCTTAATATTCATATTAAGATTCTTTTTATACAAACTGAGGTTATTTTACGAGCAACATTTTTCTGGATTCCATAAAGTTCCCCGCCTGCAAAACATAGTAATAAAAACCACTTGAATAGTTACTTGCATCGAACACTGCTTCATGTCGTGTGCCTGCCGCAAGCTGTTTCTGCAACAGTGTCAAGATTTCTTCACCCTTAATGTTGTAAACTTTTAGAGTTGTAAGCCCCGAGGTTGGAATTGAAAAAGTAATCGTAGTTTGCGGATTAAAAGGATTGGGGTAATTTTGATTCAGGCTAAACTCTTTTGGTACATTGTTGAAAGTTACTTCAATAGGGCCAAAGTATTCGAAGGTGCCATCGGTGTCAATCTGCTTAAGCCGGTATTGAATGAAGCTATGTGCACCTGGTTTGATAGTATCGAAATGTTCGTAATTTTTGGGTACCTGAGTAGTACCGTTTCCAGGTACAAAGGCAATTTTCTCCCACACTTGTTCTGAAGCCGGCTTACGTTCAATTTCGAAACCGAAATTATTTTCTTCAGTGAAGGTTGTCCATTGAATCTGAATTTGGTTTGCAACCACGTTCGCATTAAATGTTACTAATTCGATGGGAACGCTGCCGCCTTCATCCCATAAACCGATTTTTTGTGAGGTTTTAGCACCAGCAGTTGTAAAACTACCCCCGGAGTAAACAGCAGTTGAAATTGACGAAAGGGCAAATACCAAGCCGCCGTCAATACCGCTGCCCATCGCTGACCATGAACTTCCATTCCATTTTGCAATCTTGGATGCGCTGCCCCCTCCTGCGGTGGTAAAATTACCAGCCACATATAAATCGGTGCCAACAGTTGTAAGTGCATTAATGTCGCCACCGGTTATACCATCTCCCAGCGCAGACCAGTTACTGCCATTCCATTTAGCGACTTTTTTAGCACTGTTACCATCGGCAGTGGAAAATAATCCGCCGGCATAAAGGTCTGTTCCAAGCATGAGCAGGGCATTTATATCGCCAAGCCCCATACCTGTACCTAAAGTTGACCAAGTACTATTTGAAGTATTCCAGACTGCAATTTTGTTTGCAGTTGCTCCACCGGCCGAAGTTAAACTGCCGCCGACATATACCAAGTTTGAGTTATGAGCCAGAGCCAAAACTGTACTATTTGCACCTGACCCTAAAGCCGTCCAATTGCTGCCATCCCATTTGGCAATATTGCTGGCGCTTTGCCCGCCAGCCGTAGTGAAAAGCCCGCCAACATAAATTTCATTTGATGCCTTTATTAGAATTGCGCGTACATCGCCATTAAGGCCTGTCCCCAATGTCGACCAATTGCTGCCATCCCATTTAGCAATATTGCTTACCGTAACACCGCCGGCCGAGGTGAACCCTCCGCCCACATAGATGTTTGAGCCATCGATGGCGATGGCGTAAACCGTACCGTTGGTGCCACTTCCTAGTACTGACCAGCTAACGCCATTCCATTTTGCAATATTGTTTGCGCTTGTAGCGCCCACTGCTGTAAAACTACCGCCGGCATACAAGTCCGAACCCGTAGACCCCAGTGAGAGAAGTGTGCCGGTAATGCCCAAAGTATTAAATCGCGCATCCCAGTTTTCATTTTGTGCTGATACCTTATTTGTGGTAAAAATTGAAAATACAATAAGTGCGATGATTAGGGAAAACTTTTTTAGAAGTGGCCGACTCATATTTAACTCCATTATAAGGTTTTTCGATGGTTAACTACGGGTTTGTTTTCTTATTATAACCTGTTTGTTTTTGGTATGGATATGCAAATTATAGATAGGTTATGATAGTATTTTCGGAAACTTTAGCTGAAATCTTAAGGATTTAATATATGTGACGATAATGTAAACAGATAGTCATCATCTGAATTACCTACCATGAAATCGATAAAAAATAGCTTCTTTAAATTTTTAAAAGTACAGAGTGCAGATACCAATGGCTTCACGTTAATTGAATTGGTCATGACGATTGTTATTCTATCCGTGGCTGTTGTATCGATGATGAATTTAAGTTCTACTGTCCTGATAAAAAGCAGTCAGTCTTCCGCATTATCTCAGGCGGTTTTATATGCCGAGGAAAAGATGGAAGAAATTAGGGCAGACAAAAATAATCCTGGCAGAGGGTTTGATTGGATAACTACGGCGGGCAATTATTCAACGGAAAATCTGGCCAACGGTTTTACTCGCAGCGTGATTGTTGCTGATGGCAGCCACAATGGTATTTCTTACGCTTTAATTGAAGTGGTTGTGCACCATGGTGAATTGTCCGGTTACCAATTGACCACCTGGTTAGCTGATTACTAAACGTTACATTAAAATTGAGTTAATTATGAAACCAGAGCTGATTTTTAAATTTATAAGATTTCGCAGAAGTCAGGATGGTTCTGTTGCTATTGCCTTTGTTGCTTTTATGCTCGTTGTGTTCTCGACTTTGGGTTATGTAAGTTACTCGGTCATGACTTCGGACACACAATTATCTATCCGAACGATGCAAACATCTCAGGCTCGTTATTTAGCCGAAGCCGGTGTTGAATATGCTATAAAAACCTTGATGTCGGGAGATAGCTTGTCATCAAGTGAAACGGTCAATATCGAGGACGGAACCTTTACTATTTTGAAAAATCAATTAGAAGATGGCTTAGAAATAACTTCAACTGGTAATATGGGTAATGCATCGAAATCATTACAAATTAGTACGAATTATCGTCCGCCAATATCCAGCTTTGCGATTTATTCAACAGATGAGATTGACGATGTTGACGCATTGGACGAAGCTGGCGATCCTGATCCGACCCTTATGGTTGAACATGCAGTTAGCTTGCCAACTATTGATAACCAGGCTTTAATTGATACCGCCACCGCACAAGGCCATATTCAGACCGCTTCCACTTTTGAACCCAGTAGCGGCTATCCTAATTACAATTTTTATTATAACGGAACCGAACCAAACGTTACTTATGTGACCGGTAATTTAAAAGTAAACGGCGGGCGAACGATTTATGGCATTTTTGTTGTGATGGGTAATATTACGCTCAATGGATCTTCAAGAGTAGAAGGTGTGCTGTATATGTTAACACCACATGAAGTTGTCATTCACGGCGGTGGTAACCCCTCTGAAAGCTCTGTTACTGGTGGAATTGTAGCGGCTGGCGAGGTGGATGGCCACGGTAACCATATTACCGTTCATTATAAAGCGGAATATATGAGTTTGTTCGGTGCATACGAAGATAGAACCAGCTCAATAATGTCTATGAGATGGCGCGAACTTTAGATTTTATATAAATTTCATTTAAATCCTGACGATAATCTTGAAGGATACTAATATTTTTGAAATGAAATTGGTTTAAAATGCAGGGAAGCGCTTCGATTAAAATACGGCCCGTCATATTTTTTGTTTTATGTTCAATAACATGCTTGCTTTTTTGGTTCTGCTCCGCAAACCCACCGCTCGATCCATCCGAGAACAATCAACAGGAATTTGATCTTTTAGTTGGATTGGCAAGCAGCCCGGAAATTGTGCCTCTTGGCGGCAGTTCAATAATTACGGCTTTTGTACTCGATGAAGAGAGTAACCCGGTTGCCGGCCAGCAAATCCAATTTTCTGTGAATGTTGGTACGATTTTGCCTGAAACTGTTACCACTGATGATTCAGGCCGGGCTACCGCTATTTTCACAGCGCCGCAGCAAGCAACAGATGCCTTGATCACGGCGCGGCAAAATGAGAGTAGTGTTCAAACAGTTGCCGTGCAGGTACTCAACAGCACACCACAGTCGATTTCAATTGCCGCAGAAGAACCGGCAATTCTGGCAAATGGATTAAGTACCACAAGAATTACCACAGTTTGGCGCAATGATGCAGGTGAGCCACTGAAGGGCATTCCTGTCAGTTTTGAAGCAAATGTCGGCCTAATTACCGCCTTGACCCCTACAGATTCTTTTGGTGTGGCCATAGTTGATTTCCAATCGGTTGCTTCCAGAACAGATGTTGTGGCACAGATAACGGCTACCGGCAATGGCATTCAGGCTGTAACGCAGGTTTGGCTTCGCGGTATAAATTTTAGTGTAAATATAACCCCCACCAGCCTGATTGCTGATGGCCGTAACCAGGCCGCTGTACAAGTTATTCTCAAAGAAATAACCAGTTCGGTCGCCATTTCAGATGGCGCCGTGACGTTTGGCGCAACCTTGGGGACGATTACGAATTCCGGATTTACCGGATCGAATGGCGTGTTGGAGACATTTTTAACCAGCGCCAACGACACAGGCGTTTCTGTAATAACCGTGACTTACGGCCGCACTATAACCGAAACCATGCAGGTTGTTTTTGGACAGTCCGTTCCATCTAACCTAAATGTTACTGCCCAACCGGGAGAAATTTTAGCAGACAATCAAAGCAGTTCAACCATCACTGCCGTTGTTTCCGATCAGGGGAATAACCCGGTCTCTGATGGCACGCCTGTTCGTTTTGAAATAGTATCCGGTTCGGGCACGATTGAAAGCAACAAAGTTACCACCGATGGCGTGGCCACCAGTAGATTAACCAGCAGCACAACTCCGGATACCGTTCAAATTGCAGTTCTGGTCGCCCAGCTTACCGACACTGTTAACGTCCGGTATGTTATTGGACCTGCAGCAGTTATCTCAGTAGTTTCGGATTCTTCATCATTGCGTGCCGATGGTTCGAGTTCTACACGAATTGTAGTGTTTGTTAACGACGGCGCAGGTAATCCGGTTCAGGATGGCACCAAGGTTGATTTTACAACTACAATCGGAGATATTTCGTCTTCAGCTTTAACCAGCGGTGGAGTTGCTGTTGCACAATTTTCAAGCACTTTGACCGGGAATGCCATAATTAGCGCAAGCGTCGGTGGCGTTTCAGACCAGGTCACAGTACTGTTGCGGCCAGGCCCGCCTAATAGTATTTTGCTCGTGTTTACACCCAAAGTTCTGGGCGTACAATTTTCGGCCATTCCAACAACTTCCTTAATTAATGCAGAGGTTCGGGACAGTGAAGCGAATGTAGTTGTGGATGGCACTTATGTCCTGTTTTCGATTGTCTCCGGACCAGGCGGTGGCGAGTCGTTAAGTACGGATCAACCCGTTCCAACATTAAATGGAAGGGCACAGATTTCTTTTAATACCGGCGTTCGTTCCGGTACCGCCAAGATACAAGCTTTGATTACAGATGAAACCGGAACACCGATCATACTTAATGGCACAACCGTTCGCGCTTCTTCAACAGAAATTTTAATTTATGGTGGACCACCTTATATAGAAGATGTTAACGCCAGAAGTACCAGTCATCTATCAGTTGGTGTTGGACCACAAAATATTTTTGGGTGGAATATTGTGGAAAGAGATGCAGCGACCGTAATCGCTGTAGTCGGTGACCGGTTCAATAATCCTGTGCCACCGGGAACTGTGGTGCATTTCACAACGACCGCCGGCAATATTTCAACCGTTGCCGAAACGGATGAACATGGCGTTGCAACCGTTACGTTTAAAGCAGCACAGCCTTATCCTACAATTGACAGGTATTACGGGCGCCTGCCCTCAGGAGATCAAGATCCGAATTTTGTAGATCCGAATTTAAATCATCCAAACTACTTTGGTTTTGATCCAATTATTCCAGGTCCCATTCCCGACTTCGATGGTAGTGAGGTGGTTAACTCACTGGGCGACATGGTTGAAAATGACGGTGTGGCTCGCATATTGGCCTGGACCGAAGGAGTAACCAATGACAGCAGTTCAGCCCGGGTTTGGAGCGTAACAAACCTGGTGATGTCCGGCATTGTAAGCACGTTTACGGTAGAGGTTGAAGAGGATACTTTAGCTGTAGACGAGTCAACTGCAATCAATGTAACGATTTACGATGACCGCGGTAACCCGATTGTTGCAGAATCAAATATTGCCATTAGAACAGATGCCGGTCAGCTTTCAACTGAATTAATTGTGCAAAGCGAACCGGCAGGTTCCTCCACGGATACTCACTATACGATTTTTTTGATAAATAATCTTGAGCCCAAGGATTTGCCTGCAAGCACAAGAGTTACGTTCGAGATTGTCAATAGCCCTAACTCAACTATGGTCGTATCCTCCGAGCTTATTAATCTAACTTTTTAAACTATCGTGAAGATTATAAAAAAAATATTTTTGGTTGGTTTTTCGCTTTTTATTTTTTGGGCGAATTTAGTATCTGCACAACCCGCAGGTGCGCCCATTCTATCCAATAGCGATAATGAGTTTACTTTGTCAGCCATAGGCGGCTACACTACCAAAACTATATTCGGTGTGCAAAACACCTATCGTTCGTATTGGCTCAAAACATTTTATGGTTTGTCCAGCCGTTTTGATATTTTTGGCCAGCTTGGGGTCCTGAAATTGAAACTGGATTCCGGTGATGGCCTCGAACTTAGGGACAACCGGCGGCGGGTAGCTTACGGCGGCGGATTGACGTGGAAAGTGCTTAGCCTGCAAACGGCAAGAATAGGATTACTCGCAAGCGGGCAGGTCATTCGTTTTAAATCAACACCGGGCTTTGAGGAGCTTATCCCTGTTTCCGGCTCAGAATTATTTCAAGTAACAGAGTTAGAGTATGACTGGCGTGAATTGAATTTTAACTTTGGGTTGTCAAAAGAATTTGAAATGGCACATTTTTATGCCGGCGCCAATTTGAAATTTATAGTAAGAGACGAGTTCCGGGAAAACAGGCTCCTGCTCAATAATTCCAGTGTTTCATTTTCACGGACTTTTTCAAAGTATCGCAGTGGCGCTGTCTGGCAACCCATGCTTGGCCTTGAGGTAAATCTGCCATCACGGATCAAATTAAATTTCGAATTTATGGGAACGCGTGAACAAGATTTTATGTTCTACTTTGGAGTTAGCCAAACGGGAAGCCCTTAATAAATGTATCAGAATGGATCACATTTTTTGCTGAATAAAAGTTGTCTTTTTAATAGACCCTTCGTTTAATTGCTGAAAAACAGGACTTTAGGATATTGTCGAATTTGTGTTGAAAAGTTGGAACAGAATTTGCGAGTGTTAAGTAATCATAATCTTCAAAAATTTATGTTGTTTTTATAAAAGTAATTTCTATTTTGCGTGGTTATAAGTCTACTTTTTTAAGGACGAGGCGTTAAAAGATTAAAAGGATTTATTAATTTAAGGTGAAGTTTTAAAATGTTCAAAAAACCGATGAGACTGGATAAAATTAGACTTATCTTTTTTTCTAATGGAGAAACTGACTTCAGGCAGTTTGAGTTTAATCTGAAAAGGATGTTGTGGATCCTCTTGGTGGTAGTCATGATTTCCTCAAGTCTTTTTCTTGGCTCTACTGCTATCAGCAATAGTTTATATCAGGACACTACAAATAGTACTCTTTCGAAAACTAATATCTATCTAAAGAAGAAAATTAAAACTTTGCACAGTTCAGTAGATAAGCTGAATGAAAAGATTAATGTGCTTGAAAAGGATACTGAAGATTTAGAAGTCTTGGTTGGGTTAACCAGCGAAGAAGCTGATAGCCAGATGGTAATGAAAAGTTTGTTAAGCAACAAAGATTTGGTTATGGCCTCAATGCCTGTTGATTACGAATACCGTGCTGAGCAAATGTCTGGTTACCTCGATGTATTGGAAGCCAGAATAAATAGAGCAACAACTCTGCAAAGTGTCATCGAAGATAAATTTTTGCAAACTCAAAAAGAAATTAAATATATTCCTTCTATTAAACCTGTAATGGGCGCTCGAATTACCGACAAGTTTGGGATTCGTAAAGACCCTTTTGTTGAACGGGTAAAACATCACAATGGTATTGATTTATCTGCACGCTACGGCACAAAAATTTATGCTGCTGCATCTGGCAAGGTAGAGTTTGTACGAAAAAAATATCGACTTAATAAAGGATATGGCAAAGTTGTAATCGTAAACCATGGATATGGTTATAAAACTTTATATGGGCATCTTTCAAAAATATTGGTTAAGCCCGGCGATAAAGTTGACCGCTGGCAAATGATTGGTCGCTCCGGCGATACGGGTCGAGCAACCGGACCGCATTTGCATTATGAAGTTTGGCACAAAGGTAAGGCACAAAATCCTGAAGATTTCATTCTGGATTAATATAAAAATTGCGTTATAAATCGTAAAGGCTGTCAGTTAATAAAATGACAGCCTTTTTTTATGGCGCCAACCATATTTTAATTGCTTATTTTGAAAATAATTTGTAAATCACCGCTGGTAAAATTACCCCTTTAAGTTCATTCTGAGAAGTGAGCAAGGGTTCCTTGAAATATAATCTGATGCCTTCATACTTTTATTCGTTGAGGGCTTTTTTGTGGAATCTTCAATGGTCAAAAATGAAATAGAAATAATGGATGCGAAGGGCTTGGATCGCACGATCGCTCGTCTGGCTCACGAAATTGTTGAAAATAATCACGGAATTGAAAATTTGGTTCTTCTTGGGTTGCGAACAAGAGGTCTGCCAATTGCTGAAAGATTGAATGATAAAATCGAAAAAATAGAAGGCCAAAAACTTCCGCTTGGTGTGCTGGATGCAACCATGTACCGCGATGATGTTTTTAAAAAAATTAAATTGCCGAAGGTGCAGACCACCGAAATTAAATTTACAATCGATGGTAAAAAAGTGATAATTGCAGATGATGTTTTGTACACAGGTCGAACATCGCGGGCAGCTTTAGACGCAGTAACTGATTTCGGCAGACCTACAGAAATTCAGTTGGCTGTACTCGTAGATCGCGGTCACCGGCAAATGCCGATTCGGGCCGATTACATCGGAAAAAATATTCCCACTGCCGATGGCGAAGAAATAAGAGTCAGACTCAAAGAAATAGATAATGAGGATGGCGTGTATTTAGTGAAAACTTCAGAGGTTGAATAGTTGACGTTTAATAGAAGACACTTACTTGGTTTGGAAGGTCTTACTAAAGAAGAAATTAGTTATATATTAGATACTGCTGAGTCATTTAAAGAAGTCCTTTCCCGCCCGATTCCCAAAGTCCCTACTTTGCGTGGCAAAACAATTGTAAATCTTTTTTTTGAAGATTCAACTCGTACCAGAATATCTTTCGAGCTGGCCCAAAAGCGCCTCTCTGCTGATACGGTGAATTTCTCAGCGTCAACCTCCTCCGTGAAAAAGGGAGAGACCTTGCGCGATACTGCCCGTAATATTGAAGCCATGAAAATTGATATGGTTGTGATGCGTCATGCTTCCGCAGGTGCGCCATATTTTCTAACACAGTGTGTAGAAGCATCGATCATCAATGCGGGCGATGGGCAGCATGAGCACCCAACGCAAGCTCTTCTGGATTTAATGACTCTTCGCGACAAGTTCAAAGATTTGAGCGGGCTCAAGGTGGTAATTGTGGGAGATATTGCACACAGCCGCGTGGCGCGTTCTAATATTTATGGATTGCAGGCTATGGGCGCAAAAGTGGGGCTATGCGGCCCGGCCACTTTTATGCCGTATGAAGCAGAGCAGTGGGGCACAGAAATCTTTTATAATCTGGATGAAGCAATTGAATGGGCCGATGTTTTGAATGTTTTGAGAATACAGTTAGAGCGCCAACAAAAAAGTCTGTTTTCAACACTACGGGAATACCACAATTTATTTGGTGTAACCCGGGAGCGCCTGGAGCGAGCAAAAAAAGAGATTACGATTCTGCACCCCGGTCCCATAAACAGGGGAGTTGAAATAGAAAGTGAGCTGGCTGACAGTGATTCCGCTCTTATTCTTGCTCAGGTTACAAACGGAGTTGCCGCACGAATGGCAGTGATGTATTTGTTGAGTGGTTTCAAAACAACTGAGAATTTTTAAAAATATATTGGAAGAAATAATGAATGTTCCACGACTAGAAAAATCCAAAAAGATTTTATTTGCTAACGCAGTCGTTCTTGACCCCGAAAAGTTAACTCAGAAAAAAGCAGACGTTTTGGTTGAAAATGGAAAGTTAGTCGATATTGGAAAAATAGATTCAGCGGGTTTCAGCGGCAAAGTATTTGATGTCGCGGGTAAAGTTCTGTGCCCGGGCATGATCGATATGCACGTGCATTTACGCCAACCCGGCCGGGAAGATGAAGAGACGGTGGAATCGGGTGCTGAGGCTGCTATGGCCGGCGGTTTTACAGCCGTTTGCCCAATGCCAAATACTGACCCAACTGCTGATACTGCTGAAGTTATAGACTTCCTGAAAAAAAAATCGGAAAACTTATTGGTGGATGTTTTGCCGATAGCAGCGGTTACAAAAGGTCGGGCCGGGGAAAGTTTAACTGAAATGGGCGCTTTGGTTGAAGCCGGCGCTGTAGCTTTTTCTGATGATGGTGACCCAATTGCCACAGCGGAATTGGTTCGGCGGGCAATGGAATATGCAACGATGTTTGATGTGCCAATTATAGAGCACTGTGAGGATAAATCACTGTCAAAAAACGGTGGGATGAATGAAAGCGCCGTATCAACGCGTTTGGGACTGGCGGGCATTCCCGGTATTTCCGAAGACGTCTGCGTCGCACGCGATATTCAGGTTGCACGGCTTACCGGCGCCAAGCTTCACATCGCTCATATTTCAACCGCTGAGTCGGTGGATTTAGTACGGCAGGCAAAAAAACAAGGCGTGAATGTGACCTGTGAAGTCATGCCGCACCATTTCACATTAATCGATGAGGCAATTTCGTCTTACGATTCAAATTTTAAAATGAACCCGCCGCTGAGAACACAGCGTGATGTGGATGCGATGATCGAAGGTTTGCAAGATGGCACGATTGATGTTATTGCCACTGACCATGCCCCGCATTCAATCGAAGAAAAGCAGGTTGAATTTGATCTGGCGCCGTTTGGGATAGTCGGGCTTGAAACGGCTCTGGGCCTTGTTATTGAATTTTTGGTTAAAAAGAAAATCCTGACTTTACCACAGGCCATCGCAAAAATGACAAAAGAACCCGCTGATGTTTTAAATATCAAACGTGGCGTGTTTAGAAAAAATGAACCGGCATGTTTTTCAATTTTCGATCCCGAGGTTCAGTGGAAAGTTGATAAAGAGCAATTTAAATCAAAATCAAAAAATACTCCTTTTGATGGCTGGAATTTAACCGGAAAATGTTTTGCCCTTTATAACAAGGGGTTGTTATGGAAAAATGAAAGTTGAATTTAATAGTAACTATTCAGCTAATCACTTATAGGTATTGAACTTAACGTTCGTAGTCAGAGCTTGCTCTGAAAAAGCACACAGGCAGGCAGACTGAGCTCTGACTACGAACATGATTAACTTTTGATTGGGCTAAATAGTTACGTTTAATGTGAAGATGTTTGAATGTTTGTTCCAAAAGAGATGTTTCTGACCAAAGGGGTGGGTAGACATAAAGAACAGTTAACAAGTTTTGAGTTAGCCCTGAGAAACGCCGGCATTGCTGAATATAATCTTGTCACCGTATCAAGTATTTTCCCTCCTGAGTGTAAAATAATCTCAAAAACTGCCGGGTTAAAAAAAATGCAGGCCGGTCAAATTGCATTTACGGTTTTAAGTAAGCTGCAATCTAATGAGGCACACAGGTTAATGGCTGCTTCAGTTGGCGTTGCAATTCCTAAAGATCGCAGTCGATATGGTTATTTGGCCGAACATCATCAATTTGGGCAAACAGATGATATTGCCGGCGATTATGCTGAAGATCTCGCCGCTTCAATGTTGGCAACAATTCTGGGTGTGGAGTTTGACCCTGATCTTTCCCGGGATAAAAAAAAGGAGTTGTGGCGAATTAGTGGAGAAATTGTACACACACGCCACATAACTCAATCTGCGATAGGAAAAAATGGTTTGTGGACTACGGTTTTAACGGCTGCCGTTCTTTTGTGAACAAAGACTATTAGGATAGTGTAGAAAAAACTTGACTATTAAGTGATATTTTTATATTTTCATAATTGCTTTTTAGAGAATATTTAGGAGAAACAGGTTGAAGACGTATATAGCGAAACCAGATGAAGTCGAGCACAAGTGGTTAATTGTTGATGCCGAGGACAAGGTTCTTGGAAGGTTGGCCACCCAGGTTGCGACAATTTTAAGGGGAAAACATAAGCCAATTTATTCTCCGCATATGGATGTTGGCGATCATGTCATCATTATTAATGCTGAAAAAATTCGTGTAACCGGTAAAAAGGCAGCAACAAAAAAATACTACAGGCATACCGGATATCCCGGCGGTTTGCGCTCAGAATCTTATGAAGATTTGATAATTAGTGATCCGGGTAAAATTTTAGAAAAAGCTATTTGGGGAATGATGCCTCGTAATAAGCTAGGAAAAAAGATGTTCAAAAAACTGCAAATTTATGCAGGCGTTGAACATCCGCATTCAGCGCAGCAACCTGAAAAACTTGAAATAAAACCAATAATCTAATAGAGGAATTTGATGAAGAATCAGGCATTCCATGCAATAGGCAGAAGAAAAGAAGCCGTAGCCAGGGTTAGAATGATCCCGGGGGATGGAAAATTTATTGTAAATAAAAAGCCTTTGCTCGATTTTTTCAAGCGTGAGATTTTACAGATGATAATTGAGCAGCCTTTGAATCTTACGGAAACATTAGGGAAATATGATATTCACGTTAATGTTAATGGCGGCGGTTTATCTGGCCAGGCGGGCGCGGTACGTTTGGGTGTTTCGAGAACGCTTCTAAAAATCGACGAAGAATTTCGCCCAAAGCTTAAAGCTGCAGGACTGCTGACACGTGATCCTCGCATGGTTGAGAGGAAAAAATACGGACAACCTGGAGCTCGTAAAAGATTTCAATTTTCAAAACGTTAATTTTTATTTACTAAATACGCACACTAGTCCGTTTGGGTGCCTTTAGCAAAAAGGTGATTTGAGACTAGTGGAGGTTTAACCCAATGGAGGTTTTATGAATGTATCCCTGCAAGACCTGTTGATAGCAGGTTCCCATTTCGGCCATCTTACCCGAAGATGGAATCCAAAAATGAAAAAATATATTTTTATGGAGCGAAATGGTATTTATGTAATCGATCTAAAAAAGTCTCTTGCTGCTTTAACTGCGGCCTGTGAGGAAATAGTAAACATAACACGTTCCGGTGGGAAAATTCTTTTCGTGGGAACAAAAAAACAGGCTAAAGACATTATAAAAAGTGAAGCTGAAAGAAGTGATTCATTTTTTATTAATGAACGTTGGTTAGGTGGTACACTTACCAATTTTACAACCATCAAAAAAAGTATTCGTCGCCTTAAGCACATAGAGAAGATGGCTACAGATGGTACCTATGATAAACTGCTCAAAAAAGAAATTTTAAGAATGGAGCGCGAAAGAGAAAAATTAGAGATGGTACTTGGTGGTGTTCGAGATATGAATACTTTGCCAGGTGCGATTTTTATTGTTGATACAAAAAAGGAAAGTATTGCAGTTCTTGAAGCCCGGAAACTGAATATTCCTCTTTTTGCTATAGTTGATACAAATTGTGACCCGGATGTTATTGATTATCCGATTCCGGCCAACGACGATGCTTTCAAATCGATTAATTTGATAACTCATGCTATCGCTGATGCTGCTATTGAGGGAATGAGTGTTGCAAAAGCGCATTCAGAAAAAGAGGGTGATGCTGCTCAAGTTGCTCAGCAACGGAAAGAAACCAAGGATGAAGTAATCGTAAGTGACAATGTGGATGAAATGAAAGCTGTTGCGGACTTGGTCATCAAGGAAGAAGAGCCGGCAGAAGAGAAAAAAGAATAACTTTGATTTTGAAATTTAAGGAGGCAATTTAGAGAAATGGCTGTCACTTCTGAAAATGTAAAAGCCCTGCGAGAGAAAACTGGTGTTGGCATTATGGAATGCAAGAGTGCCTTGGTTGAAACTGATGGGGATTTGGATAAAGCAGTGGACTTGCTGCGAAAAAAAGGCGTGGCTACTGCTGAAAAGAGATCCGGCCGCGAGACAAAAGAGGGTATTATTGAGTCGTATATTCACCCTGGCAACCGACTGGGTGTTTTGGTTGAAATAAATTGTGAAACTGATTTTGTGGCGAAAACAGATGATTTTAAAGCATTTGCTAAAGATGTTGCTATGCAGGTTGCTGCCACCAGTGCTGTTGTGGTTTCGCGCGAAGCCTACCCACAGGAAGACATTGACAAAGAGTTAGAAATTTATACAACTCAAGCTAAGAATGAAGGCAAACCTGAAAATATTATTGAGCGGTATGTTCAAGGAAAGCTCGATAAACATTTAAAGGAATCGGTTCTGCTGGAACAAGGATATATTAAAGATCCGAATAAGTCCATAAGAGATTTGCTGACTGAAGTAATTGCTAAGACCGGTGAGAATATTCAAATCAAAAGATTTGTACGTTATCAGCTTGGAGAATAGAATTATAGCCAAACGCATCATTTTCCCGCAGGCTAAGAGTTAAATGGCAACACCTGTTTTTGGTCGCATCTTGTTAAAATTGAGCGGTGAAGCTCTGATGGGACAACAGGGCTTGGGTATTGATCCTCAGACTGTTGATAGTATTGCAATGGACATTAAAGAGATCCGAAGCCTGGGTGTAGAGATTGGTATAGTCATCGGCGGCGGAAATATTTTTCGTGGACTGTCGGCAAGTGCTCGCGGTATGGACAGAGTTTCCGCTGACTATATGGGAATGCTTGCAACCGTAATCAATGCAATGGCTCTGCAGGACTACCTTGAACGACACGGAATTTACACACGGGTTCTTACCGCTATAAAAATGGAAGAGGTAGCCGAGCCCTTTATTCGCAGAAGAGCCATGCGCCATCTTGAAAAAGGTAGAGTTGTAATTTTTGCTGCCGGAACCGGTAATCCATATTTTACCACAGATACTGCTGCTGCACTTCGCGCTGTTGAAATTGAAGCCGATGTTATCTTGAAGGCGACAAAGGTAGATGGTGTATACGATTGCGATCCTATGGAAAATGAAAACGCCGTAAAGTATGAAACCTTAGATTATATGGATGTTGTAAAACAAGGCCTTAAGGTTATGGACACTACAGCGGTAACGTTGTGCATGGATAATAAGCTTCCAATAATTGTCTATAATTTGACTGAAAAGGGTAGTTTAAAAGCAATCATGATGGGTGAATCCGTAGGAACAAAAATAGCAGGTGCTTAAATGGAAACTAAAGCAATTGTAAATGATTTAGATAGTCGCATGCAAAAAGCTGTAGAAAATACCCGGGTTGAATTTACTAGAATTCGTACCGGTAAAGCATCCCCGGCTTTGCTGGATACAGTTAGAGTTGAGTATTACGGAAATACAGTACCTCTTAATCAAGTCGGCACAATCAATACTCCGGAACCCAGACTTATCACAGTGCAACCTTGGGAAAAGCAACTCATCCCCGAAATTGAACAAGCAATACTCAAAGCAGATCTGGGACTTAATCCTGTTAATGATGGTACAATTATTAGATTGCCCATTCCACAATTAACCGAAGAGCGCCGAAAGGATTTTGCGCGTTTGTGCCACAAGTTGGCAGAAGAGGGCCGTATTGCAATCAGGAATGTCAGGCGGGACGCAAATGATAAATTAAAAAAGATAGAAAAAGAACATGATATTTCCGAAGATCAGTTGCACACCGCCATGGATGATATTCAAAAAACTACTGACACATATATCAAAAACATAGATGAGCTTTTAAAGCATAAAGAGTCTGAGATAATGGAAGTCTGATTTCTTTTAAAGCCAGCTATATGTAGAATATTTCAGCCGTTTCTTGACTTTTAAGGAACGGCTTTTTATTTTTTTAAGCGAACGCTCATTTTAGAACGAAGTTATGATTCGAACCCAGGCAATCATTTTTTCTGTATTATATTTATTCATATCCCCATTTATTTTGTTTGCACAAACTGATGTTCCTTACATTGCTAAATTCATTTTTGAGTTTGGGAATGACGAGGATGGTGAATACCAATTTGCGCTTCCCATAGCGCTTGCAATTGATCTAAATGGCAGTATTTTCGTTGTGGACAGTGACAATAATCGCCTTATTAAGGTTGATAAAAATGGCAGCTTTCTGGATACTGTTGGTGGCTTTGGCTGGCAGCCGGAACAATTTGACCTGCCTTCCGATATTTCTGTTTCATCAATTTTAGATGTATTTGTAGCCGATTATAACAATCAGCGAGTTGAGCGGTACGATAAAGACCTAAACTATATTTCTTCTTTAACCCGCAAGGAAAATGATGTTTATGAGTTGGATCTTGGGTTTCCGTCAAGTGTGGCGCTTTCAAAGCACGGGGAATTATTTATTGCGGATACTGAAAACGATCGAATTTTAAAATTAGACTCATTTGGAGAGCCTTTGTTGGTGTTTGGAGATTATAGTTGGGGAGAAGGTAAGTTAAACAAACCCCGGAAACTTGAAATAACAGATAATGATTTGATCTATGTTTCAGACTACATCGCAAATGATATCGTTGTATTTGATTACTATGGGAACTTTGTACACAGATTTGGCGAAAGTTATTTGAACAAACCGGATGGTCTTGCGTGGTGGCAAAAATCTTTGATAATTGCTGATTCTGGAAATCATCAGATTGTTATGGTGGGTGAGCAAAAGACGGTTGAATTTGCCTGGGGTACCAAAGGTGATAAGTATGGCGCCTTCGATCGCCCGGTAGATGTGGGTGTTTATGAAGATAAAATTTATGTGCTTGACTCTAATAATAATCGGGTGCAGGTTTTTGAATTGGTGAAAAATTAAACAGGAGGGACAATCGCGCATTTTTGTTACCAACAAGTAAATAACTGATTAGATTTGGTTCGATATGTTTAAACCCCTTTCGGGATGGAAAATACTCCACTTAGTGTTTACGGTTTCCAGTAAGTTACTGATTCCGTTTTTTTTAATCGTAATTACTCTCCCGACTCTCCTTTTTCCCCAGGAGAAGCTAAAAGAGATTTCCCTTTATCCAAAAGAAACGATAGTGACACTAGACAGCCTTCTTTTTACTTATACGCTCCCCGATAGTTTTTTAATCGAAGGATCAGAAAAAGTTAGGCTTGATTCTCTTCTTTTAAAAGCCGGACAAGATTATTCTGTTGACGCTATCCACGGTTCTATAACCTTTAAAAATAAACCCTCCCACGGGGGCAGGCTAAGAATTTCGTACAGGGTTTTGCCGTTAACTTTAAAGAGTTCATATAAGCGGCGTTCGCCAAAAATATTAACCCCACATACGTTTTCTTCTTCGGATGATTCAAGTTCTGCAAAAAATACACACCTTCCAAAACCTGTAAGACGAGAAGTTTTACCAGGTGCAAAACTTAGAAAGAGTGGGAGCATTATTCGTGGCGTAGCGGTCGGTTCGAACCAATCTTTACAGGTCGATTCAGGGTTACGTATGCAGGTATCCGGGCAGCTGACGCCGAATGTTGAAATTATTGCTTCTCTCACCGATCAAGACACGCCAATTCAACCCGAAGGTAACACGCAAACATTAAATGAAATCGATAAGGTTTTTGTTCAAATAAAAGGTCCCAATTTACAGGCCACGTTAGGCGACATCAATCTCACACTTGGACAAAGTGAGTTTATGAATTACAACCGTAAACTCGAAGGAATTATTACCCAGGGAGATTTCGAGAAATTTTCATTTAAAGCTTCAGCGGCTGTTTCCCGGGGACAGTTTGTTACCAACGAGTTTACCGGACAAGAGGGTAACCAGGGGCCTTATCAATTAAGCGGTGAAAACGGGAATATTGACATTCTGATTATTGCCGGTACCGAAAAAGTCTGGATTGATGGCGAACCGATGAAACGTGGTGAAAATAATGACTACATAATTGAATACGGTAACGGTCAGATTTCATTTACTCGTAATCGTTTGATTACCGCTGATTCAAGAATTGTAATAGATTTTCAGTTTTCCGATGAAAGTTTTCAAAAAAATTATTTCGCGCTGCAAGGTAGAACCAAGTTGTGGAATGATAGAATACAATTCGGGACAACTTTTATTCGGGAGAGTGATGACAAAAATGATCCTCTCGGACTTGTATTAAATACTGATGTTCTGGACGCGTTGGATAATGTTGGCGACAGTCTGGCACTCGTTCCCGGTGATACACTGGTTGGCGAGGGAAAAGGGGCGTATATTAAAGATGCCACCGGAACCTTTGTCTATCTTGGTCCTGGCGAAGGGAATTACAATGTGCGTTTTTCCTTTTTTGGTGCAGGTCAGGGTGATTACCGAAATATTGGCTTTGGAAGGTTTGAATTTGCAGGGGAAAATAACGGCGATTATCAACCTTTTATTATCCTGCCTAGAGCCCAAAAACACGATGTTGTCGGATTCAATCTTAACTTCAACCCGACACGTTCAGTGACCTTACGGAGCGAAATGGTCTTCAGTCAATTTGACCAAAATTTATATTCTTCACTTAATGATGATGATAATAATGGCAATGCGTATTCCGTCAGACTTAATTTTTCTCCGGAGAAAATTAGATTCCGCGATTTGCAACTTGGCACCCTTTCTTTTACTGGAAATGTCAGAAAAAAATCTGAAAACTACCGTGATATCGACAGAAGCACCATCGCTGAATTTAACCGCCGCTGGAATTTATCCAACACCAATTCAAACTCTGAAGAGAATATCCTTGAGGTCGGTGGAACCTATATTCCGGTAACCGGATTGTCAATTCGAACCGGTCTTGGCAAGCTATCGAAGTCTTCACTTTTTCAATCTAACAGATTAGAATTGCAAACCAGTTTAACCCGTGGCAAGCTACCGCAATTGGATTATTTTGTTGAAGTGATAGATAGAAATGACAAACGTGTAGACGAGCAAAGTAATTGGCTGCGGCAAAGAGGCCGGTCTGAGGTACGTTGGAAATCCGTCCGTCCGTTTGCTGAGTATGAGGGTGAAATTCGAAAGGACACGGATCCGGATTCAGGAAAAGTCGGGTTTAAATTTGATTCTTACACCGGTGGCTTATTTTTGAGTCCAGGTAAAAAAATGTCCCTTTCTGCCCGCTATAATGTCCGGGATGATAAAGACCGGGTGAACGGAAACTTTGTTGATAAATCCATCGCAAAAACGCAGGTTTACAATTGGAGCTTCCAAAACTTAAAGGGAATCAGTCTTGCCGCTTCTTATACCCACAGAAATCGAAGTTTTAGTGACCCTGTCATACAGGATTCAAGGACAGATTTGGCTGACTTGCGGTTGGCCTACAAAACAGGTAGTGGCTGGTTAAATAGCAATTTTTATTATCAAATCTCCAATGCTCAGGTGGCCAGTCAGGAACAGGTTTATATTGAGGTAGGGGAGGGAGAAGGGAATTTTAGTTTCAATTCAGATTTAAATGAATTTGAACCGGATCAATTTGGAAATTTTGTGTTACGTCTTTTTGCTTCAAATAATTTTGAACCTGTTGTGGATCTTCGACTTCAGGGCGATATTCGATTAAAACCGGCAAATTTTTTTAAGGGTGGTAAAACAACTGAAAGCGGTTTTCTACAAAAGTGGTTAACGCCGATAAGCACGGAAACATTTATCCGGATTGAAGAAAAAAGTCAGGAAGAGGATGTAAAAAAAATCTATCTACTTAATTTTGACTCGTTTCAAGATGATTCGACCACTATCTTTGGCAGATTTGAAATCCGGCAAGACGTGCATTTGTGGGAGAATAAAAAGGACTTCTCCTTACGGTATCGGTTGCGACGACGCGATGAACTGAATAACCGGTTTGTTGATGGCCGGCAAGATCGGCTTCTCCTTGAAAATAATTTCCGTTTACGTTACCAATTTTCAAATCAGTTGAATACTCAAATTGAGCTTTCAAACGTAAAGGAAAATCGGTTATTTGGTAGTCTTGCGAGAGAAGATCGAAAAATTCGTTCCAATGAATTGGAAATGGACTTTCTTTACCGTCCCGTGCGCAAGTGGGAAATAGGTCTGAAAAGTGGCTTTCGTTTGAGCCGGGATATTATTCAAGAGCCTGTGACCAAGGCCACGATTTACGATTTTACCCCGAGAGTAAACTACGCAATTAGCAACAAGGGGAGACTGCGCATGGAGTTTACCTGGACAAAAGTTGACCTCTCACCAAAAAATAAATTAATCCCTTTTGAATTGACGGATGGCAATGCAGGCGGGTTAACCTACCGCTGGAATCTAGGATTTGATTACCGGGTTTCACGAAATATACAGGCTTCAATGACATATTTGGGTAGACGCGAGCCGGATCGACCTGAAATGCAGCACATTGCCCGGGCGGAAATGCGAGCGTTTTTTTAAAAAAGGCGGTTTAAAATGAAAACCATTAATTGCACAATTAGCAAGAATTAAGAAAGTAGATAGTTCGTGATTGACCCAAAAATATTTTTTTTGAATCATCGTCATGCCCGCATGTTTTTGGCGGGCATCCATATAAACTGGAGCTTATGGATTCCCGATTAAAGCATTCGGGAATGACATTTATAAAAAACGAATTTTCATTTCAGACACCAATTAAAGAAAATAGATTATTTGGATGAATCTGCATATTGAATTAGTGGTTAAAAAGTCTTAGATATGAATTTGAAAAATAGACAACCTCTCTTTTTTATACTGGTTGGTTTTTTATTAACTCAGCCCGTCGAATCTTTTTCTCAACCAAAAGAAAAAAGCCCACAGCTTAGTAAAGTTGAAATTATTGGTAACAAAAATTTCAGCAGTAGAAAAATAAAGGAATGGCTTGATTTAAAGAAAAAACAACCAACCTCTCAAGAGATTGTTCAGGAGAGGTGCAAATCGTTGCTTGCAAAAATACAGTCAGAGGGATATTATTTTTCCAAAATTGATTCGATAAATTTTAATTATAATACAGATTCGAGCCGTGTTGCGCTAATTTTATTTTTGCAAGAAGGCTCTGTGCCTAAGGTGAAAGATTTCATAATTCAGGGTCTTGAAGACCGGAAAATCATTTCTCGTTTAAGAACCAGGAAAGGCAGGGAGTTTTATTCCGATGTTCTGGAAATAGATATTGCTGAAATTATGGATTATTATGAGAATACTGGTTATCCTTTTTGCGAAGTAAAAATTACCAAATTTAAGATGAATGAAAATGCTGACTCAGCGGAACTCTCGCTAACCTTGGAAGTGAATTCCGGAAAAGAAATTAGAATAGATGAAATTAAAATCCTGGGAAATGAAGAGACAAAGCCATACGTAATTTTGCGCGAATTACCGTTTGCCAGCGGTGAAATTTATGAGCAACGAAAAATGGATAAAATCCCAAGCATATTACTGAACACCGGTTTTTTTAAATGGGTCAATGAACCATACATTGAAGTTGAACAGACTACGAATCGAAACCGTTTAATCATCGAGCTGGCGGAAAAAAATCACAACCAGTTCGATGGCGTCGTGGGTTACAATCCCGGCTCGGCAAATACAAAAGGTTTTGTGACCGGCCTTCTTGATTTCCGTTTTGGTAATTTGTTCGGTACAGGGCGCCAAATTGATGCCTTTTGGGAGCGTCGGTCGCAAGATACACAAGAGCTGAAGTTTGGCTATACTGAACCCTGGTTAGGTGGATTCCCTTTAAGTGTAGGTTTCGGATTTGAGCAAATTATTCAGGATACGAGTTACATACAGCGCGAAGTTGCGTTGGACTTGCGCTATGCAATAAACAGTAATGTCGCTATAACAACGGGTATTTCAAATCGTTCGATTTCCCCGGATTCTCTAGGAGCCTTACTTTTTAATGTTTCACGCAGCACGGCATTAAATTTAAGAGTAGGCGCTGCATTTAATACATTGTCTGATCCCATAAACCCGGAAAGCGGTGTGAGGTATTTTACTGGATTTGAGTGGAGCCGGAAAACCTTTGATGACACGTTGAGTGGGGCGAATTCATCCGGGTCTTTCAATTTGAAAAGGTTATCAGTAGACTTTGAAAACTATTTTTCTTTGTTTCGATGGCAAGTTCTGGCGTTGGGGTTGCACGGCAGGGAAGTAACGAGCGATGAAGCGGTAATTTCGATTACAGATATGTATCGCTTTGGGGGTACAAAATCCTTGCGAGGTTACCGGGAAGAACAGTTCCGTGGCTCCCGAATTGCCTGGGGTAATCTGGAATATCGATATTTAATCGGCGGTCCTTCACGTTTATTTGCATTTCTCGATTTCGGCTATTACTTTAGGGAAGAAATTCTCAATTCGAATAAATCAAAAACAGATGATTTCAAAATTGGCTATGGATTTGGAATGAGAATAGACACGAAGCTTGGTTATTTTGGTTTGGATTATGGCCTTGGAGAAGGCGATAGTTTTTCTAACGGTAAAATTCACATCAGGTTAGTTAATGAGTTTTAAAGTTAAATCATATTTTCGGATGACACGCCCTTTAAATCTCTTGCTGGGTTCACTCTCAGTGTTTTTTGGAGCATTTCTAGCTGGAATTCCCGGACATGAAATGCGAGTTATTCTTGCTTGTTTTTCGGCTGTGATGATAATGGCCGCAGGGAACGTCATCAATGATTATTATGATGCT
>JAJDAE010000273.1 GCA_029262035.1 Candidatus Zhuqueibacterota bacterium
CTCTTGGCAAAGCCGGCATTATGAAATGCAATATAACCGAGGATAATTTCATCGGTTATCCAGGTGCTTGGTTGATTTTTACGGGTATTGCTAAAAGCGCAATTCAGAAGCACTTCTTCAAAGTTTGTGTTGAATTTAAAAGTGAAAGAAACATTTTTCAAGTCACGCTGTAAGCGCCGTGGTATTTTGAATTTGTCGAAATTAAGAATGGCGCGTGGATTTGGCGCAAACCAAAGAATAGGCTCAGTATCACTGACCGGCCATGGGAAAATTCCACTGCTGTATGCTAACTTAAGCGACTCAATTTCCAAGTCACCGCCAACAGCCAGCAAGCCGGACTCTTCATCGGCTAATTCAACGGGCGGAAATTTACTAATCATGATTAGTAATTTGTTTGTATTTTTGCAGAAGTGTAGCCATGAACAGTGGCGTGTCTACAAACATCTTTGTTATTACGCCCTACTCTCCTCGCTCTACATCTTTTCACACGCTCTTAAGCGGTTCCCATTTCAACAACTTTATCAAAATGGACTTTTTCAACCGGTTGTACCGAAAGCCTCATCCCGCGTTGAATGACTCTCATGCTTTCAAGTTCGGGAGTAGCTTTCATTTCCTGCAAGGTCACAGTGCGTTTAAATGCCTGTTCCCATTTGATATCTACCATAAACCAACGTTGATTTTCCTGGCTTGATTTCGGATCGAAATAATGTGAGTCGGGATCAAGGGCTGTGTGATCCGGGTAGCTTTCCTTGCAAACCTCTGCAACCCCGACCACTCCAATTTCGTCACAATTTGAGTGGTAATATAAAACCAGGTCGCCAATCTTCATTTGGTCACGCATAAAATTACGCGCCTGGTAATTGCGCACGCCATCCCAGTGGGTCGTAGAATTTGGTGCATTTTTTAAATCTTCTAATGAAAAGACATGGGGTTCAGATTTCATTAACCAATATTGTTTTGCCATTTTTACCTCACAGTTTTTTCAGTCTCAACCCAAATTTTAATTCATAACATAAAGGTTCGTAGTTCAGCCTTCAGACTGCCCTGTATGCTCGTGAATGGCCAAGCTAAAGTTTGAACTACGAACCCAAACAAATTTATTAATGGAACCCTAAATTGCTTCATTCCAAACTGAGCCGCTTAAATTAAAACTTCACCGTGCTGCCTACCAATATTTTATTTTTTTCAAACCAGCCGGCGTTGACTTCCAAGGCGTAAAGCGCCCGTTTGGCTGAAACATAGCTCACGTTTTCATCCAGCGGCTCCATGCGCTGAATATCCACGATTTCTCCGGTTTCGCTGATAAATGCAATGTCCAGCGAGATGAACGTATTGCGCATCCAAAATGAAAGAATTTGCGGCAGGTTGAACACAAACAGCATGCCCTGATTTTCGGGCAAGTCGTCCCGGTGCATCAGTCCAAGCTCCCGGGTTTCCGGATCTTGCACAATTTCTACAGATAGTTGAATGCCATCGATTGTAATTAGCGGCAGGGTGGGTTTTGCTTTTTGGGTAGTTTGATTTTTTCCCGCCGAAGCGCCCTGGTTACTGCCGCAAGATAGAACAGAAAATAGTAATAAAATGTAAATGGAGTGAAATTTATGAATTTTCATTTTCAACTCTGGGATTCTGGTTAATAATTTCATAGACTTTCTTCAACGGAATATTTTGCGTCTCAGCAATTCTTTTACAATCCTCATACTCCGGCGTCATATTCAAAATTTCATCATTCAGACGGCTGATTTTGACCGTAATTTCACCGAATTCTGTTTCGATTTTTTTCATCTCCCTCTGAAGTTTTTTACGCTTTTCCTGCCGGACTCTAATGCCAATACTGCTAGTGTTTTTGAAAATGATTTTGGTGAGTTTATCTTCATTTTCTAAAGTGCATAACACAGTCAATTGGTGCGCCGGGCGGTTTTTCTTCATTATTATGTTTGAAATAAAAACATCGAGCGCGCCGGCTTCCAGCAAATTACTCATGGTGGTTTCGTAGAACTGCGGATTCATGTCGTCGATGTTGGTTTCGATTACAGAAATTGTATCTTCGTCAAAAGCAGCGTCGCCACCGGTTTCGCCTAGTAGAAGCCGAAGTACATTGGGCTGTTCAAAATCCTTGCTGCCCGCGCCGTAACCAATTTTACTAACGTTCATTTCCGGCATAAGGCCGAAGCTATCGGCGATTTCCGTGATGAGTGCTGCTCCTGTTGGTGTCACCAACTCCCCAACTGTCTCGTTGGAATAAACCGGCACACCCAATAAAATTTCAGCGGTTGCCGGAGCCGGCACCGGGTATCTGCCGTGGGAAAATTCCACAAAGCCCGTGCCGACGTTTATTTTTGAACAGATGATTTTGTTAATGCCGAGCATCCGGAGCCCGACCAGCGCACCCACCACATCAACGATGGTATCCACCGCGCCGATTTCATGGTAATGAACTTTTTCCACCGGCATATTGTGAACTTTGGCTTCGGCTTCGGCAATTTTCAGGAAAATGTTTTTGGCCGTTTTTTTTATATTCTCATCAAAATCAGAGTTGTCAACGATTGCGTTTAAGTCCTTAGGGTGGCGATAAACTTTTTGCGCTTTATCAATCACCTCGAATTTGGTGGCCGCCAAATGCTGCTTCATAACTTTTTCTTGCGTCAGTACAAACTCGTCCAGCCTGAGTTTGGTCATTTCCGTTCGAAAAGTTTCAAAATCAATGCCCGCATCCAAAATTGCACCGACGAGCATATCTCCGCTGATACCGGAAAAACAATCGAAAAATGCAGTTGTACCCATTTCTACCTGTTGATTAAAGATGCAAAATATCCGGCGCCAAAGCCGTTGTCAATATTTACCACTGTCACGCCCGGGGAGCATGAGTTGAGCATAGTCAGCAGGGGTGCTAAACCCTGGAAATTTGCGCCGTAGCCCACAGATGTTGGTACCGCGATCACCGGTTTATTCATCAACCCGGAAACCACAGTTGGCAAAACCCCATCCATGCCGGCAACTACAACCAGCACGTTGGCTTTGTCGAGAGCGTCCTTGTTGTTCAGCAGCCGGTGCAGCCCCGCTACGCCAACATCGTAGAGCCGTTCCACCGGGTTGCGCATAGCCTCTGCGGTAACGGCGGCTTCTTCTGCTACAGGAATATCAGCAGTGCCCGCGCTGCAAATTAAAACCTGTTTGTCGGTTTTCAACTCGAGATTTTTTTTGTGACGCAGCAAAATTGTGCGTGCAATTTTATTGTATTCTGTGTCCTCAATTTCAGCTGCAATGGCTTCGTGAATCTCAGGAGTAGTTCGCGTTGCCAAAACATCCTGTCCCTTTGCAAGGCTTTTGAAAATCGCGACAATTTGAGTTGGTGTTTTGCCCTGGCAAAAAATTACCTCGGGAAAGCCGCGCCGCAAAGCACGGTGATGGTCGACATTGGCAAAACCGAGATTTTCAAACGGCAGGTTTTCCAGCTTGCCGGTCGCTTCTTCGACTGAAAGTTCGTTGGTTCTTATTTTTTTGAGGATGGTTTTTAGTTCTTCTTTGTACATCTTTAGTTCTGACTAATGTGGTTATTCAAACTGCCACTCTTAAACAGCCCAAGCTCAATTTCCTCGAACCCAAATGTTTTGAATTTTTTTTTGATGAAATTGATTTTGGATTCAACAAACGCAATATCGTTTTCATGCAATTCGATCCTTGCTTTTTCACCAAAGTGGCGCACCCGCAAATCTTTGATGTCCAAATCTTTCAGGAAATATTCAGCCTGCTCAATGGCGGCGAGCTTTTCCGGCGTGACTGCGCTTTGGTACGGAATGCGGGATGCCAAACATGGCGCGGCTGGTTTATCCCAGATTTCAAGACCCAATTGCTGAGCCAGTTCGCGCACGTCGGTTTTGGTCATTTCGGCTTCCTTGAGCGGACTCACAACTTTAAGTTCGTTTGCCGCCTGCAACCCGGGACGGTAGTCACCAAGGTCATCCAGGTTGGTGCCGTTGGCAATAGTTGTTATATTTTCAGCTTTTGCCACGTCCTGTAATTTGGTGTACAGTTCGGACTTGCAAAAATAGCAGCGGTTGACCGGGTTGCTGCTGTAGTTTTCATCATCGATTTCATCTGTTTGTACGATAAGATGTTTAGAACCAATCTGGACTGCAATTTTTTTTGCAATGGCTATCTCACGCCTTGGGACAGAGTGGGAGTCGGCTGTGACAGCAACTGTTTTATCACCCAACACATCATGCGCGACTTTTAAAACGAGAGCACTGTCTACGCCTCCGGAATAGGCGACGAGTAAGCTCTCAAAGCCACCGATGTATGTTTTGAGCGTGTAATATTTTTTTTGCAAATTTGTCAAATGATTTCTTTTGTTAATTTGTAGACTTAGATAATCGTGCAATTCTACATAAATACACGATGGAGATAATAGCAAAGATTTTGTTTAATTTCAATATTTCATTTGCAATTATAGAGGGTGAATTTTAAATTGAAGCTCACAAATAGTGAGGCAAAAATGTGGGATGAGTCAAATGGCTCCAGGTGGCACAATGAAAAATGGGTTGAAGTCGGTACGTTCCAGGGATCTGTTTTTGCTGAAATGGCGAAGGAGATGTTGAGGCAAAATGATATACCGTGCTTCCTCAAAAAGGCATTTTTATCTTCGGCCTATGGAATTCACAGTACTACCAACGTTGGCATGACTGTAAAAGTTATGGTTCCTGAGAGTAGAAAGGCGGAAAGCCGGGATATTTTGGCAATGATTTCAGACGAATGGGACGAGTGAGCGCAGAGAATTGAAGTCTCTAAAAAGTTGGCGTGCTACCAATCCCATTTATCTGGAAAGGCCGAATTTTTTAACGAATAAGCGGCATTTTCGGACTGGGTAGCTTTTCAACCTTTTTTACAGTTCCGATGCTCAAATCATCAAACCAGGTTTCAACTTCTTCGTTGGAATTGTCGGTGTCAACCATAATGGCTATTGCCGAAACCATCTCCGGTAAATCTCCAAATATTTTTTTGTAGTCGGCAATAAAGTTTCGTTCTTCTTTTACCCAATCGCCACGGTTTTTTTTACCGCTTTGCAATACAATATGTCCAACACTCTTTGAATATGGGCTCCGGTAAATGCTGCCTTCGGATTCCTTGGTTGCCCAAACATAGCAGATCGCATTGGTTTTCCAATTTACCAGATTCGGTTCAAAAACAACGTAAACTCTGGCTGCGTAGTCATCCCCGATTTTACTTTTTTCGTTAATCTTATTTGAAAAGTTTCGGCTGATTTTCCATCGCCACGAAATAGTCCCCCGGTTACCGGGTTTCATATTAATGGATTGCCACAGTGCAGATGCCGAACTAAAGCTGTCTATTCTTAAAACACGATTTGTGTCATCTTCGGTTTCAACTTCCATTGTATTGGGCTTTTGAGTGAAGTTCCTTTCCAGCCACTCTTGTTCCCAATCCTTCTCAAATTTATCGAGCAGATTTATTTTGGTTTCCTGTGCGAATGCATTTGCGCTTAACATCAGTAAAATACAGCTAACGAGGAAAAAATAAGTTTTTTTCATCCAATTTCCTTTCGAGGGTTTATTACGGATACAACAATCCTGTAGTCCAAGTTTCATTATTTCTGGTAAAGAATGTGCGTTCGTGCAAGCGGTCTTCGTGGCGTTTCCAGAACTCAAATTTTTCAGGTATAACTCTAAATCCCGACCAGAAAATGGGTCTTGGTATATCACGGCTTTCAAAGTTTTTTTGAAATAAGCGAACGCGTTCCAGAAGTTCTTCGCGGCTTTTTAATTCACTGCTTTGCTTGGAAGCCCAGGCGCCTATCTGGCTGCCCTGTGGTCTGGTTGCAAAATACTCATCGGCTTCTGCGTCAAGAACCATTTCCGTTTTGCCATTAACCCGAACCTGGTAAGAGATTTGCTCCCAGTAAAAGCAAAGTGCTGCGTGCGGATTCTCTTTTATTTGTCGGCCTTTTTCACTATCGAGGTTGGTGTAAAAAACAAATCCGTCTTCATCGAAGCTTTTCATTAAAACAACTCTACTGGAGGGAATTCCGTTTGCGCTTGCGGTGGATAAAAGCACTGCATTTGATTCTACAGGCTGCTTCTTTTGGTAGTCTTTGTAAAGCGCTGAAAATAATTTAAAAGGGTTTGTTTCTGTTGCCATTTCAATCCGGTTTTTAATTAGCGAAAACGAATATAAGGAATGTGCGGTTTTTTTGCAAATTGTTTGGTGAATTAATTACAAGCCCGATCGCAAATAAATTGGTGTGTTTTGAGAAGGATTTAAGAACAAGGCTTGCTTTGCCACCGGTACAAAGCCAAGTTTTTTAGCGAGCTCCAGAGAGGGTGTGTTTGATGCGAGAGCGCCCCAGACAGGATTTCTGTCTTTGTGAAATTCGATCATAAATTTTACACAAGCGTCGGCATAACCCTTTCTACGAAAACCGGGTAATGTGTCGATGGAAATATCCCAGTATTTTTCTGTCAGGAAATTGGCATAGCAAAAACAGACAGGTTTGCCTTCGACGACTACAGCACCGATTTCCGTATTTTCTGCCTCGTTCAAAAGTTCTTTCTGCAGCGTAATATCAATGTCATTAATCTGTTCAATTTCTTTTTTTGAAAGAAGACTGAACATCAAACCGGTTGAGGTTTCTTCATCAAGCACATTTTGCCATTCATGTATAATTGCGGTTTCAAGATGCCACTTTGGAAAGGTAGCGGATAAATATTCTTTTGAGTCGGGTAGGGCTAAAATATCAATTTGTGAATCAGAGGGAATTGCACGGTGCAGCAAATTGATTTCAGGTTTACCGTAAACGCAGGCGAGCTTTTTTGTTTGGCTGATTAAAATGAAATCTTTTTCATCACCATAGGTTTTGCAATCCTTAAACTGCAATAATCCCCGGAAATCTATAAACTCGGGTTTGTCTGTTAAAATCCGAGGCAGTTTTTCGCAAAGCTGAATATTGCCGATTTTTCTATAACCCCCATTCCTTTACTTTGTACTGCAGCCAGCGCCTTGAAACTTCCAGGGTTCGGGCGGCTTCAGGGATATTGCCATCATGTTTTTTCAACGCCTTCTTAACTGCATTTTCTTGGATTTCTCTAAGTGTGGTTGCTGTTTCAGTTTCAAGAGAAGCCGTACTTTTATTGATCTCTGGCAACCGCAGGTCGGTAGGTGTGATTAACTCTTCTCTGGCTAGAATAACTGCGCGTTCGATTGTATTTTTTAACTCCCGAACGTTGCCCGGCCAGTTGTATGTAAGCATGGCATCGATGGCGGTTTCAGAAAAACCGGTAATTTTTTGTTGCTTTTTCTTGGCATATTTGTCCAGAAAATGATGCGCCAACAAAGGAACATCTGACACCCGATCACAAAGGGGCGGCAGGGTAACGGAGATAGTGTTGAGTCGGTTGTACAAATCTTCATCAAAGTCGCCGGATTCAATTAAGTCCGTGAGCTTTTTGTTTGTGGCCGAAACAATGCGCACATCAACTTTTCTTACACGGCTTTCACCGATGCGCTTGATTTCGCCTTCTTGTAAAACCCGAAGCAATTTGGTTTGAATTTGTGCACTCAGAACTCCAATTTCATCCAGGAAGAATGTGCCGCCGTCGGCTGCTTCTAACAGTCCTTTCTTATCCGTTACAGCGCCGGTAAAAGCGCCGCGCTTGTGGCCGAAAAGTTCACTCTCCAGCAAACTGTCCGGCAGTGAACCGCAAACCAATGCCATGAAAGGTTTGTCTTTGCGCTGACTGTTGGTATGCAAGGCACGCGCAACAAGTTCTTTGCCGGTTCCGCTGTCGCCTTCCACAAGGACAGAGATATCAGAATCTGCGACCTGTTTGATTACGTCGAAAACTTTTTGCATTTGAGCGCTTTGCCCAATGATTTCCCCAAGTTCCTGCCCGCGTTGTATCTCGATGCGCAAGCAGTTGTTTTCCTCACGCAGCGATTGAACCAAGCGCAGGTTTTCAATGGCGATTGCCGCCTGGTTTGAAAAAGCTGTTAAAAACGGTAGAATTTCTTCTGTGAATTTGCTGTTTCGGGTCAGGCTATCCAAATAAATTATACCAATATTTTGACTATTAACGTTCAAAGCCACACACGCAATAGACTGAATTTTTTGCAGGACAATACTGTCGTTTTTTCGGTATTTCGGATCAATATCAGCGTCGGAAACAATTATAGATTCCCCGGATGCCATAACCTGCGCCGCCACGCTGGTCGAAACTCCGGTGAGGCTGGTAATTTGCGCTTCTGTTAAATTAGAACTGCTTTTAACAACAAAGCCTTTTTCATTTATCCCGGATTTTAGCAGAACAAAACCACGTTCTGCGGTCAGCATTTGTATGGCAATTTCAAGGACTTTTTTCAGCAGTGGCTCTATTTCTTGAATGCAGCTCACCGTTTGCGCAATCCTGGAAAGCGCTTTGAGGGAATCGGTAGAAGGTTGTAGAATTTCTGATTTCATTTATTGCTGAGTATCTCTCAGTTTTTTTTATCTTTTGATTTTAAATGCACACAAACAAGAAAATAAAACCTATCCATTTCATGGAGAGACGCAGCCTTAAGTTTATTATTCAATTAAAAAGAAATTCGAGTAAAATGCAACAAAGTTATTGTCCCCCTATGAAAATTTAGCGCACATATTTTCGTATATTCGCACAAAGCGGAGGTGAAATTTTAGCGTTGGGCAAAAAGGTTTTTTTCTGTGGAATAGATTATTATCTGTATTTGTAATTTCTGCAAGGAAACAAATACAGACGTAAATTTGTTAACCATTATTAATTCCATTTTCTGTCGAGCTTACTGAATGATTATTTAGGGAAATTATATACTATGAAATATTTCTTTTTTTTGTTGATGTTTGGCGTTTTGTTGTTCGGGAATTGTTCTAAAAAGGATGACACATTTATTCGTCTGGCAGTAGTTGAAATGCCGGATAATGTTAATGATGTATGGGGGTATGTTGATGTAAACACGGACAAAGAATACGCTATAGTCGGCTATGGCGGGTTTAATCCGCCGGGAGTGGATAACAGCGGTGTTGTAATTGTAGATGTAACGAATCCCCGCGAACCGGAAATTGTTGCCAATGTTAACACCGTTGCCGGGTTTGACGTGAAAGTCTGGCAAAATTATTTGTATACAATTGACGGCTCCAGTAGCAGTATGAATGATGGCTCTATTTTGGACATTTCTGACCCCGCAAATCCAGTTTTAGCAGGGAAGTTTCGTACCGGCCACAATATGTTTATTCAAGATGGTTACATGTACTTGCAAACCGGAAGCCAGCCTACACGCATTTATAATTTAAACAACAAACCCACTGATCCTTTCCTGGTTTGGAGTGGCGGTGTTGATGGTCACGATTCAATGGTTTTTAATGATCGTTTGTATGCTTTTGGCGCTTCCGGAGATACAGATATTTTTGATGTTTCAAACCCTGAGAGTCCGCTGCTTTTAGGTGCGGTAAGCGATCCGAACATTCGTTTTCACCACAGCGGCTGGGTTACTGAAGACCAGAAATACCTATTTATTTGCGATGAGCTCGCTGACCTCCCACCAAAACCAGCGCCGTTCGATTTCACCATCTGGAATATCAGCGATATTGATAATCCCACACAGGTCAGCGGATATGCCGATGTAAGCGCAACCGTGCACAATTTATATGTAGTTGGAGATTTCGCATACGTTGCGTATTACAATGCGGGATTACGAATTTTCGATATTAACGATCCGGCCAATCCAAGACTTGTTGAGGAGTTTGATACTTCAAGTCAATCAGGTCCTGGATTTTCTGGTGCTTTTGGGGTCTATCCGTTTTCGCCTTCGGGCAATATTTTTGTGAGTGACGAAAGTACTGGTTTGCATATTTTTTCTTTTACAAAATTGGCAGGAAGCAATCCGGTTGCGCCGTAATTAGGGTCGATCCGGAAAGTACCTTTTCCGTCATTCACGCACGCTTTAAGCGGGCATCCAGGCACGAACCATGAGTGGATGCCCGACAAGAACATTCGGGAATGACGACCCCGGATGGACACTAGTTCGTGTTTGAAAAAATGAGTTTATATGAAAACTAGTTAAATTTTATAGAAGCTCAGTTACACAGTTACTGTACTATTTTATCCCATATTTTATAGAATTTTACTTCTGCTCCAATTTGATTTTGTCCTATCGAAACCTATTTTAGGCCAAGTTTTTTTTACCGATTAAAGCATGTATCTGCAGTTTTTTAGTCAGATTTGTTTTTGCGTTTACCCGTAACATGGGTATAATATTAGGAAATCAAAGGCTGTTGGCATTTCGCACGTCAATCATTATTTTAGGTCGGTTTTGTTTCATGTT
>JAJDAE010000274.1 GCA_029262035.1 Candidatus Zhuqueibacterota bacterium
CGCAGCGGCAATGAGTCGCTTAATAAACTCACCAAAGGTAATTACTTTGCTTTTAACGCCAATTTTATAAATTACACTCGCGTAATTTCGCCGACTATGGTTGGCGCACATCGACATAGTCGATGTACTCCAAGTTAAAAACGAACAAATTAAAGTTTATGAATTATTCAAACTAATGCTTAACCAAACCTAACCTTGGAACAAACATGGCAAAAACTATTCAAACCGTAAATTTATTATGCTGCCTAATTTTTGCTAACTGCTTAACCGCCCAAAATATAAAACTCGAGTTTATCGGAAAATCTTCTTTTGAAACCGGTCGGATTTTTAAAGAAGTCGAATTGGGTGGCCTGTCGGGAATTACTTACCAAAAAAACAGCGACACCTTTTACAGTATTTCTGACGATTTCAGCAAACGCGCACCGGCACGTTTTTACAAACTAAAAATCGACTTAAGTGACGGCAAGCTACAAGATGGCGATGTCGAACTTAAAGACGTTATTTTTTTGAAAAATGCCAGCGGAGAAAAGTTTGGACTACGCACAATTGACGCAGAAGGAATCGCCGCGCTGAACGGGCACTTCTTTATTTCTTCTGAAGGAAAGATGCGGGATCGGGTTCCGCCATTTGTGGCAAAATTTAGCTCAAAAGGTGACTTCAATGAAAATATAGACTTGCCAACAAAATTCCTACCGGCAGAAAATCGCGGCATTCAAAGCAACCGTGGTTTTGAATCTCTCTGCTTAACCCCGGACGACAACTTTCTTTTTACCGCAAATGAAAAACCACTCGTGCAGGACAACATAAATTCCAAGACGGAAAGAAGGGCGCCCTTACGTATTTTACAATTTGACCTTCAAAAAAATAACACAGCAAAAGAATTTCTTTATTGGGTAGAACCGGTTAACGAAGTACCTATGGGTGCTAATGATTTCGAAACCAAGGGACTGGTGGAGATGATCGCTCTGAGTGACACGAGGCTTTTAACCATGGAGCGTTCTTACACTAAAGGCATTGGTATCGCCGCAAAACTTTATGAAATCAATCTAACAAATGCCAGCAATCTCTCCGCCATAAAACAACTTAAAGATGCAGATATTTCAAAAATCAAAGCGGTTGAAAAAACACTGATTTTCGATCTAAACACTTTGCCAGAAAAACTGGACAATTTCGAGGGCATGACTTTCGGGCCGGTCTTACCCGACGGCAAACAATCCCTGATAATAGTTAGTGATAATAATTTCAGTGATACACAAGCAACTATTTTCCTTGCTTTCTCCGTCTCCAAAAACATTGAACAGACACAGATAACCATTTCAAAAATTCAAGGCAGCAGCCACACTTCTCCCCATTTAAACAAAGACGTAACCGGCGTTCGCGGCATTTTGACAGCAATTTCAAGTAGCTCCCGTAGTCCCGGTTTTTGGCTGCAAAGCCAGCAGGACGATGGCATGATTGGTACTTCTCAGGGTATTTTTGTAGCAGCAAAGAAAAATGAAATCGCATTGAACGTTGGCGATTTGGTACAAATTGACGGCATGGTTGAAGAACAGGGACGCCGGAATAATTTGACACTAACCCAAATAAAGGCAAAACATGTCGAGATTATTTCATCGGGAAATGATTTGCCGAAGCCTGTTGTGATAGGGGGAAATGGTCGTAGGCAGCCGGACAAAATTGTTGACGATGATAGTTTGAAATCCTTTGATCCCGAAGCAGACGGCATTGATTTTTATGAAAGCCTGGAGGGTATGCGGGTGGTTTTACAAAACCCCTTGGTCGTTGGCCAAATGACCAGATTTAACGAAATGGTGGTGGTGCCTGACAATGGCAAAAACGCCAGCGGGTTAACCGGTCGCGGCGGTATATTACTTCAGGAGGAGGACACAAACCCCGAACGGCTTTTCGTTATACTCCCCAAATCCAGCACAGTTGACCCAAAAATTGGCGATCATTTTAAAGGAGACATCTCCGGGGTTCTGTTATATTCTTTTGGAAATTTTAAAGTTCTTGTTGACCAACCATTGCCGGAGTTGGTATCTACCGAAACTCAACGTGAAACAACTTCACTAAAGGCCGATGAAAATCATTTTACCATAGCGACTTACAATGTTTATAATTTAGATGGGCAAGATGCCGACAAAAACTTCAGTAGCATCGCCCGAACAATTGTTGAAAACCTCAGTTCACCCGATATCCTGGCATTGCAGGAAATCCAGGACAATGATGGTTCGAAAGATTCCGGTGTGGCAGACGCCGCCCTAACATTGACACGATTGATCGAACATGTAGAATCCGCAGGTGGTCCTAAATATAATTTCTGTCAAATAAATCCGGTTTACAATAAAGAAGGCGGCCAGCCGGGAGGCAATATTCGCGTGGCCTTTCTGTACAATCCGGGCCGGATTCAATTGGATAAACGCAGTCAGGAAGCAGCAAGCGATTCTGCGCTGGTTTTAACCGATGCCAGGGGGGTATACTTTTCGCCCAACCCGGGCAGAGTTTCTCCACAAAATCAGGCCTTTAACAGAAGCCGGGTTCCGCTTGCAACGGCGTTTATTTTTAACGGGCACAAGCTTTTTATTATTAATAACCATCTGCGCTCCAAGGGGGGAGACAACGGGATCTTTGGCTCGGTGCAGCCGCCGGTTTACCGTTCCGAGGGTCAGCGCAGTACCCAGGCAAAAGTCATTTCTAAATTTGTAAAAAAGATTTTACTGCAGGATGAAAATGCCAATGTAATTGTGCTGGGTGATATGAATGATTTTGAATTTCGCAGATCCATGCAAATTTTGAAAAAAACTCCTTTAACTAATTTAACGGAAACCATTCCCCACAATGATCGCTACACATATGTTTATCAAGGCAACTCACAGCTTCTTGACCATATTTTTGTGAGCAAAAACCTGATCACGGACGGCACC
>JAJDAE010000275.1 GCA_029262035.1 Candidatus Zhuqueibacterota bacterium
TATAATAATCACTAAAAAAGATATTCTTGAAGAGTTGGTTCAAGAGGAAGGTTGGGAGTATACCAATATATTTCCCGAGGGTAGAAAAATACCCGGCCTACATGTTTATCTAGCAGCCCTAATCAGTCTTTTAAGAACAGTTTATAGATTGTTGAAATATACCAATGGCAAAAAATATGATCTATTTGTTGGAGATTTGTTGACGATTGTTGGCAGGTTAAAAGGGGTGTCCGCGTTGTATCCAACAGATGACGTTTTAGTTCAAGTGCCCGAACAGGCGGTATTTTTGGCAACGACAAATCAGATTATTGCGCCTCAAATAACAGAATTGGGAAAATACAATTCAAAGAAAATAGGGTACAAAGGTTATAAGGCTTTAGCTCATTTGCACCCCAATTACTTCACTCCCGATAAAAGCCGGATTTTTAAACGATTAAGAACAGGCAAAGACTTTTTTTTAATAAGATGTGTGAAATTCGGCGCTACACATGATATTGATAAATCAGGAATAACCAATGAGATTCTAACAAAATTGGTTAGTATTTTAAAAACACATGGTGAAATTTTTATTACATCAGAAAGAGAATTACCTGAGGAATTGGAGAAGTATAGAATTAAGATTAGAAAAAAGGATATTAGCCATTATTTGTATTATGCAAAAATGTTTATCGGAGATAGCACAACCATGTGTTCGGAGGCCGCAGTTTTAGGCACGCCTTCCGTGGAGTTCGATGATTATTTTGAAGAAATTGAGCAAATGCAAGAATTGCAAGATAAGTATGGTTTGACCTTTGGCATGGAAATATCAGAGCCGAAAAAAATGTTTGAAAAAGTTGAAGAGCTACTAAACACACCAAATTTAAACGAAGAGTTTCAAGAGAGACGCCAGAAGTTACTGTCTGACACAGTGGATGTGTCGGCATATTTGGTTTGGCTATATGAAAACTATCCTGAAAGTATTTCAAAAATCAAAGCTCAGCCGGACTATCAAAATCGCTTTAATGCCAAGATTGAAGCTGAGCCTGTACCAGAGTTAGTCTCTTAATTTTACTATTTTTGTACACGCATATAGATTGCTGCATGGATTTTATTTTTATACTTCAAAAGGAATTCAATCAATGAACGCTTTAACCGGTAATATCCAGCTTCTTGAAAAGCGCAATATCATTTTGGTGGTAGCACTGCTGTTAACAACATTTTTTATTTCAGTTTGGAGAGTTGGCAGTGTTGCTCTCGATTTTGGTGCAGTTGTTTGTTTCCTGATTTTTGCAACATCCTGGACAATTTCTACTTTACTAACCCATAAGTTCACTCAAAAACAAAGCACCGGAAGACTAACTTATTGGATTGCGCCATTTATAAAAAGTTATAGCGTAATGATTGTGGCGGTGTGGATATTGCAATCTTTTGTTGATATAAATCCCGCATATAGCGCTGTTCTGTATGGCGCTGCAACTGTTTTATTAGCCGTAGAATTAGGATTCGTTTTGCTTTGGTATTTGTCGATGGGGTCGAGTTTATCGTTGCAACAGGATGGAAGTATAGTTGCGGGTACTGTGAGATCGCAACAAACAGCACTGAATGTTAAAGGCAAGAATGCTGCTAAACCAATCGATCTTCAAAATTTGCTTAAAAGCAAAATGTTCAATGAAGATAAGGTACTACAGGAATTTATTTTGGGGAATATAAAAGGTAAGGAAGGCAGCATTGGGAAGTACGCGATTGGCGGTGCAAATGAGATAAATGAAATTCTTGAGGATAACAGTTTGTTGGTTTCGTTGACGAGATTAAATGATGTTCGCCGATTGAATAAATTCCTTTTAAACTGTGCTCATAAATTATTGCCGGGTGGCTGGATTGTCGTAAAATACAGGCCTTTGGAGGAAGTTGAACAAGATATTTTTGATAGGTTTTATGGCTTTGGCTATTGGCTGATCTATGGTTTGCATTTTGTGGTAAACCGGGCATTGCCGAAAATACCGTATTTAAATAGCGCCTACTTTTTTCTCACCCGTGGTAAAAGGCGTGTGATTTCCAAAACAGAAATATGGGGTCGGTTGTCATTCTGCGGTTTCGATGTGTTGAAAGAATCCAAAGTTGATGATAACCATTGGATCATTGCCCGTAAAACTATGACGCCATCTGAAAACAAAGCGCCATCATATTTCCCGGTTATAAAGTTGGATCGGGTTGCATTTAACGGGCGAATCATTAAAGCCCACAAAGTACGCAGCATGTATCCGTACAGCGAGTATTTGCAGAAAAGAGTGTATGAGGAAAATGACCTGGCTTCTTCCGGCAAAATAAACAAAGATTACCGCATCTCCAACTGGGGCGGCTTTTGCCGTAAATATTGGCTGGATGAATTCCCACAGATTATCGACTGGCTGCGTGGCGATATAAAATTGGTTGGTATCCGCGCATTAAGCCGGCATTACTATAGTCTCTATCCGCAGGAATATAAAGACCTCTTCATTCAAGTTAAGCCGGGCTTGATACCGCCGCTGTTTGATGAAAATACTGCGGACTTCGATGAGATTGTCAAAGTTGAAAGTATATATCTGAAGAAATATCTTAAAAATCCCTTTAGAACCGATGTTGAATATTTCTTTAAAACGATGAGTCATATTCTCAAAGGAACCCGCAGCGGTTAACTGTGTCTCCTGTAAGTTTATCTTCGTCTTGATCGTGTATTCCTCTTCCTGTATTTTGTCATTGTCGTTTTGAAAACGATCCCTCGTGCAGCGTAGTAATACGGTTTTTAACCGACCCGCCTGAATAAGAATTCCCTCTTTACTCGAACAAGCGCTCTCCTGAACAGAAATTTATTTTTTGAAATTTCAATTAATTTCCCCTTAAACTTATAAAATGATGAATTAGTGTGTTTGCATGGTTTCAAGAATTATAAAATTTGGGTACCTTTGTTTTTTTCTGCTCTCTGTAAATAGTTTTGGCCAAAATAGCGATCCAAAGCAATTTATTTATGCTGATGATTGGACTTATGATTTTATCGAGTACTGGATAAATAATGGAGAGTATCAAAAAACGTTTGTTTTAAATCAACCTTACACACTAAATGATATTCGGGAAAAGGTTGGTTTTAAAAGTAAGTGGCAGCAGTTAATCGACAAACATTATCAGGAGCATTACGGACAAAATGGTTTTGGTAAATTGATCTTGTACGGCCGTGATAATTTCTCCTTTGTATCAAATTCAGACCTGCCGGTGCGCAGGGGGGAGCAAGCCGCACCGGTGGCAGATGTCGCACTTTTTAAAAACAGGACAAAAAATCATTATAACTTTGCTGCCCAGTTTAATTTGATGTTACCACACCTCAGCCTGGTCAATCGGACGGTTTCAAACAGCGAGCTAAAAGATGACCCGCTATTTAAGGGCGACACTGAGGAATGGATTTTTGGCCGGATTAATGATGCTTATTTAAACATTGATGCCGGCCATTTTGATTTTTTTATGGGGAGAATCGATCGTAACTGGGGCGCTTTATCTACGCCCGGGCTTATTCTTTCGGATAACCCGTATTCTTATGATCATGCACAGCTTTCCTACAAGTTTAAGAAATTCAAATTCAGTATGATTATTTCTCGTCTTGAAGACCTGGATGCGCTCACTCTGGAAGAACCTGCGTTAATTACGGATGCCCCCGATTCAGTATTCCAGGTTCGAAAATTTTTGACAGCGCACCGGTTTGAATTTTCACCTTCAAGTAAATTTCAATTCGCACTTACGGAAGCGGGGATTTATGGTGGACCTGACAGAGATTTTGAGTTTGGGTTCTTAAATCCGATGAACTACTTCTACGTTATTCAGAGAAATAGTTTACAGGAAATCAGCGGCCTTTGGGCCATCGATCTATTCTATAAACCACATCAAAAGGTGAATACTTATTTACAGTTTTTGTTGGATGACATTGTTTTAAACAATGAGGCTGGACTGGATGATCGCAAACAGTTTCCTGATCGGTTGGGCTTGCAGTTAAAAGTCAGCACTGCAGATATTGGAGTTGAGGGTTTGCAAACCAGTCTGGAGTATGTGCGCATTAGTAATCGCACATATCAGTCCCGGCGTACATACGAAAATTTTCATTATGAAGAAAAGAGCCTGGGTTATCCTCGCAGCAGTACGGAGCGAATTGGAATTGATGCAAAGTATTTTAAACTGTATCCTGCGTTGCTAAAATTGAGTGCATCGTGGCAGCGCTCCGGGGATGTTATGCCTACAGGTTTTTTCCCTCTAAAGCAGGAGAAGTTCCCTGTTGGTATCGTTGAGAAAAAGTGGCAGGTAGATTTTGATTTGAAATGCTTCCTGAATTACGGGTCGTTATTTACAATAAACCTCGGCTATGAAAATTTCCAAAATTATAACAATCTGGATGGAGAAGACCTAAGAAATTTAAAAGCAGTCTTTGGGTTGCATGTTAATCTTGCGATGGCATATCGGCTTGGTGATTGATTCCAATTCCCCCAATTTAATAAACTATGTTCATTTATTCTTTCCCAATAACCTTATTTAACTCTCATAAAATAATAATTTGTAAGCTTTATTAAGTTTTCGTCTTTCCGCACACAGAGCTTAAAGTTCTGTTTTGCCACGCCGATGATCAGGGATAATTATTCTTGAACTGGCAACACGGTTTTTCCCCCAAGGTGAAAAAATGGCATTGCAACTAGTTTCAAATTATTCGCAGGATAACGTTCACGTTGTTGATGAAAGTATCGCTTTTAAAAAAGTTACTCCGAGCGAAGATGAGAAAAGTGAATTAGGTTATGTAGGTTTACGACAACAATATTTCACGCAGTTTTTAGAATTATACCCGGGGCTCATGAGCTTCGTAAGAAAGCATCTCAAGATTGATGATCTGGATATTTATACAACGGAAGTTTGTGACACCTGCGTTGTAGATGAGCTTGATGACTTTGAAAACAATTCACTTGAAAACTATTTCAATCTGAATAGATTTAACGATTTTAGATACCTCAATAAATTTATTCTCAAGGCGCACAGCAAGTTAAAGCAGAACGGAATTTTTATTGCCAGAGCTGAAACACTCGACATTCATAAAAATAAATTCTATGAAAAATTTCCTAAATTCATCGCTGGATTTTTTTATGGATTGCATTTTATTTACGCTCGCGCAATGGCTAAATTACCAGTTTTAAATAAATGCTATCATTGTTTTTCCAAAGGTCGCAACCGTGCACTTTCAAGAGCAGAGGTTTTGGGTCGTTTGTATTTTTGCGGCTTTAAAGTAGTTGCAGTAGAAGAGACTGATAACGAACTTTTTTTCATAGCGCAGAAAGTAAAAGAACCGGTGGAAAACCGCGTGCCTTCCTATGGATTACTGATTAAACTCAAGCGAGTCGGGCATGACGGCAATCCTGTTTATATTCACAAGGTGCGCACCATGCACCCCTATTCAGAGTTTTTGCAGGAATACATTTATGAGCAAAATAAATTAAACAGTAATGGTAAATTTAAGGATGATTTCCGCATCACCGGTTGGGGCAGGATTTTTAGAAAATACTGGATAGATGAGCTGCCGCAGTTGTGGAATTGGCTGCGAGGCGATATCAGATTGGTAGGCGTGCGTGCCCTCAGTGAGCATTACTTCAGCCTGTACCCGAAAGAACTTCAAAAACTTCGTGTTCGCTTTAAACCAGGTATCATTCCACCTTATTATGTGGACTTACCCAAAACCTTCGATGAGATTCTGGAGTCTGAAAAAAACTATTTCAAGAAAAAATTAAATGGGCATTTTGTCGATAACGTATATTTTTTTAAGGCGATGTATAATAT
>JAJDAE010000276.1 GCA_029262035.1 Candidatus Zhuqueibacterota bacterium
TTATTATGTCGTCATGGCTTAAGGAGTTCCAGAAAGAGGTAAGACGCCTCTCCAGTGAAATTGATTCATTTCAATATCCGAGTTTCCTGGGAATAAGAATGACAAAAGCAGCATTAATTGCGACCTTACTTTTTGGAATATCTAATCTGTTATATTCAATATACGGTAATTTCTAGCTATCGGATAAAATACCTGAGACTCATGTTTAACAACATTTTGCCTAACACGGTGAGAACCCAGGAATACAATAACAACTAATATGCAGGAGGAGACAATGGGGAGTAAAAAAGATAAAAAAATATCAGGGAATATCAGATTTCTGAAATCGCTGATTCCGGCTTTAATTCTCATGATCACCGTTTTTACCATTATCACATTTATCGCAACAAGAGTGGATAATGGAATCGGCACGGTTTTGGGAATCATTGCCGGGGGATGTTTTGGTTTCGGTGTTCTGCTGGTTTACTGGAATGCGGTGGATTGGGTAAACCTTGGGATCATTCGCAAACAGCCGGTTCAAAAGACGACTGATTTCCAGGATGGTCAGTTAGTGGCTTTTAGCGGAACTGTCCGGGTCGAAGGAGCGCCGATGGTATCTCCGTTCACTCAGCAAGAATGTGCTGCTTACACATATACAATTGCGGTCTCCAGGCAAACGCGAGCGAATAGAGGAGGCTCAAGAAAAGTACTTGCCCAGGGTTTTCACATGCTGCCCACCAGTATCGAAGGGTCGGCAGGCGTATTAAGGCTGGGTGCACTTCCCTCAGTAGAAGACGATTTACGGGTTAATGAAAAAGGGAAGTGGACAGACGTTGTGCGGAAGAAACTTGGCGGGCTTATCGGTTCAGCGCCCCGAGGCAACGATATGGAACGAGAAGGGGCATTGTTGGAGGCCAGGCACAAGGTAGATAGTGAGATGCATAAGGATTTTTGCCAGCTTACTGAACTAGGAGAAGGAAAAATTTTTGTGGTTGATGAGGAGATACTGCCTGCCAATCAAATGGTTTGTGTGGTAGGGACATTCGACCAGGAGTTGAACGCGATTACCGCAAGCAAGCCGCGCTTCGGTCCGGATCTCATGGTCTACTGCGGCAATGCGGATGAGGTGTTAGCCAGAGTGGGTGGCGAGATTGGCTGGTACACCAAGTTTGCTGTGGGTATGTTGGTGTTTACAGCGGCCGCCATGGGCTATGCCATGATGGCGGGTGTGTAAATAGAAAAAAGCCAATTGTAAACGCGTGCAAAGGAATATTAAATGAGCAAAGACTACTTCCAACATAAAGCAAACAATTATGAGCAAGATGCAAATAGAGTTAATAATGTAGAAAATATCGCCAACTCTATTCTACAAAACCTGAGCTTTTGTAAAACCATGCATATAATGGATTTTGGTTCCGGGACAGGGTTGTTGTTAGAAAAAATAGCCCCATTTGTTGATAAAGTCACAGCAATCGATATATCGAATTCAATGAATAAAATGCTGGCCGACAAAAGAAAAAAGCTAAGATGTAATCTTGAAATATTAGAAATGGATTTATCAAAAACTAAATTAGATGAAAAGTTTGATGGAATCATCTCATCAATGACCATGCATCATATTAAAGACATACAAACAATGTTCAAAGATTTTTATAACATGTTGAATGATAATGGCGTAATCGCAATTGCTGATTTAGATGCAGAAGATGGCAGCTTTCATACAGAAGACAGCGGCGTATTCCATTTTGGATTTGACAGAAAAATATTCCTAAATTTTGCAAAAGAAGCGGGATTTAAAAATCTTAAGATCGAATCCGCAAGCATTGCGAAAAAACCATATAGGGATTATCCCATTTTTCTACTTACAGGAAACAAGTAATATCGTTTCGGTTTTGAATTGGTGTTTGCATGCTGAGAAAAATAAAAATCAGGCCATACACAGAAAACGATTACCAATATTCACACGACCTGCATCGGTCAAATATGACTACCTATGTCGAAAAATATTGGGGCGGATGGAATTCTGACATCTATCGAAAAGAAGTTTGTCCTGAAATTACCCGGGTTATCGAATATGAAAGCCGGAAAGCCGGATTTTTTGTTTTAAGTTTTGAATCAAAAGCTCACTTAAAAAATATACAGATTAGCTCTGAATTTCAGAATATGGGTTTAGGAAGCCGGGCATTGGAACATTGTGAATTAGAAAGCAAACAAAGAGGATTTGATTCTTTATATTTGGAAGTGTTTCTCGATAATCCGGCACGGCTTTTATATGAAAGGCTCGGTTACGTAAATTATGAGGTGACAGAAAGCCATTTCCTAATGAAAAAGGAGTTCACTTTATGAGCTTAACAAGCTCATATTTTTGGATGTTAATCACGCCGTGATGCTTTAATCTTAAAAGGAAAAATGCCATGTGGAATAAAAAATTAGAATTGTATGATAAGCTCATAAACACAAATCCTAATTTTGAAAGAAAGGGAAAAACAATGCCATATACATCTGTAAATGGTCATATGTTTTCTCAGTTAAATAAGGCCGGTGAAATTGGCATCCGACTCCCGGAAGAAGAAAAAGAAAAATTCGTGCAAGAACACCAAACAACTTTGTTTAAATCATACGGGGCGGTAATGAAAGGATACGTGTTGGTGCCTGAAAAACTATTAGACAATTCGGAGTTGCTTTCATCTTATTTAAACGAGAGCTACAATTATGTGAAATCACTAGAACCAAAACCGTCAAAGAAGTAAGAATCCCTAACTATAATTTTAACATTTCTTTCCAAAATTATTATGACAACCACCCAAAATATGCCGCGCATATCAATACGAGCTATAATCATTCAAAATGGCCAAATTCTATTGTCCAAATACAAGGATAATAATCAAATTTGGCATGTCGCTCCGGGAGGCGGAGTTGAAAATGGCGAAACGCTTGAAGAAGCATTTGCAAGGGAAACTTATGAAGAATGCGGACTATCTCTGCCATTCGGTGAAGTAACTTTCATCAGAGAAATAATTGCTGACAGGCATAAAACTATAAATCTCAAAAAGGGTTTTCATCAAATTGAAATCTATGTTATGTCTTCTGCACCCGCAGGTAAAAAACTATCACCCACTAAACCTGACAACAACCAAATAGACTTAATTTGGCATCCCTTATCTGAACTGAATCAAATTCTATTTTTTCCAACCGGCCTTACAAATCAATTTATAAACCAGTCATGGGAGAAAATTTACTACGGGGATATGGTGTAGATGGGGTTAATAATGCAATGATGCCTGACCGAACTTAAAGCAAATCCGTAAAGTATTCTCCGAAACCAGAAGCATAAATCAGCACCCCCAGGATACCGT
>JAJDAE010000277.1 GCA_029262035.1 Candidatus Zhuqueibacterota bacterium
GAGTTTGCCCGGCCTGGAGTTGGTCTCGATACGAACCTCAACAGTCATACTGTCCTCAAGCTGGCGTTGCATTCGGAGACCGTCTTCCACTGTAATGGAATAAATTGGAAAAGGTGGTGTGATTCCGTCATGGTTGGCCACGCGTGCCAGCAACTGGCCGCCGCTAACCCGGTTTATCAGAAGAACCCCGCGCAGACCAAACTCGTCAGAAAGGCGGTTGTAGTCTTGCAATGAAAAACGAATGTTAGGTGCTGCCAGGCCGACTTTCCCCTTGCAGGCAGCCGGGTCGAGATTATCAAATTTCAAGCTTGGGATATAGGTTAATTCCGCTTCAAAAGGATTATGGCGATCGACATAGCCGAGGGCGGCGGCTCGCAGTGGGCGTTCCAGCGAGCCTAAAAGTGTCACCTGGTCATTCAGTCGGGTCCATCCGGGAATCGTGTAAGTGTCTCTTCGAGTGGTGATGCCGAGGGCGTTCAGTTTCTCCTCCAGAAAATCCATCGAGCGAGTATTGCCATCGGTTCCAGCCATTCTGCCGCCGAAGCGCGTTGTGATGGTTTCGAGGAGTCGGTAGCCGCCGTTGTTAAGCAATGCGTCACCAACGATAGCCTCGCGAACGTGGTCATCGGCTGCATGTGTATCAGATAATCCGATTGTAATCAAGGTCACACAGACTGCGAGCATGAGTAAGCGGTGTGCGACCGCAAACGGCCACGACCTGTCATTCCCGCGGATTGTAAGCGGGAATCTCGTGCCTGAAATGAGGAGATTCCGGCTTAAGCTTGTCCCCGCACGTTTTAAGCGGGTAGTATTTCCGGAATGACATGAAAGGTCGAGTTTTCGGCCAATCACTAAGTAGTCTTTCATGAATAAACTCCTTTAGATTTTCTTTATGATTTTAAGTGTTGTGTTACCGTCGAAAAAATTTCTTTAAACCTCTTCGAGATGTCACTTAATTCTTACCTTTCAACCCTGCCCGAACCACTGCCTTTTGCCAAATTTTCCACCTCTGCAATGCTAACGAGATTAAAATCGCCGGGAATAGTCTGTTTTAAACATGAGGCTGCAACTGCATACTCCAAAGCATCTTTTGTATTTTCTTTTGATAAAAGACCATAAATCAAGCCACTGGCGAATGAGTCACCACCACCAACACGGTCAACGATTTGGATGTCATATCTCTTTGAACGATAAGGTGTTTTACAATCTTTATCATCCAACAAAAGTGCGCTCCAACCATTCTTTGAGGCTGAAAAACTTTCACGTAAAGTGATAGCTACAGTTTTGAAACCATAAATCTGCTGCAACTGCTTTGCGACCTCAAAATATGATTTCTCTTCCAGTTTAGCGGAGTCGACTTTTGATGAGCCGGCTTTTAATCCCAGGCTTTTTTCGGCATCCTCCTCATTCGCGATACATACATCCACATATTGCATCAGTGGCTGCATAAATTTCTGCGCCTCACTTTCGCTCCACAATTTTTTACGAAAATTCAAATCACAACTGATGGTTGCATTTGCGGCTTTCGCTGCTTTACAGGCTTCAACCACACACTCTCTGGCTGTTTCACCCAACGCAGGTGTGATACCCGTCCAATGAAACCAGTCCGCCTCTGCAAAAACCTCACTCCAATCCATTTCATTATTTTGCATCTGACTTATTGCGGAACCGGCACGATCATAGATAACTTTAGAGGCTCTTTGGCTCGCTCCTGTTTCCAAAAAATAAGTTCCGAGGCGGTCACCACCTCTGAGAATATATTTAGTATCCACCCCAAACCGACGTAAATGGTTTAATGCCGATTGTCCTATTTCATGATCAGGCAATTTGGTGACAAAGTAGCTATCCAGACCATAATTGGCCAATGCCACTGCAACGTTGGCTTCGCCGCCGCCATAGGTAACATCAAAATTTTGTGCCTGTACAAACCGGGTAAATCCGGGCGTAGACAATCGCAACATAATTTCGCCAAAACTCACAACTTTTTTTCTCATCAATTTCTCCTTTAAGCGCTTTGTCCTGCTTGAATACTTTCTCGCAGGGTCTTTGCGTTCTGGGTTAAAACATCATACCGTTCTTCAGCAATTGCTTTTTTATCCAATAATGCACTTCCCACACCCACGGCGCAGGCGCCTGCCTTTATCCAATCTCCACCATTAGTTAAAGAAACACCTCCCGTTGGCATGAGTTGCAAGAATGGCATAGGCGCTTTTATTGCTTTAAAAAAAGCCATACCAACAACGTCTGCCGGAAAAACCTTGACGATATCAGCCCCCCATTCATGTGCGCGCAGCACTTCGGATGGGGTAAAAGCTCCCGGCATAACCGGCAAATTATACCGGTGGGTGGTTTCAATAATCTCTCGTTTTAGAATAGGGCTGACAACATATTGTGCTCCGGATAAAATTGCCAACCGCGCAGTTTCCGAATCCAGCACAGAACCGACGCCGACTAAAATATCATCGCCCATTTCATGACTGACCTCCTCGATAACCTTTAGAGCGTTGGGAGTAGTCATTGTAATCTCGATAGCAGAGATTCCACCACGCTGAATGGCCTCGGCGACTTTTATCAGTTTTTTTGAATCCTGAAGTCGGATGACAGCAACGGCACCTTCTGAAATAATCCTCTGTACAATCTTTTGTCTTGACATTTGTAAGCCTCTTTAAATTTTATCTTGATTATTTTACTAGAATTCTTTCTGATTAAAAACAGTTTTTTAACGCTTTTTCATTGAACTCGAATTTGTGTACTCTTTCAACAATTGCTGTATTTCAGCTACATGAACCTACCCTATTTTTAAAGTCTGGTAAGTAAAATAGAGTGTGGCCAGGGCAGTTGATAGATTCAGTGTTTCAGGCGACTGGCTCACAATTGAATTTTTCAGATGTTTTCTATAATCATCAAAATTCACATCCGCAAGGATTGAGCAACACCATTCAAAAATATTCACAAAATCCCCACTTGCAAAATCTTCTTTGATAATCTTTCCTTGTTTATTGAAAATCTGAATTTCTTTTGCTTCATCCAGGAGCCTCTTGACACCCTTCAATGATTGTTCATTTTCCAATTGATAAATTTCAGACAAAGGCGGTGACATTTCCAGCAACCTTGATGACAATGAAAGAATGGCTTGAGTGCTGCTGTCACCGCCATTGGTCGCAGCAGTCTTGAACAACTCTGATAAATATCGCCCACTTTTATCCATAATACTGATCGCAATGAAAAAATTCATTCTTTCCCATATTTTGTTGGAGGGTGACTTAGAAAGTTTAACAACTTTTTCCAGCTTCGAAACATTTCCAACTCGAGCTAATGACTTGGCGGCGCTTGACCGGATGTCCGGTGAAGTGTCGTCTAAAAATGCGATTAAGGCTTGTTCCACTTTTGTGTTCGGGTATGCGCCTAAGGCAAAAATAGCTTGACTTCTGTGATAGGAATGGACGTCGCTTGCTTCCTGAACAATCTCATCAAGTAAAACTTTACGTGGCCTCGCAAAAAGGGATTTGAGAATTTCTCCCTTCTCAGCAGAAAGAGGGTTCTTTAATATTCTTCTGATCTCTTCCGTAGCGACGTTGGTGTCGCTGTCCCCGATTGCCAATAAGATAGTTTTTTTCTTTACAGGGTTACTCGTTAGATTGAACTGGTAGAGATCTAAATAGGCTTTTAAATTTCGTGTAGATAACAGTATCTGCGTCGTTTCCCGCACTGATAAACTTCCGCGATCTTCTAAAAAATAGCTGGACACAATGATTCCCAAAGCGGAAATTCCGAGCAGCAAAAACACCAGAGAATAATCATGAAAGTGGGACGAAGAGATAACTTCTCCCAGATTGATGAGGTAGCCACCAAACAATCCTAACACTAAAGCAACTATCGCCGAGAAGAAATGAACCATGGACGTATATGTTATTTTGTCTTTTTCCGGGATCATTTTTAACATGAGCCGGCCGGCGAGTATAACCGTCAGCCCTTGAGAGAATAGAGTTAAAAAGCTCAGCAAGAAAATAAGTCCCCAGGGAATATCAATTGGAATGAATGCCCAGCCGAGACTTAGTATTGCCAGGAATGCAGAAGACAGAATCATGATCGGTCTGCTCCCGATTCTGTCCACAAAAGGCTTAATTAAATACCCGGAAAAAACCGCAGCCAAACTGGCAACAAAGCTATAAGCAAAAACCATGTTGTCTGGCATCATAATGATTTTCCTGAGGAACGGAATGGAGAAAGACATCAAAATCATAGAGCTGAGAGTCAACCAATGTATAATCAAAACCGTGGCCGGTTCACGTTTTGTCAAATTCTTTTTAAGAAGAAAGAAAATATTTCTGCCGGATTTGTAGACAACTGATTCCCGGCAGGGCACTTTTTTAATATGATGAGACGCCATTGCATTTGCAGCAACTCCCAGAAATTGAATGAATATCAAACCTGTGATGGTCTCAAAGAATTTTGCAGACAAAACAATAAAACTGATTGTGTTGGATAAAAGGTTCATTGAGTGAAAACGGTTTAAGAGTTTGGCAACGAACTCTCCTATACTATTCTGACTGGTTAATGACTGTTGAATCGGTTGACCAAGGGGAATACCCACTGTTCTTATGAGACAAAATGCAGTATAGACTTTGAGAATCAGTACTACAGCATTTCGATCTGGTGTAAAAAAGAGCAAACCATAGAAAATACAAATCAAACCACGAAAGACCCACGCGTAATAATGAACTTTGACCAGGTTCAACCCATTGATTAACTTTGGGAGGAAGATTAAGATAACACCGCTAAGATGGATCACTGACGAGATGTAACCTAATTGAAGATTTGAAGCGCCATAATGAATTGCCATCAGATAAACAGTCGTATTGGCAAGAAAATTGATACCCAGTCCATTGTATGTACTGTGTTTCAAGTATTCGGCTAAACCGACAGATTTTTCTTTTTGGGAAAGATATTTACTTTTCATAGGAATATTATCAGTTGTTACCGCCACCAACATACTTTAAGATGAAGTCAACAATTGGCGTCGGATCTTCCAAACTATGCGGATGATGTCTCCCGCCCTTTTTGTGAATCACGGTAATGTGCCCCCCCAGTTTCTTGTAACGTGCTTCAACTATTGCGGTATTTTCAGCCACAGGAACAACTTCATCCGCATCGCCAACAACATGAATAATCGGTACGTTCTCTTTTGCCAAAGGAGCCAAATTATTAATCGGGCTGCCTTTAAATTTGGCGAATTGTTCCCTGGTCAAACCATAAGCATTTAACATCTCTTGCCGGTTAACGCCAGGCCAGCTTTGTAAATTACAGGCAGGGGCATCTGCATAAATACAGAATACTTTTTCCGGATTTTTTATGGCCCAGTTGTAAATAATTAACCCTCCTCGGCTTAATCCTTCCAAAACAGCTTTTCGGGAAAACTCATGCGTTTCAGTCAGGTATTCATAAAATCTGTCCCAAATCTCTACGGCCTTTGGAGCTCCAAAAAGGTCAATCACATCAGTATAAACAAGATGAAAGCCTTCTTTGAGAAGTGCGATATCTGTTTGGGGTTCATGGTCAAAAAATCGTGCACGCCAAATCCATGGTTTGCCTTTTGCGGTGGTTTTGGGTGTGACTATAATGCAGTCTCTGCCATTGTAGTTAAAATCATATCTTTCAAAAGAATTATATGAAGACTTCTTACCCGGATAATCTTGTGCTGACAATATACTGCCTCCCAAAAATAAGGTGGATATAATGCAAATAAAAATGCTATTCATGAGTTCTTTTAATTTCATAAAGCAAAGCTCCGATTGTGACGTAGAGCCGGTTATTGTCGGTTTCAATCAGTCCTCGCCAGTAACCCTGTTGCTCATCAATAATTTCGAATTTTTGCAAATCAGGAGTGATTCGGAACAGCATCTTTTCCGTGTTGCCATAGCACCAACCATCACTGCTCATTGCCAGTGAAGTAATACGGCTTGGAGCAACTTTACGAGTGTTTATAATTTTATCCTCCTCAACATCATAAACAAACAGTGTGGAGTCCGAAGCCCCGATAAGTTTACCATCAGGCGCCCAGGTTAAATCCCAGATTTCGTATGCTTTGTCGATAATTGTCCGTTCGTGTATCTTTTTCTTACTTTCCATATCCCATACAAATAACTTGGCGGAAGTCGCTGTGGGATTTGCCCCGAAGCCGCCGCGGACAGATGTAGCGCCATAGAGTTTGCCTCCACCGTCACCAAGCAATGTATGAATGGTCTGATCCTGCACCAGGTTCCGATACACCTCAGATGTTTCTGTCTCGGGGTCGAAAATCACCAAAGCGCCACCAAGAGCACCGTAAATCGGTGTGGTGCCGAAATATAATTTATCATCTTCGCCGAGATAAGCCGCAGGAAAGCGATCCTGATCACTGCCAACGCTTCCCAAAGAGCGCGGGTTGGATGAAGGCAAATTACCCGGCTCCCAGGGTGATGCAGGGTCGTAGACTGTCAGTCTTGCTTTCGTATAATGCGCAATGTAATTCTTGCCGTTGTAATGAATCAGGTTATCGATTTGTCCGCCAAACTTGACCGACGGACCAAAGGAAGTAATTTTGTCGGAGTCAGAAGCATATTCAAAATATCCCTGGTTGATGTAAGAGCCGCCGATGAGATTATTACCTTTACCGCGAGCGATGGAAAAAATGTGCATGCCCGCGCCTTCGAAAGCGCTTTCTTTTTGTAATACAACTTCTTTTTTCTCCAGGTCGTAGATGGAAAAGACACCAAAAGAATCCCGGCAATAAAGGTATCGATTCTGGGCCAGGCCAAAGGGCCGGCCGATTGCAGCCGTGACCAGGGTCGTTTCATCGTGGTCCCAATTGTAGCGATACAAATGATCATTGGGCGTGGTTCCAAAATAGAGATCATCTCCAGCCTGTATCATGCTTTGATAGCAGGATAACTGGAAACTCTTTTCACCGTCGGGCGGACGTACTTCCCGCAGGAATTTGCCGTTTTTCTGATCAAAAAACAGTAGGGCTGAATTGGGGGTAATCACTGCATACAGCAAATCCCGGAAGCGATCTGAGTAGTATACGAACGAATGTTCCTGGTATTTCTTGGGGAGAAGCATCTTCTTTTTTCCGGTGGCAATATCGTACTCTACCAATTGTGCGTTCGTACCAACACCGCCGTAGATTTTGCCCTCAAACTTACCGTTGACATGGCGCAGGTAATTTTCCCCTTTTTGGGTTTCAACCAATTGCCCGAGGTTTTCAAATGTTTCTTTTTTAGGATCATACCTGAGCAGATGGCCTTCCGGGTAGGTGCCGAGATATACATTACCGTCACTGCCATAATCGAGACTCCAGATAAAATCATATTCTTCACCGTTCGGCCTTGGAACCCGGATTTTCTGAAGCTGACTTTCGTTCGTTTTCATTTGGTAAAAGTTGCCGGTCTGATGACTTCCCAGGTAAATATCATCCCCCCGAATTGCTCCTGCCCAGGAACCGGTCGAACCTTTTAAGTTGAGATATTCTGTTTCGCCCGTAGACGGCTGATACCGGACAATCCGACCCAACGCCGGTTTATCGCTGCCATCTGTAAACCCGCCATCATGTGTCGTTTGCAACACCTGGGCATCCAAACCTTTTTCAGGATTAATAAGCATAGTATTCAGAAGTGAAAGTCCTTTGTTGCCATAACCAATTTTATGAAGATAAACACCCTCAACATCGGTCTGGGTTAGTTCTTGAGTTTTTTCTGAGGTTTCACAACCAGATAAAATCAATGTCGGGATGAGAACCATGAAAAAAGTTTTGTATGATTTCATTTAAACTTCCTGTACATTTGTGATTGTTGAATACTGGTTATTTATTTTTTTGAATCCCAAAAACCTTTTTCACTTTCTTGTCCTGATTCTTCTATGCTCTTGTGTTCACGATAAAGCCGGCCATAACGCTGAGTCGGAATTTTGCCCAAAGGATGGTTTCCGAAAAGTTCACCCCTGGCCGGGAAAACCCTAAAATGCGGATTGATTTTCAAGTCGCACTTAACCCGGTCAGGAGAGTACCGAATTGTAAATCCTGCCCGGCGCCTATTAGATGGATTGCAAGGTGAACAGTGCAACAGTTTATCATCATGAATTGAAATACTTCCAATTTTGAGAGGGATATTGATTGCTGAACTCAACTCAAAACCACTGACATCCGCTTCAAGCCCCAGAACAGAATCACTCTCCTGACGTACGTGCTCTACCATGCCCTGATGATGGGAACCGGGAATAACCTGCATGGCGCCGTTTTCTTCATCAACCTCATCAAACGCGATCCAGACAGTGGCGGATTCAATGGGTTTCAGGGGCCAGTAATATCCATCCTGATGCCACCCGACAGTTTCCATGGAATAAGGTTCTTTGATGAAAAAATTAGAAGCCCACATATAAAAATGAGCGCCAAGCAATGCCTCCACGTAAGCTAAAATCCGCTTGTCCATGCAAATATCAAACAAATAGCGACTGGCTTCATGCCACTCGCGGATCTCTTTGGTAGACTCTCCGGCCTCCAGAAGATTTAAAATATTGGGCAGGTCTTTATTTAACGTGGCCATTTCCGCAGAAGTAAAAACCGGAAGTCCGGCCAGAAAACCTTGCTGTTGAAACTCTTCTATTTGGGTTGAACTAAGTGCATTCCCCATCTTATCTTTCCCTTTTTGATTAGTTAACTATATTTTTTCATCAGCAACATTGTTCCGCCAACAGCGGCGAGCAAACCCGATACGGTCAAGTTGGCGACAATCTGTCCGTTTGCTTCAGGAAATAACAATATGAGAAGCGAGAGCAATGAAGTATTCTCGGCCATTCACTACCTGGACTTGTCGCAAGTTTCCAACAGAAATTCATATTAGCTGTAATATTTTTGTTCCAGGTTTTTCAAATACGCCATGCCTTTCTGCAGTAAAATATCACTGGATGGTGCCAGTTTACGCCAAATACAAGTCGCTGCCCGCATTGCTTCAGAGGTTTCACTGAAAGATTCAAGCCCGACAACGCCTTTATATTTCGCTTCTGCCAGAGCTTTGTAGATACTTTCCCAATCCACTGTACCCGTGCCAGGTATCCCGCGATGGCTTTCGCTCAGGTGATAATGGCACAAATGCGGAGCTGCTTTTTTTGTTGGATTGTAAAAATCAGATTCTTCAATATTCATATGGTAGGCATCAAGGTGGATTGCTATGTTTGGTTCGTCAATCATCTGCATTAATCGAATCCCCTGCTCACAAGTGTTGACGAGAAAAGTCTCATAACGGTTGATCGGTTCGATGCCAAGTGTCACACCGTGGTCTCTGGCTACAATGGCGACAGATTTGAGTCCATTGGCGGCACGTTCCCAATAAAATTTATCCGGCATACCCTCAATTTTGCGCCCGATGGCCGAATAGATTACCCCCGAGAGGCAGGTCCCTCCCATCGCTGCTGTGGCCTTTACGCAATTTTGAAGATATTTAACCCCTTGCTGCCGAATCGATTCATCTTCGGAGGTAAGGTCATTTGCTTCAGAGCAAGCCGTTGATGTACAGACTCCCAACCCAACTGCCGCAAGACGTTTCTTTATTTCGGATGGATCAATTTTCTTGATTTCCATCAGCGGGATTTCAATCAAATCGAAACCCAGTTCTTTACTTCGATCGATTAGATGTAGAGTTTCGTTGCTCCAACTGGTGGTCCATGCGTATGCGTGAACTGCGTACCTTAAATGACTCATTTTATCTCCTATTGAAAACAGGACTATACGAAATTTAAATATTCAAATTGACTTTAGTAAAGTTCCCAAAACCTCCCTCATTACCATCAATTCATTTTTAGTCACAAATAGAGAGACTTTACCCTCAAAGGATGCTTTGATGTAACTTTCGCGCCGTGCTTGAGCGGTTCACAGAGGCGAGCGCCAATGCCGATATATTCAGGATAGTTTTTACCCCTGCGGTTCCAAATAGTTAGCCCATCTGGTTATTCCGAATCCGGTCACCACAGTAATACCAGGCAATAAAAATCATGTCTATCTCCACCGAACGGAATTTCATTCTTGCCCATCATGGGGCATCCTTCTCATAGCCATATCCGCATATTTTAACATTCTGACTAAATTGCTGTTGGATGTCGGATCTGCTGCCTCAATTTGCGCTTTGGCAATACAATACACATCAAATTTCAAAGTGAGAGTTTGGGGAACTTCAGATTGGCTAAGCAGCAGGAATGTGAAAAAAAAAAAATGAAATAAAAAGCAATAACCATCGATAGTTTTCGAGATTTAAACGGTTCATCAGCTTGTTTTCCGGTTGTCTAAATAAAAATATAGTAATATCTTTAACGGAAAACTTTATTTAATTGGCTGTTTTTAATGCTTTAAAAAGAGATTCAGTGTTTCTTTGGACAGTGGGAAACAAACTAAGAGACACAAATTGAAATTAATTTTTTATTCTCTCATCTAAGTGTTCAATCTAGACCAGATAAGCACAATGATTTAATACCATAATCTTGCCGACCGCTTAAAACCATCTATTGTTCACCATCAAAGCTTATGTCGCTAAAACTGGTACCATTTAATAGATTTTCGATTGCCAGTTTTAGATAATGGGAACATCTTCAAACAAAAAAGTCAGGAATATCCTGACTTTTTTTGAGCGGGAGACGAGATTCGAACTCGCGACCCTCACCTTGGCAAGGTGATGCTCTACCAGCTGAGCCACTCCCGCAATTTTAACGAAAACGAATATATAAAAATCGCAAATACTATGCAAGTTGTTTTTTTTAATTTCAAGGAAAGAGTGAATGAAAAAACTCAACACTCCAGTTTCTATTTTTTAACTTTTTATAGTATTGAATTATGGTTATATTTCATTCGGTTTTTATCCAAGTGTAGGAGTTTTAAATGCGGGAAATTGAGGTACGGGAACTAATTATCACCTGTGAGTCTTGCGGCAATGTAAAAAAATATATTGTAGCAAGTGAAAACGAATCTCAGAATATATTTAATGAGTTTCAATGCGAAAATAAGTGTGGAAAAAATTTATATAGTTTTATAACTGTTGGGGATATAAAGAAACCGACTGTTGAGACTAAATAATTAAGATGCATTGGTGGAGCCGATGGGGATCGAACCCACGACCTCATGACTGCCAGTCATCCCAATAATCCATAAAAAACAACATCTTACAACTAACCCCGTCAAGATTTGCTACCAGTTTAGTAAGGTAGTTTCGTGACTCCACTAGCCAGGAAATCGGGAGCCAAATGTGCATATTTTTCTGTGACCCGAATACTGGAATGACCCAATAGCTTTTGAACAGTGTACAAGTCCACTCCACTCATTACCAGGTGACTGGCGAACGTATGGCGGAGTGAGTGTACTGAAAAATGTTGATTGATTTCTGCTTTCCGAACATATTTCTTAAACTTGTGAGTAACGAAATCACTCTTAAAACCAAATGGCACGTCTTGACCACGCAGCTTGAGTATTTTTAATAATTCTTCCGTGATAGGTATCTCCCGGTCTTTTCCGCTTTTGGTTCTTGTGATTTTTATTTTTTTTCTGCTTAAATCAATATGTTCCCGGGTTAGATTCAAAGCCTCATCCCTCCTGCAGCCCGTGTTGAGATAAAAAATAACCAGATGTTTAAAATCCAAATCATCAATAACGCACAGCAGTTTTTCAATATCATCTAGGCTTAGATAGCTGGGCAAGTTATCACCGTCGATTTTAAGTTGCTTCACATTTTTGAAGGGATTTTCCTTCAGAATCCCAACAATATTAGCGGCATACGAAAATGTGGCTTTGAGATGTCGGATTTCCATATTCACTGAGCATTTGTTGACTGATTTTAAACGCTCCGACTTGTAATTCTCAATATCCTGGCGAGTGATTTTATCGACAGCCACATCACCAATAAAGCTTTTAAAAAAACGGAGAAACCTTTCGTTCAATGTGTATGTATTTTGACTATGTTCTGACCTGGAATGTTCTAAGTAGATTTGCGTCAATTTGCTTAAAATAATAAGCCTTTTTTTACCAGGCAACTCTAGTTGTCCAAGAGCCAAGTCCACTTCAATTTTTGATTTCATTTGTTCAGCTACTTTTCGACTAGATGTTTGTGTATTGAACCACCGTCTTTTTCCATCACCGTCATAAAAGTCTACAATCCAGACAATACCATTCTTTTTCTTTCTTTTCCTAAGACAAGCCAATTTATACCTCCCGGTTTGGGTTGATTAAAAGATAGTTTTCAACCCAAATTGTATCACGGATGTGGACTTTGCACCAAGGTTTACGCATCACGGTTATCCAGGATTTCTTTGGCAGTGGGAACCAGAGTAGGGAAATTCTTCAGGTCGTTATGATGAATACGCACCAAACCTCCTATTTTGTAATAACGAAGCCGGCGTTCATAGAGCCATTTCCTTATGGTTTTGGGTGAGGTCTTGAAATGCAGAGCTGCATCATCGACAGTTAGCCATTCTGTTTTTGCTATTTCACTATTCGGGAGAGCCTGTTTTTGACTTAGATCTTTCAACTTTCTTGCTCACCGAATTGTAGTTTCTGTAAACTCAACTCTAGTGCCATATCCTTTTGATGAAACATAGCCTTTGGAGCATAATCCAAGGTCGATGTCTTCTGCTGCTCAACCTGCGACTGTTCAGCAAACTGTGCTTTGTCATTTGTGTAAATATGCAAGTCTTCCCGGGCTCGGCTGGCTGCTACATAAAGCGAGTTATAATTCAAACCTTTTCTCGTGTCCGCTTGGTAGATGACAGCATGTGCTTCCTGGCTTTGTGCCTTAAAGTTGGTAACCGCATAGCCGTGGTCCAGGTAGGCGTAGTCTTTGGTTTTAACATTTACAACTTTCTTGCCACCCGTTAAGACCGACATAGTACCGTCTCTGTATGCCAGCACTTTTCCCATCCGGCCGTTTTCGACACCGACTTTCTTGTCTGACTTCAGAAAGATGACTTTGTCTCCCTTAGAGAACTCCTGCTTCTGGCGAGTATAGGCGCTAAGATGGTGTCCGTGCTCACGTAAATCAATTTCGACTTTCTTCCGTCTGTTTTTGGATGTGATTCGGGCGATTGCTTTATTCTTGGTATGATTGACCGCTAAGATTTCTCCATAACAACCTTTGCCGTGATCTCTGATTGGTTGCGACAAGAAGAACCTATCCCCTTTCTTATAGCTGAAACTCATATTACGTTCGCCAAGTGAAATATTCTTAGGGTGGTTTGTGTAAACGTCATGGCCTCTCCAGCTCAAGCGACGGATGGCCTTCAAGTTTGCTCTGATGTTTTGATTAAGTTGATGCCGTTCTTCGTTTGACTCAGTGATTACCAAGGTATCCTGCTTTTGTGACAGGTGGCAATATTGGTCAACCACGGCTTTGAATCTTGCCGCCGAATCTGGGATTTCGTTAAACTGTCCATCGCTTTCAAATGAACTCAAGGCTTCATTAACATTCTTATCAGCCAAAGCCCGCACAGCTTTCCTGAGGAATGGATCTTTTTGCCGGATATTCTCCTGCATGCGCACTACTTTCGTAAGTCGCTTTTCCTGTATTTTGTTGAAAATCGCGCCTGCATCGATGGACGATTTCTGCTTATTATCTCCTATCAACAAAATCGAATCGCGCCTTTTGGTGCGCTGCAAAAGCTCCTTGAATTTCCGTGAACCCAGTAACGAGGCTTCGTCGACTACCAACAGTTGGCGGCGAGCATTTTTGTCTTTCTTCATTAGAAAGGCATCCAGCGTGCTGGCCTTAACTAAGCCTTTGGCGCGCAAGGCCTCAGCAGCCAAAGATGTTGGAGATACCGGTATCACATCGTAACCGGCGCGGCTATAGTTTCGCGCGACAATTTCCAACATGGTGGTCTTGCCGGTACCGGCAGATCCTTGTACAAGTTTGACCTGATCACGGCTCTCCAGAATGTGCCGGATACTTTTCTGCTGGTCAGAGGTCAGTTTCTTCTGCCCCGACATGAGCATAAACCCTTGCCATGCTAGCAGAGACTTCTGTGCGGATTCTCCTTTGGCAAGATGTTTGATGATGGCTGTTTCAACCTCCTGCATCTCCTTCGTCGTAAAGAACTTGCCCTTTTCCAGATTCACGATTTGTTCGGATACTGCCAGGTCGCTTCCAACATCTTTGATGGTTTTCTCGCCTATGGAATATTGCAATCCAAGTTTGAGAATATCTTCTTTGACCAGCACCGACTCAGCTTCAGTAAGAACAGTAGCGGCCATATCAGCATGGTTGCCGGTTTCCTGAGAAACTTGCTTTTCCTGCATGATTTGTTTAAGTAGTTTATCTTTGTCATAACCCAGTTTTTCCCACTTACCTTGCCAGAACGATTGCAGCTTTTCCCTCGGCAAATCGAGCTTGCTTTTTCGTGAGCGTTCGGCGGCAAGGCTTTTGAGAACACTTTCATGCGCTAACGGAAATAGCTTGCGCAGTTCTGGAAGTTTTTGGCGTATCTGTTGTGAACGTGCGGAATACAATTCGATTAAGTCATCTGGCACACCTTTAATTTCGAAAAGTCCTTTTGGCTTGGGCGCAATCGCCAAACCCATCTCGCCAACTTTCTTCGCCAAAGAGTTGCGATAAATCTGGCCAATAAATATCTTCTGAAAATGAAAATTCTCATTGGTAAGTGCTCGCCATTCGCCATCCGGTCTCTTTGTCAGGTTCGGACAAACAGTATGTGAATGCAGTTGTGGGTCTAACTCTCTGGAAGTGTTTTCAGTAAACATGGCAAAGGCAAGATTGCCGGTACTGATAGGCCGGGTTTCATGGTTCACAGTAATTCTGGCTTCGGCATAATGTTTTTCGAAGTAACTCAAGGCTTCCTGTACTGCCTCCTGATGGGCTTTATAGATTTTTTGTTTGAGGTGAGGGGCAATAACTTCAGCGACCAGACTTACCGATTTCGGCGCAGAAAAGGTGTAGTCGATACCAGCACGATGTTCTCCATTCACACCCGGATTGACTAGTTGCTTCCTACCTTTTGGTGACCGCCCACGCAGAAGATTCTCAAACTCTCGCTTGCTGACAACCTGACCGTCGAGATGCAGATACCTGCTGGCTTTACCAAACCAGACACCGGTTTTTTCCGTGTAATAATCTTCCTGTCCCCTATCTTGTTGCTCGATACTCTTCTTAGAAAGCACCTGATAATAGGCAGAAGCACCGCTTGCATCAATATAGTTCAGGCTAAGCATTGTTTTCCACATATGTTCTTGAGATTAAGTACCACCAGTAAATACCGTAAGCTCGTAAATGTACACACCTGACGCAACTTCTTTGCTGTAAACTACTGTTTTTGTGTTCGTATTTGGTCTGACAGCCACTCCGTAAGTATTTATTTTTCAAAGGTTTCGTCGGTGTGACAATCGACTGCACTGAAATCATTGTTCTTCCTCCAGGCTATCAACTCCGGATTTATCCATCTTGCCAAACGAAAACACAAAAATGGCCGTCAGCATACAAAGCTCCGGCAACACCAGCCACGCCAGCAGAATATGCCAGGTAAACTCCGGTTTTACCTGTGTTATCTGGCTTTCGAGAGTCATTATTTTTTGATTGAGATGCCTGATTTCATCGTGCGCCGCTTTGACAGTTGCGGTAATCTCCTGCTTCCAGGCCACCGGCTTACCTGATTCGTCTACCGACGGGTAACGTTCGATAACCTTCAGGTAGTCGGCTTTCATGGCCTGTAGTTTTGCTACCTGGGTTCTGTACTTTTGCTCAATTTGCTTTTGATTCGTCAGCACCAGGCGCTTTTTTACGCCCGTGAGGTTAACCACAAGGTTGAAGGTTTGCAGCGATATAAATACCGCAATAAGGACACAACCAGCCACTAATCTACGATTGAAAAAATACCTGGCAGACCAGGAAGCGGATAACGCTGTGCCCAAAGTGAGCACACCAGCAGCCAGAAACGCTACGATATGTGGAGACGATGCCGATATGAGCTGTGCGGTGTCCAGAAAGGCAAAACTGCCGTTTAGCGCAGACCATGTGAAACCACCGACAAAGAGAATAACCAGACCAACGCCATTGGTCAGCGCCAACAATCTGGTTTTGGCGTTTGACGATGATATTTTGGCGCTTCGAACACCGATTGGGCGAACTTTTGGCGTTCGCCCGTTGGTTGGCGTAAGTGTCGCGTAACGCCTTTCGCGCCGGCACTCCTTGCACACGGAGCGGCGGCCGTCCTTGCTGCGGCTGTCTTTATCGAACTGCTCAATGAGTTGCGCCCCTCGCCAGTGGCTACAAATAGAGCAGTGTTTTTTTACTCCCTGGTTTTGCATCAATCTTTAGTCCTGGTTAAAAGTTGAAATCGGTAATGTCATCATCAGTGAACCCGGTCGAAGTCTTGTCTGTTTTCCGTGGTCGTTTGATTCGTTTGGCCGAATCAGGCACAGCCTTTTTTGAGGACATATCCTCTATCAGAAAGTGTTTATTGGCTACAAAGGATTCTCCTCTGTCGGGATAGTGGCGGTACGAAACCTCGGACAAAGTCAGGGGAAAACCTGACAACTTTATCAAGCAGGACAGATTCGGCAGCGACTGAATCTGTGAAGGCAACAGCAGCTTGTCAGTGAAACGCAAGTTCCGGTAGGATTCGCTGTCGCGGTAATCGCGTGCACCGCTAGAGAAAGTGCTTTCCATCAACTCGCTTTCCTTTTCGCCAAACAGGCGACTGAAATATTCAGCACTGTCGGCGTCATTCATTCTAAAAATGCAATAGTTGTTGCATTGATTAATGATGGAATTAGCCAGTTCCTTGCCGTAGATTGCGTCTAGCTGGGCTTTTTCCTGAATGCCGAGCCAGAACGAACAGCCCTTGGAGCGACCTAAAGCCAGCAAATCTTTGATGCTATCAAGCCGGTGCAGCGTCCCGAATTCATCGACGATGATGAATATTCTGCGCTTTGGATTATCTCGTAACGACAAGATTTCATTGGCCAGGGAATTGATGAATAATGAGAAAATACCTTTCAATGTTTGCCGTTGCTTGGTGTTCGAGCTCAGATATATAAACCCACCGCCTTTGTCATTTTCAAGCCATTGTTTGAGTGAGAAAAGCGGCTTGTCTTCAGGATTGCTCAGGTATTTAAAGACTTTGGCGTACTGCAGGCAGGTGCTGATGACACCTTGGCTCTGCGGGCTGTTGGTATTCTCGATGGCGCTGGCAGCAGGGCTATTGACATCGACTAATATCTTGTGCAGTTGCTTCAGCGGTTTGTTCAGGGCTTGCCAGATATTCTCGTTACTTCTGAGATTGTTAACGAAGCAGTGTCGTAAGATGCCGGACAGTACATCTCTAGCCGCGGTGGTAAAAAACATATCTTTAATAGAGTTGGCAGGTACAATAGACACCGCCAGGGAATCAAAATCCGGTTCGGCGGTGATGACATCAAACACATTCCAGGCCAGCGACCGCGCGTCGAAGGGATTGAATATGAGGTCGCGTTTTGGGTCAAAAAATTTGGCGACAAACTCACCGTCTTTGGCGTCGTAGATGACGGCTTTGGCCTGGCGCTTTCTGAGTTTAGTTATGACGCCACTAATGCCTTGCGTCTTGCCGGTACCGGTAGCGCCGCCGACAAAGACATGGGTGGTTTCAAAATCATCAGGCAGTGTAATATGCTCTGACAATGGCAACGACCCGGGTGGCAATTGTTGCTGTAAATCACTGGCTTCAATCAAGACCGCCCCTCTTTTTACCTTTTCCTTGAACCAGCTGCGGCTGCGCCGTTGAAATCTATAGACAATAACCGGCCACAGTAGATAGATGGCGAAACTCAGGCCAATGACCATTTTATAACTCGCCAATGGCGGACTGGTCATCGTCTGCGGATTTTTGGGCGTTATCATAATACACATGACGACGATGCTGACCAGTTGCAAACCTACCAATCCACGCAGGATAGCCAGGTTCATTCTGATATTCTTGCGCAGTTCGTTGACTGCCAACTCAAAAGCCCGGTGTGCGCTCATTTTATTGTTCGATATAATTGGTGAGTTGCTGTTTCAGGTTTTCCAGATATTTGCGGCCAATATCGGTCAAAGGCTTGGTTTCGCCGCCGTGCATTTTGGTCAGCTCGATAAAGAGGAATCGTAGCATCAGGTTGTTTTTTTTCACAAGCGCTCGCAGGTCAATGTCGTTTTTATCCGTTTGCCCTAGGCAAAGGGCGCTATATGTGAAGTCGATGCAGAACCGGAGCGCTTCGCTGGCGTTTGTATGGTTCCGCAAGTCCTGAACGTTTTGCAGTTTCCAGGTGTCTTCGTGTGTCAGGCGGAAGCTATGACGTTTCATGATAAAGCAATCCCCTGTTTAACTTTTCCCATTTGCTTCAACGCCGCCATTTACGACCGAGCCAGAACATCAGACCACCTGCTGCCAGCAAAAACAGCAGGGCTTGAGGGCCTTGCGCTGTGCGCATCTGACCAAGGCTGATTTGCAATAGTGTGAGCAACAAAGTCGGTCCGATGAAAAGCAGGATGACATTGCGTATAAAACCATCGGGCAGACGCTGGCCAAAGACCCAATAGAGTCCGCCAATCAACAGCATACCGGCCACGGCCAGCATGTGCCAGCCATTGTCTGCACCTGTGATAAGCTGAAGAAATACCAGCGCCACCACGACGAGCATCAAGATATTCGGTATTTTCATTTTCAAGCTTTGCCTCCGGTATTATTGGTCGATGTTTGATGGAAACGTGCTTGTTCATGCTTGTTTTCAGTCAGACCGTTTTCATGTTCGATGAGACGGTGCAAATATTTGTTGGGTGGCGTCCGCACGGCTTGTGGCAGCTCGTTATAACGCGCATACCAGTTGTAATCATACATGGCGGCATCATAGCGGTACCAGGTATCCAGTGCGGATTCGACCACAGCTTTCAGCTCTTCCTCGCCTTCTGTAAGCTGTATTTCATATTGCCGAATCCTGGCTTTGATAAACATTCGCTCCAGGGTGAAATAAAACGGAATGCCGAAAATGACCTCGATGGTGTAGAGAAAACACGGAAAGAACGCATCATTGATGGCCTGCGCATCCAGTTCCTGCTGATAAGCAACACGTTTGGAGGACAGGTACCAGACCAGCCCCTGAACCAGCAGAAACACCACCAGGCCGTTCAACGGATGCAGAAAGCGCCACCGCAATGGGCGTTTCTTATCAGATTGCTGCGGGTACAGGTCAGGGTGCAGGCGTTTGCCGACTTGCTGGTTGCGTGACTTGAAGCGGTATTCACGCGTAAGCTGAGCGAAGCAGGCCGAACAGTAAATACCGGTCAGAACGATACCAATGAACAATAAGAAACCGTAACTGGTTTCCGACAGGTAGATACCTTTGGAAAAATGCCATTCGACAAACAAACCGGCCAAAAACATTATCGTGCCGACGTAGCCAAGAAATACCAGTCGGTCTGAACCCTCGTCGATATCACGATAGTCCGGGTGGCTCAGAATCCGGGCGATTTTTTTCTGCAACACCTGCCACGATTCGTACAGCCGGAAGGATTGTTTGGCATCGTGGTTAGCTTTTTTTATAAGGTGAGCCGGAGGTTGTGGCTGCCGGTCACGCTTGTTATTACCATAGAAATCATAATTGTATTTCATGAGTTCCTCCCGGTTTTGGTTTCTCAATTAAGTGCCTGATGTATCGCAACGCCGATTCGATACTTTCGAAGCGCAGCATCTGTTCGCTCATAGCTGTAGCGTTGCTCTTGTCTGCCAGTCCGACTACCAGTACCTTTACATCCGCTGACAGCTTGATAGGCTGCCAGCGTTTCATATCATCGAGTCCGTCGGAAATAATCAGCAAGAATCGGTTTGGCGTTGCGCTGGACACTGGCTCCTGAAACAGGCGGCTATAACGATGAATCGCACCCCAGAAGTCGGTTTTGCGGGCAATCCGGCCACTGGCGACGACTTTCAGAACACTGGTTTTCCAGGCCAAAATCCTTACCCGTTGTTGTTTCACTAGCAGGGCTTTTTCCCGCAACGTTTTACCACCCACTGCCCGCAGGTTAAGTCTGGCTAATGGAATGAAAGAGGCTTTGGCAATGGGCAGAAAGCTCAACGTGCCACCGTTTCGTTGGCACAAAGCGATTACAGTATTAAGATGGTTAGCGGTCAGCACAGGCACCTGATTTTGCGGCGCGCTCAGGGTGCAGTCATAAATGATGCCAACCTGAACGGGCTGCATCTTTTGTTGCTGGCCATCAAAACAGGCGTTCGCAAATGCAAGTGTAAGCAGGAAGATAATCGTGCGTTGAATCTTGATTAGCATTTTAAACCTCCATAATTATAGATGAATGTTATCTTGTTTTTGAATTCGATGATAATTGCTTCTGGAAACGTTTTCTGGCGTTCTGGCCGTTACTTTGCTGAAACAGCATATCCAGCCGGATGGGCACGAATTCATCGGCAGCCGCCAGCAAATCCGGCGCGATGGATTCCTCAAAAGCCATCAGAATAACTTTGATACCACGTTGTTGCAGGTAACGTATGAGCGGAATGAAGTCAGTATCGTGCGAACTCAGGCAGACGGCATCGACCTTTGAGGCCAGTTGCACACAATCGAGCGCAAGTTGCACGTCCCAATTGCCCTTGGTTTCGCCGTTGGCAAACACCCGCACATTTTTGGCTTTGATGTCGACACCGAACTGGCGCATTTTGTTTTTGAAGCCGCCAAGCTCACTGTTCGATGTTTGGACACAGTAGAGAATGGTGCGCACAATCAGGTAGGCGTCGAAGCGCTGCAACAGGGCTTCGACATTGAGTTTGACATCGTTGTACAGCGACCGCGCTTCTTTGTAGATATTGACTTCATCGATTAGAACTGCGAGACGTTGATTGACATATTTCATGGCGTTCTCCTTATTTGGGTTATGGTTTGTTTTTTTGTTCAAATAGAACTTCTTCCAGGTCGAGCATGGAGAAGTGGCAGAAGTTACGCTCTTCGGCCAGCCAGTAGCAGTGGCCAATGACTCGTTGGAAGAACCTGTCTTGCAGGCGTAACAATCTTTGCAGCTTTTCGGCTTCAGCATCGAGACCGTTCCCGGCAATCTCGTTGCAAACGGTTTGCATCAATTTAAGGAAGCGCTCTTGCCTGTCTTGCTTATAATAAAAATCGTCCAGAATGGCCTGCTGTGATTGGTCGAGGGTTTTACAGATTTCAAGTGACATCGATGTTTACTTTTTTGTTTGGTTCAAACTCAACTAGCTTTCTCAAACAGTATGTCACGGTTTTCTGGTTTTTTTTGAATTTTTTCTCAAAAAAAATGCCCCGAATGTTTATTTCTTCGAGGCAATGTTGGTTTAGATATGTTTTAGAATGTCGGCCACCAGTTCGTACGGTGGTCGCTGGAGTTGTTGGCGCATCCGTTTTTGTTTGTCTTTTAATGCATTATAATGCTCCTGGTTTAGCGCGAGATAATCATGACAGGCCTGGCACTTTGGTAAATGCCGTTTGACCCGGCGTTTGTTTTTGCCGGGCAGTTCATCACAGGCATAAAGGAACAATATGCTGCCAAGCTCCGGCTCAGTACAAAGCAACAATGGGTCGTTCTGACAGGCGGAACACCGTTTGAGATGTTGCTCGAACTTGGTATGGGCATCGGCAGGCAGTTTTTGCAGGGCAAACAAAAGCAGGAATTTACCAACAGACGGATTGGTGCAATCGTCCATGGCAACCCTCCTGTAAAAAGTGGAAAGAACGTTAGTTGAGATTGATTAAAGGAAAATCAGGTGGTGTTAAATTTGGGATTGAAATAGGTATAGGTGGGGATTATGGTGTCAGTGGTGATATTGCAATTTCTCTATGATAGCCCGTCCGTGCTGTAGTTCTTCCGTAGACAGGGGTTCGCTTGGATTGCAATTGTATTCGGACAAGAGCTTGAGCAGGTCGGCGAATTGGTTCAGCAATCCGGCTTCAGCGCTCAATGTCCAGGCATTGTGAAACTCGGTGTACGCATTGTCAAACTGTTGCGTGACCAGATGCAATTCTGCCAGAATTTTATGGTATTTGACCTGGCCATTGATAAACTGAGCCGGTATAACGTCGGAGACTTCATCGAGTAGAGCTAAGGCTTTGTCATAATCCGCAAGTTTGATGGCGTTGTGCGCCAACTCCGCCTTCTTTACGGCGATGCGTTCGCTGTCCCCTGCATCTGCATAATAATTAGCTGCCGAGTGGATGAGTTTCCCGGCACTTTCGGGATAACCGGTCAAGGTAAGAATACGACCGCGGTTGCCCTTAATACTGGAATTTATTCTATCACGCAGTTTTTTATTCGGCAATTGCGTTGCCAGTACTTCGGCGTCATCAAGACATCTAAGTGCTTGCTCATAGTTTTCATGTATGCGCCAGCCCACGCTTTCGGCTTTTTTGGTGCGGATTTGACGTTCCAAGTCGTTGGCTTCGATACAGAAAGCAAAAATGGCTGGAGCCGTGCCGCAGGCACCGTATTGACCCCTGGTTTGTCCCTTATTCACCAGGATTTCCAATAAAAAGACCAGGACTTCACTCTTGAAATATAGAACATCTGACCTCGTGGCTTTGGGTATGCGGCTCAGTAGAACATCATTTATCAGGCGCAAAGAATCCTGAAAGCCGTGAGTCAGATAGCGGTAGTTCTTTTTCCATTGGTTTAAAACCGTTTCCAGGTCATCCAGCCGTGCATTCGTGTTTTCCTCTAACTGTTGCTGCTTCAGTTTGGCATAGACTTTGGCCAATGCCCGGTCTGCCTTGAAATGGTATATATTCATGGTGCCCTGCACTGGCAAATCCAGCATATCGGCGATTTCTCTGTATGTATAGCCTTCCCATTTTAGACGAGCAACCAACCTAACGCGTTCATCGGGAATACTGTCGATGAGGGATTGTGCTGCTTCATCTTTCGAGGTTTGATGTTCATCTTCAGTAGTGTCTGATTCATCCTGAGGGACAGGTTTTATAAGGTGGTCTTCGGATGCATCGATGGCAATATGTTGAAATTCGCCACCGCGTTTGAAGGCGGCTTTTTCCCGCAGGAGGTTCTTTGCTTTGTTACTCGTAATGGATAACAGGTAAGATTTGAGTTTTGATTTGTCTTTTATTTTACCAATTTTGATAGACTCAATTAAGTCCAGGAGAGCTTCATTGGCGATTTCTTCGGCCTCACCGGAGTTACGGGTAATCTTCAAGGCCGTATCTAATGCAAGTTTAAAATATTGGTTATAAAGCGCACTTTCGGCTTTTGAATCGCCGCTGATGATGCCGTTTATAATCTTTGCTTCCGTCAAGGTAAAGGTCAACTCCAACAAGAGTAAGTCGCCTTTTTTAATTTCTTTGGAGCTTGAAAGTTCCCGGGCAGTTAAAATAGAGGAGATTCCGAAAAGCTATTAATAGGCAACCCTAAACGTCGGACTGTCTTCCGGTCTTGATTTTCTCTTATCATAGAGCCTCGTGGTGGCAATACTGGCGTGACCTAACCATTCCTGCACTTTTGCTATATCAGCTTCATGGTCGAGCGCATTGGTTGCAGCCGTGGCGCGCAGTGCATGCACCCCTAAATTTTCTATTTCGCTGATACCGATTTTTTCTGCATAGTACCGCACCACCTTATATACCCCATCAGTAGTCATCGCCTTATTAATTTTTCCGTTCACATTATTTAGTACTGGCCGGAATAATGGAAAGGAGGGCTCAACTTCTTGGCTAAGTGCCTCAAGATAGTCTGTGATGAGTTCGGCCGTGCCCGGATGCAAAGGTAGATACCTGGTTTTGCCACCTTTGCCGTGCACACGCAGATGCAGAACCCCTCGGCGCTGGGTAATATCCCGAATCTTTAAAGTACACAGTTCCTCACGCCGCAAGCCGTGATATAAAAAGACTGACAGCAAGGCACGATCTCGCTTGCCTTTGAGTTTGCTGGAATCAGGCGCTTCTAAGAGTCGGCGTGCCTGGTCATCGCCCAAAGCCGGCGTCTTGCCCTCATAGGTGTCAACCTTAGGTCGCTTCACGCCTTTAACCGGATTGGTAGGCACAGCGTTGTTCTCGCACAAATACTCAAACAACGACGATAAGGCAGCTAGCTTGCGCCTGATGGTAGCACCTGATAAGTTTCGCGACTCTAATGATTTTCGCCAAGCAAGAATATGCGCCCGCGATACGATACGAAATTCCTCTACTCGCTGCATCCCCACAAACAACATGAAATCCTGTAAATCAATTTTATAAGCCCTGCGGGTTTTTTCATTATCGATATTGGCAAACCATTCAGCTTCTGCGGGCACCTTGGCCAGTTTTTGAAACTCTGCCCGTGAAAGCAATCCTTTGGAATCCCCTACCGGGACAATTTTGTTAGTACTATTTTTAGTTTTCCCCATACCCTTATTTTACTATTGATAATGTTTAGGATTTTATGCGTCGTTGAGTCGTAGGTATGCTGATGAATCTTCGTTGGTGGCATAATCGCCCGAAGTACCACAACGCCAGGCCGAACTAAAACTCAACTACGCATAAAATTAGTTGAACGAAACCGCCCACCTCTATGGGGATTTCATTGTGTTTTTACCTCTTAATCTATCGACCTTCTCATTCTTTGTCAGCATATTCTGTGCTCTGAGATCGTTTTTTCTGTTTCTCTTGATCCTAATCATGGTTTCACAGCATCACTTTT
>JAJDAE010000278.1 GCA_029262035.1 Candidatus Zhuqueibacterota bacterium
CCCATGGGAATGCCATTGGCGATGGCCTTGGCAATTAAAAGAACGTCCGGCTGCAAGCCATTGTGGTCCAGTGCAAACATTTTCCCGGTGCGGCAAAAACCGGTTTGAATTTCATCTAAAATAAAAAGGATGTCCTTTTCATTGCAGAATTTCTGAACCTGCAGCAGGAATTCCTTCTGGCCGATATTTACCCCGCCTTCTCCTTGTACCGGCTCCAGCATAATGGCGGCGGTTTTATCGGTGACTTTCTCTTTGAGCTTTTCAAAGTTATTGAAGGGGGCAAACGTAAATCCCGGCACAACCGGCTCGTAGGGTTCGCGATATTCCTTCTTAAATGTAGCACTCATTGCACCAAATGACCGACCGTGGAAGCCACGCATGGCGCAGACAATATCGGTTTTCCCGGTTGCAAAACGGGCAAATTTAATTGCCGCTTCCACGGCCTCGGTGCCTGAGTTACATAAAAATCCCCTGGTCAAATTCTTTGGGGTGATATCAATCAATTTTTCCAGAACCAGCGCTCTTTTATCATTAAAAAAAACATTGGAGCAGCTGATCAGCTTTTGTGTCTGCTCATTTATTGCCTTTAACACAGCTTCATTTCCATGCCCGAGATTGGTTACGCCATGCCCGGATACACAGTCAATATATTCATTGCCATCCGCATCCCACATAAGTGCGTTCTTCCCTTTAACCAGCGCTATCGGCCGTTTCGGATAAACGTCGAACTCGTACTTGCTTTCCATTTGCTTGTAGTTAATCATTTTTTGCCTTTATCTTTTCTACCATCTAAACTATTTAATTGTTGTGCCCTTTCCTGCTAAGGCATCCTTTACAGGATTTTCAATTCGTCCGTCGCCAATATAAACCGTCACGTCACCAGCCTCGAAAAGTTTCCTTAAAGCCATCATTTTTCTTTTCATCCGCCCTTCAACCTGCTCTTCTCGTTGCTGGAGTTCCAACTTTGAAATTTGTTTAACAACCGAAGTTGGATCATCTTTATCATCCAGGAATCCTGGCGCTTCTATCAACTGAACGATTTTATCGGCCTTCAAATGCGCTTGCAACACCCCCACGATATCATCATTTTCTGAGTTGATGGCAAAATTGTTTTCATCTATTATTGGAATACATAAAACCGGCACATAACCGTTATCCAACAAAAGCTGAAGCAAGCTGGTATTTATGGCTTTTGGTTTACCGGAAAAATCGCGAATCAATCTAAGCTTGCCCTTCTCGCGCACGCGTATTCCCTGGTTGCGCTTGCCTTGAATCGCTTTGCCGTCCAGGCCTGAAAGCCCAACCGCGTTAATGCCATTTTGTTGGCACATTTCTACAATGCGCTTATTACGTAGGCCGGCATAGGTCATCATCATCAGGTCGATTAGTTTTTCATCTGAGTACACACTGGTATAACCGGAAACCGAAGTCAGTGTCTTTTTAGGTGTTCCCAGGTCTTCGGCCAATTTGTCCCTTATGGCGTTTGCGCCGTGTATAATTACAAACTGCTCATCCAGTTCAGCCAAATCCTTTATAACACCAGCGATATTAATACCGCCGCCGCCGCCAATTTTTATAATAATCATTTAATCAAATACTTTTATTGTTTTGTTAGAAATTTTTTGCCAGTTATTTTCACCCGGGTAGGGCTGAGAACATACCACCAAAGCGCCGCTTTCTTTTTGATGTAACGTGAAGTAATCCGGGTCTTCCGAAAAAAAAGAAGCGATGTATGCCTTGTTTTTATCAGAAATAATGATGTTCATCGCGCGCACATAATCGGTTTTCTTATGGATGACTTTTACGCCTTTTTCAAGGGCAGTACGCATATCCCCTTTATCAAACCGTTTTATATAGTTGAAAATTTTCTCAGCGCCAATTCGGCCTTCTTCTTTAATTTTAACACCACGCAATTCGCCATTAAAAATAAAGACATACTTGTCGTCTGAAAAGGGCATATTATTTTCAACCTTTATTTCGGTGCCCTCAAATGCACTTCTTGCATGTACCAAAAGCAGAGTTGATCGCCCAAAACGGCTAAAGCTATCTTCCCAAATAGGACTGATATTATGATAAACCTTCCACTCACCATTTTCCAAATACGCACAGCCCCAGCCATGCCCCTGATATTCTTTGCTGATTTTAGAAACTTCAGCAAACTTTTCAAGATGATATTGTATTTCAAATTCAGTTTCGGATTTTACGTAAAGCAGCCGGCACATACCTTTTCATTTAGCTCATTTTTAAATAAAATTCTGTCAAATTACTAAAACCAACTTAATTTCTCAAGAATATTTTTAAAACTCTTTCATAACTTTAATGAAAACAAATAAAGACTTGATTAATATGGTCAAAATCAGTAAAGTCATTATACCTGCAGGCAAGTACTGAACCAACCCGTGTTAAGTAATATACACATACCGACCTGTATACCAGACTTCACTTAAAAGTAGATATTTCAGGGTATTAATGTAGAGCAGATTTCAAGAAAAGCACAGAGAGGCGAAGAAAGATGTACTCCCAGGTTTTGGTACTCAACGCAAGTTATGAACCTATACATATTTGCGACGTTAAGCGAGCTGTCATCCTAATAGTTAAGGGTCTGGCACGAAGCGAACAAAACACGCCGACCTTTTTAAGATCGCCCTCCATCTCATTCCCTGTTCCAGCTGTTATTCGCCTCGTCCATTATATTCAAATTCCATATAAAAAACGCAGTTATTCCAAAGGACATATCTTTGTTCGTGATAATTACACATGCCAATACTGCGGTAAAATAGAATCTCAAAATGTACTGACGTTAGACCATATTTTACCACAATCGCGTGGAGGGAAATCCGTTTGGGAGAATTTGGTTACAAGTTGTAAAAAATGTAATACCAAGAAAGGAAACAAAACACCGAGAGAAGCACGCATGAGTATTACGAATAAACCGCGTCCGCTAAACAGCTACTTTTATTTGCACTTAGTCAGATCAAAAGCGAGATATAATTCATACTGGCGAAAATATCTGTATTTTGACTAACCCGGAATTTCACCCTTCGCCTTTTGGTATTCAAGCAGTAGCCTGACCCCGGCTATACGTTGTTTGTCTATTTTTTCAACAACAAAACTTCCGCCATCAAACTTAAGTTTATGACCAAGTTTTGGAATATGGCCGGCCATACCAAAGACCACACCGCCGATGGTTTCGACTTCGTATTCCGGCAATTTTATTGCAAACTTTTCTTCCAGTAATTTAACCGGACACAACCCGTCAACAACATATTCCAGCATTCCAACTTGTCGTATAAATGATACGGGTTTATCAAATTCATCATAAATCTCACCGACCAGTTCTTCCAAAACATCTTCAAGAGTAACAATACCGGTGGTTCCGCCATATTCATCTATAAGCATAGCCATGTGCAGTTTGGTGCGTTGAAATTCGAGAAATAGCTGATCTAATGTAATTGTCTCGGGATAAAAAATAACATCCCGTTTAAGCTTGGCCATTCTCAACCCCTTTTCCCCGGATGAGGTTGCAGCCAGAACATCCTTGATATGAATCATGCCAATGACATGGTCGAGTTCGCCATCGCACAATGGATAGCGCGTATGCTGGTTATCTTCTGTAATTTTCAAATTCTCCAAAAATGTTTTGGCTGTTGAAAGATAAACAACTGAGGTGCGGGGAATCATAATCTGCTTTGCTAATTTTTCGTGGAATGCCAGAACATTCCCCATTATTTCAACTTCTCGGCCAGTCAAATGGCCGCTCTTTTCTGAATGAGCGAATATGAGCTTCAATTCCTCTTCCGAGTGCGCTACTTCGCTTTCACTTGGCGCGTTTACGCCTATCATCTTTAGCAATACAAGGGCAGACTGATTTAAAACAGCAATAAATGGCCTAAAAATTTTATAAAATATATCGAGCGGAATAGCAGTCCAGAGTGCGGTTTTTTCAGCAAGCCGGATTGAAAGAGATTTGGGCGCCATTTCACCAACCACAATGTGAAGGTAGGTGATGATGCCAAAGGCGACACCGAAGGTAACACTGTGGAGCAGTGCTTCAGATTTGATTCCAATTTGATAAAAAAAACTCTCTATTCTTGCAGCAAGAAAAGGTTCGGCAATCCACCCCAGTGCAAGACTGGCGAAAGTAATTCCAACCTGACATGCAGAAAGGTAGGAGTCCATATTTTTGAGAATTTTTAGGGCGACTTTTGCGGCCATGCCACCTTCACTGGCACGCTGCTCTATCTGGGAGGTTCGGACTTTTACAATTGCAAATTCAGCCGCAACAAAAAATCCATTAAGGAACACAAAGAAAAAGATAACAAATATCTGAAATATTTCTTCCATTTACCGGCGATTCACTACCATTACCATAGCTTGAAAGTAAACAGGAATCTCAATAAAATCAAATAAAATTTCATTATATGCCAATGACGGCGTCCTACTAAAGGATTGCTGGTTTATCAAATTAAAAAATCAACTCCGCTTTTTAATTTTCGGCAATAGCATAATCTCTATACGACGGTTTTTATTTCTGCCTTTAACTGTTTTATTGGTGGCAACCGGTTTGTACTGGCTTCGCCCCGAGGCTTCCAAATTTTTGCCGCTAATACCGATCTCATTTTGCATAAAACGAACAACATTTATTGCTCTGGCTGTAGATAATTCCCAATTACCTTCAAACTGTTTCTTTAAATTAGGATGGATTGGGACATTGTCCGTATGTCCTTCAACCTTAATATGTTTGTCTTTTACATTTTTTAGAATATCTCCGACGCGTTTTAAAACTTTTTTCCCATATTCACTTAGTTGAGCTTTACCTGAAGGGAAAATAATTTTATCTACAATCTTGACGTTCAGTTTATCGGCCATTTGTGAAATCGTTACTTCTCCCTTTTCAACCTGCTCTTTTAATTCTCCCACGAGATTTTCGTACGTTTTCTTTAAATCATTTATCTCTATATTTTTTTGCTGAGATACCTGGCCAACTTTTTTTTCCAGTTGAACACTCAGTTCTTCATTTTTCGATTTAAAATTTTCAACTTGAAAGAGAAGTTCATGATTCTTTTGCCCAATTTCACTCAATTCTGTCTGCATAGGTATAATTTGGTCTAAATAAAAATAACCGCCAAAACCAAGCAGCAGGACAATCAGAATAAGTAAAAAGGTTGTAAATGAATTCATAAGTTGGCACTAATTGATTTTTTTATTTGATATGCCGCAATGCCAAAAGCAACGCTAACATTGAGTGAGATTTTTTTTCCGCGCATCGGAATATGAACAACCTGATCTGCTTCATTGAGCACCTCCTGGCTGACTCCATGGTACTCATTACCAATGACAAGACACAGAGGCTGATCGTAAGTTATTTCATCATACAGTACGCTGGTTTCAGTGCACTCGAGTACAACAATGCGAATGTTTTCACTCTTCAGTTTTCTAATAATTTCGATCGGGTCTTTAACATATTCCCAATGTACGTTTTCTTCAGCGCCAAGAGCAACTTTGCGAATTTCTTTCTGTGGCGGCTTGCCTGTAATTCCTGTTAAAAATACTTTATTGACGCCAGCGCCATCGGCAGTACGAAAGATAGCGCCAACATTGTACAAACTACGTACATTTTCTACAAGGGTATAAAACATACTTAATGAATATATAATGAGGGATCAATGTCAAGGGAATTTATGGTTTTCTAATTTTGGGTTTCCCGGAAGTGGGCTAAACCTTGCTGCGCGTAGAATCGAACCTTTTTACCGGTTGTGGTTCTGAATGTAATTCGGGTTCGGAGTCACTTTCGGATTCTATAATCTCACTGATAACCCGCCCCAGGCTATCAAAGCGGTAAGGTTTCGCAAGTACTCCTTTGAATCCATAACTTCTATAATCCGACATAATTGGATCGTTTGAATAGCCGCTCGAGACAATTGCTTTTACTGACGGATCAATCTTTAGCAGACTTTTAATTGTTTCCTTTCCACCCATACCTCCGGGAATGGTTAAATCGATTAACAACGCGTCGAAAGGCTTTTTGTTTTCACGAGCATTCTGGTATAAACGAATCGCCTTAGCGCCATCTTCTGCTACCTCAACTTCAAACCCAAAGCGACCTAGAATTCTGCTGGCAATATTTCTTACAGTTTCTTCATCATCCATAATTAGGATTCTACCTTCATACTGACTTAAGCCGGTTCTATTACTTATCCTGCGCCGGGTTGTCTTTTCTTCGGAATTGGCCGGCATATAAATAGTAAATGTCGTTCCAGTTCCTAATTTCGATTCAACTTTGATTAGCCCTTTATGATTTTTAATAATCGAATAAACTGTTGAAAGGCCAAGTCCGGATGCTGTTTCTTTTGTCGTGAAATAAGGATCGAAAATTTTGCTAAGATGTTCCTCCCGGACACCAACACCTTCATCGGCAAACATAATTTTCACATAATCATTTTCTTCTAAACCGGGAGTATTCTCTCCCATACTTTTATTTTCAACATGAACTTTTATGCGCCCGCCGTATGGCATTGCCTGAACAGCGTTTATCATCAAATTCTGAAAAGCCTGGCCTAGCTGTACACTGTCGGCATTAACCATCCACAAATTATCATCATAAGTAAACTTGTTTTCAATTCTTGAGCCACGCAAACCGAGTTCTATTGCATCTTTAAGCAAATACTTGATATTGAGAGACTTCTTAATAGGTTCGCCGCCCTTTGCAAAGGTTAAGAACTGGGCAGTTAATTCCCGCGCCTTGCCGCAAGCTTTTTCAGCATCGGATAAAATTTGCAAAGGTTCAATTTCATTGGATTCAAGGTATGATTTTGCCAGAGACACGTTTCCCAGAATCGCAGTCAAAATATTATTAAAATCATGGGCAATGCCACCGGCTAAAATGCCGATAGACTCGAGCTTACTCTCCTTAAAGACCTCTTCTTCCTTTTTCATCCGTTCAGTTACATCGCGGGCTACATGAATAACCCTGGCTTCTCCGGAACCGGAAATATATGGCTTAACAGTAGCCTCCATCCATTGCCAGTCACCCTTTTTTCTTTTGCACCTATATAAAGCACGTCCGGATTTCCTATCTTGCAATGACCTTCGAAATTCGGCCATAGTATGTGTCAAATCTTCAGGATGTAAAAGTTTAAAAATACTGGTATTGAGCAATTCATATGACTCATAGCCCAAAATTTCCTTAATATTTGTGCTGAGGTATAGGATGGTACCTTCCGGGTCAGTTTCGGCAATGAGATCAAACATGCTATTTGCCAAAGAGCGAAAACGCTCTTCTCCCGCGAGAATAATTTCAAGCGCTTGTTTGCGTGCGCTGACATCTAATACCATGCCATGAATGGCTGGACGGCCATCATGCATGGTAAAGTTACCAAATATTTCAACTTCAGCCATTTCACCGGTAGCTTTCATCGCTGTGAAATCATGGTTAATCGAACTCACTTCGGCATGCAAACATTTTTTTATGTTCGTTTTTACTTTCTTACGATCCTTATCCGCAACAATATGTAATACGGGGGTGCCAATCATTTCTTCACGCACCCTGCCAAGTATTTCGGCAAAGCGCGAATTCACATATTTAAACCGGCTATCTTGTATCAAATACACTCCGACCAGAGAGTGCTCAACCAAACTGGAATAGTATTCATCCATTTGCGGGACAAGTGATTTGTATAAACTAAAGATCCCGGTTAGCAAAAAACCTAAACCGCAGGTCAGCACAACCCAACTCGCCGCCGAACTAAAATCAGGAGGCAGCTTACTATAAACTTCCTTTGGTAATATTTGTACATGCAACGCAAAACCCAATACCCAGCTAACTGCAATACAAAGAATGCCGCACAGAATAAAACTGGAACCCTTAAAACTTCTTTTGGAGAGAAGTTTAAAAAACATGAGGAAAGCGAAAACGACTAGAACTACTGAACTAATTCTAAGGAGAGTTACCAAGTTCATATGCCTCTACTAACAGAGTATTTTAGTGACCTTCTTTACAACTGACGGAAATGCGGGCGTGAAGCGATCATTTAAAAGGTTACTAAAATTTTAATAAAATTTTTCATTGATGTCAAGTTCAAACTTGTTAAATTATATCTACAATGTTAGTTCGGAACCCGCGTTGTGTTACATCGTTATAAAAGTTATCGTTTCAGCGTATTTATACATACTTAACATCACTTTTGAGGAGGATTTATGAAAAAAATTATTTTCTTGATGGCCTGTCTTGTTGCATTTGCTTGTGATAAAAAAGAAGAACCCCGAACACAAACTCCCGACAAAGCCCAAATGGCAGCTCATCAAACAGGCATAACCTGGCAAGCTCCAGATAGCTGGCAAGAAGAAACACCTTCAAATTCAATGAGAAAGGCGCAGTTCAGCATCCCAAAAATCGAAAATGATCCGGAAAATGCCAGCGTGGTTATAACACATTTCCCAGGACAAGGCACTGTGGGCGGCGAAGATGCAAATTTAATACGTTGGTATGGTCAATTTAAACAACCTGATGGCAGCCCAAGTTCTGATAAAGCCTTGATTTCAGACAAACAAATAAACAATTTAAAAGTAAAAACTGTGGAATTGACGGGTATATACCTTCACAGACCCAATATGATGTCGCCAAACTCAGTAGAAAAACCGGGTTATAAAATGTTGGCCGCTATTATAAATAGTAGCGCCGGACCCTATTTCATTAAATTTATTGGGCCGGAAAAAACTGTTTCTAAGTGGGCAGACAGTTTTGAACAATTCCTACAAACAATTTCCGAATAGATACAACTTATTTGTTAACCCCAGATGACCTTGCTCCCTAAAAATATAATAATTATTCGAGGTATAATTGGCTGCATCGCTATTTTTGCTTATTTTTTAATCTCGGCAAACCTGGAGATGAACGACCTTATTCGTCAGGAATTGTCAAGAGACGAAGCGTTGGAGTTAGCCATTACCGAATTCAATAATTCAGACTTGGGTAATTTAGATCTTAAACAACAGGTTAGCGTTGAGATTAACGATGACCTGTTTACTTATGGTCAAACCAAATTAAACAATAAATTACCACAGGAGTTTTATCCCGTAAGTTCCTGGCTCATAGAATGGACAGGTGAGGTTGAAACCAAAGAAGATATGCAAGAGGCTTCTTTCAGGGTTGAATACGATTTTGATGGCAACTTAATCCGGTTGGAGCAAGATATGCCTAACTTAAGAAGGCCGCCAAATTACAAGGAAGAAGCCGCCTTAAGGGCAGCATTAATTTACATTTATCGTCAAAATGTTGATACAACTAATCTGGCGCTTACGAATAAAATAAATAATTCAAATGGTCAGGTGCTAAATTATGATTTCACATTCAGTAAAGAGTCCCCTATATCGAGTGATTTAAGGCAGTCCTACAACATTCAAATTTCCGGCAGAAATATTACAAACTATACAGCAAGACTACTTTTTGAATGGGAAGATGTTGTTATACCTCAAGTGCATAAAACGGCTAAACGTGTCTCCTTAATTATTGTATTGGTTCTGTGGACGACGATTTCTTTTTTTGTTTTTTCTACATTCATAAAAAAATTAAAAAACAGTGAACTGGAATTTAAACGTGCAATTGGAGCCGGAATATTTGTTGCGCTTACAATGTGGTGCATTGTTGCTATCAGCTCCTGGCCCGATTGGATTGGTATACTCCTCGGAGGCGGTGTTGCAGCAGTGTTATCCGGATTAGCCATGGTCATAACCTATGCTGCAACAGATTCAAAAACTCGAGAGGTTTGGCCGGAGAAACTTGGGTTAACTGATATTTTCTTTCGCGGCTATATTATCGTTTCTGAATTTGGCAGAGCCCTTTTGAATTCGCTTTTCTTTTCAGGAATCACCTTAATATTTTTTGCCGGACTCTTTTGGTTTGTTAATAAATCAAGTTTAGGCTATATAAGGTCCGGTGAGGATATGGTCCTACTTTTCCAGGACGATCTATCAGGGTTAAGAGCTATACTAAAAAATATACTTTCAAGCCTTTTTATAACAGGCATTTTGTTATCTTTCTGGTCTACTTATTTAAAATCAAAAATTAAGAATAAAACCGTTCTCACACTTACAATCGCACTGTTTTTAAATTTAGCCGGACTAAACCTATATTTCATCAGTCCATCTTACGTTGCTTTTATTCTCTTTTTACCGCTTGCTTATATCTGGGCAAAATTTATCCTTGATGAAGATATTACAGCGGTCATCATCTCACTCATTACAATCCATATTTTTCTCGGGTTGGCTTTGATAAGTCACTTACCTAACCCATTTCTAAATACGCCTGCCTTATTAAGTTCATTCTTCATATCCGGTTTATTGGGTTTTGGCATATTTTCTTTAGTTAGCACACGCTCTGTAAAAGAATTTCAACACTATATCCCCGACTATGTTGGTAAAATTGCTGAACGGGAAAGGTTCTTAAAAGAACTTGAGATTGCCCGCAGTGTTCAATCCCGATTCTTACCCCAAACGCTGCCAACCTTTTCGACGTTAGATATTGCGTGTATTTGTAAACCCGCAAAAGAAATTGGCGGAGATTACTACGATTTTATCATAAACCGAGCAAAAAATACTCTAAGTGTCATAATTGGTGATGTTTCAGGCAAAGGTGTTTCGGCGGCTTTTTACATGACAATGGCAAAAGGTATTATCAAAACTTTAACTAAAACTATTTCAAACCCAAAAAGAATTCTGTCAGAAATGAATGGAATCTTTTTTGACAATGTCCCAAATGAAATTTTTATAAGTGTAATTTATGGTGAATTCGATATAGACAACAAAATATTGCGGTTTGCACGTGCCGGACATAACCCATTAATTATTCATAAAAACGGGACATCTGAAGCAGAGTTGATTTTGCCAAAAGGTTTAGCTATCGGCCTGGATAGTGGTGGTCTGTTCGCAAACACGATTGAAGAAGTTGAAATTCCCATCGAAAAGGGAGATATTTTCACTTTTTATACCGATGGTGTTTCGGAATCTCTAAATAGAAACGGGGAAGAATTTGGTGAAGAGCGTTTACAACAAACAATTTGTGAAAACTGTGACGACTCAGCACAATCCATTTTGGATAATGTGAACAAAAAAATTCTACAATTTGCAGGTGCCACAAAACAGCACGATGATTTAACTATGGTCGTTGTTAAAATCCAGGACTGTTAGTTAAATCATCATGCAATATTAAATTTATTTCTACCGCAGTTTTTTAATGTGAATGTTTCCATTAGCAGTAAAAAGCTCTATTAAATCGCCGCCGCCATTAATACTGCCTTCGCTTGTTATAAAGCGCTTTCTTCTTCCAAAGCCCGTTCGGTTTTTATTCTCGTCTGAGCTTGTCAAAGGAAAATCTGAAAAAATATTGTAATCTTCCCAGCGGTCGGTCAATTCAATTTCAGCTCTAATCCTGGCTGGCAGCTTTTCAGGAATTGTCAAACTAATCTCTCCACCTGCGGTTCTTAAATCAATAGAATGCTCGACACTAAAATCAGTCAGTGTTATTTCAACTTCAATATCGCCACCGGCTGTTTTGCCACGTACGCCGCCCTTGATATCCTTGAGTTCAATATCTCCACCGGAAGTCGATACTTCTACGCTGTTATAAATTTGCCAACCTGAAATATCACCACCGGATGTAGACGCACTTAAAGTACCGATAATATTTTTTAACTCCAGATCGCCACCCGAGGTATGCACGTCAACATCACCTTTTACGTTATCAACCTCAATATCTCCGCCGGACGTGTGCGCCTTTACGTACCCGCCGGTTTCAACAATTTCGATGCTACCACCCGAAGTATGCAACTCAACATTGCCACTGGATTTTTTCAGCATAATATCCCCGCCAGATGTTTTCGCCTCCAAATCTCCGCCAATATCATTAAGCTCAATATCTCCGCCGGATGTTTTCAAAAACGTATCCTTTTTTGAGCCAAAAACCTTGATGTCACCACCAGAAGTTCTGGCCTTAACTTCACCCCCGATGTTATCAATTTTTATATCTCCACCTGAAGTCTTTAAACCCAACCCTCCATCAATGTCGCTGATTGAAATATCACCGCCCCGGGTATCCACTTCTACATTGAAGGATGCCGGCGCCATGATAGTAAATGAACTTTTTATCCAGTCGCGGCTATAGTACTCACCGCCGATTTCAATAACATTTCCCTCTTTCTTTACGCTTGATTTCGATTTATCCAAGACGGTTTCAGCTTCCTTGCGGGTGAAAACATCCATTTTTTTAACTTCCTTAATAAGGACTTCCATCTTTGCCCAGGCCTGAACCCCCACATCTCCACGGATTTCAAAAATCCTCAAAGTACCGTTTTTCTGAACCTTGAAATTATGTTCCAGTTCAGCGACGAAATACCTGCCGTCTCTTCTTAACTCTTGAGAATTAACTGTTGAGGTTATAGTCATCAACCCCAAAATCAAAGTGAAAAACATAACGTTTACAAATACTCTGGTTCTCATATTATTTCTCCTTTCATTTTTCAAAATTAATTTCCCGAGATTTAATCTCAGGATTTTCCGTTCTCTCTAAAACTTTTGACGCTTTGAGGCGCACAAATTCATTCGTGTCATCCAGCAGAGCATTTCTAAAAATTGGCCTCACATCATTATCTTCAACCTGACTCAACGCATCGATAGCCTCAATACGCATTGCAGGATTTTCATCATTCAACAAAATTTGTATAAACGCAAGTTTTACTTTACTATTTGAGGCCATTGTTTTCAAAACCTTAACCGCTTTCAAACGTACACCTTCAACCGAATCCTTTTGAATGGCATGAATTAATGCATTCACCAAATCATCATCTGCCAGGGAAAAACCGGTAGCTGCTTTCACAGCACTTAAACGCCGCCCGGGATGGTTTTCCCTGCTGATCGCATAGGCCAATACTTTTCGAATATCTTCGTTCTCAACACCACCTTGCAAGTGAACTTGTTGCACTGTTTCGTAATCAACCTGCACGTTACCGGTGCCGGGATCGTATTGTAACAAATTAATATTTGAGATATACTGAGATGGCATCTCAGCTACCGGACTTTTGGCGGGCATAGCAAAGAAGTAGTTACCGGCAAAAAGCCCAATCATAAATAGTGCAGCGCTTCCGGCAAGCCGCATGGAGAATACTCCCCACCTGATGGATTCCCAAAATTCGGGCAAACCTGTTTTTTCCCAAAAGCCCTGTTTTTCGTGACGCAGCCTCTCCCGCAATTGCAACCGAAGCTCAGACAACCTTTCTTCCTGCGGTTCGAATACAGATTTGCTTGCAAGTGTCTTTTGAAAGACCCGCATCTCTTCCAACTTCGTACGGCTGACTTCATTAAAGTGAATGTGCGCTTCAAACTCTTTCCGGTCGGCCTCATTCAATTCATCATAAAGGTAGAGCAAAACATATTTTTCAATATCTTGTGGTAGTTTCATAATAGATAAACCATATCATGCTTGTGAATATGAATATAACAATTGTTGCATTTTTTGAGTGGCGCGAAAAAGATAATTTTTTACTGTGCCTTCCGAGCAAGCCATTATTTTTGAGATCTCCTTGAGTTTGTGTCCATGATAGTGCCGCAAAACGAAAACTGTTTTTTGTTTTGCCGAAAGCATTTCCAGCGCTTGTGCAATTTCCTGACTTAGCTCCACGTTCAGCACATCCCTTTCCGGGGTTGATGCTGTTTCTTTAGCAAAAGCCTGCTGACTTTCACTGCCCGGCTTTTTATTTTCCAACGAAACTGCCTGCCTGCGCTCTCTCTTCTTTCTAAAATTTATACAGTAATTAACAACCACCCGAAACAACCAGGTTGAAAACTCACTCTTAAACTTGAACTGACTCAAACTTTTAAACACTTTTACAAAAACCTCCTGGTAAATATCCTCAGCATCCTGCGTATTATTCACCATACTATACGCCAATTGCAGCACTTGACGTTCGTATTTTTTCACCAAAGTCTCAAACGCTACAATGCTGCCTCTTTGTGCTTCTTTGATAACAGCTTTTTCGTCGGCATTCATCTTTTTTTGCATTCAATAAGTTAGACAAATATACAGATAAAAGGTTGGCATTTGCAAATATTTAACGTCTGGATTTATTTATAGAATTTTTCTTGCATTGGTTAACAGGAATCTTATTTTTCATTATCCAGTTTTTTTATTAAATCCTGTTTAACTTTTTAGGATGACTTTGGCGAAATCTAAATTCATAGTTGTTGCCGGTAACATTGGTGTTGGGAAGACCACGTTAAACGAACTTTTGCAGGAACGATTCGGCTGGGAAGTCTATTTCGAACCCCAGTCGAAAAATCCATATATAACTGATTTTTACCGGGACATGCAACGCTGGGCATATCATTCTCAAATCTTCTTTCTTACCGAGCGCTTTAAAGACCATTTAAAAATCCAAAACAGTCAAAAGGTTTCTTTGCAGGATAGAAGTATTTACGAGGATGCCGAAATTTTTGCACACAACCTGTTTGACCGCGAATTGATGCCGGAGCGGGACTATCTGTCCTACATGAATTTATATGAAGCAATGCTCGGCTCTCTGCAAAAACCGGATTTGGTCATTTACTTGAAAGCCTCTGCCTGGACGCTAATCAGCCGTATCCGCAAACGCGGCCGGGACTACGAACGCGACATCGACCGGGAATACCTCGCCCAGCTCAACATCGGTTACGATAAATGGATTAAAAAAATATCCGAATCATGGAATGTTATGGTCATCGACACGGATAACTTTGATATTGAATTTGATAAAGAATGGCTTGGGGGGGTTATCGCGGAGATTGGGGCTCGTGTAAAAGGACTCTAAAGTTGTACTATTAAGAAATAATATCTTGGCAAATAAAGTTTATGGGAATACAATCTGACTTAATAATACTATTACATTCACCCTCAACATTCCAAGGGGATGCGATAAGGCTAGAAGTCGTATATCCAGGAGCAACAAGATATTCGCAAATGCAAGTTGATGTCTTTAGCTGTGGTGTCGAAAATCCCTAACTCATGTGGAGTAAAGGAACCGAAACTAAATTAACTGGCGCTGAGCATTTATATGAGTTTACATTAGAAACTCAAGATCTGACTCCAGGGTTCTATGAAATCAAGAGAGTAGGCTTTCATACCCCAAAAGAAAAAAACATAGATCCTGATACACTTTTTTTTCACAGCGGCAAAGATATTCAGCGTACTTTTTTCGAAATCATCTCACAGGAGAGACTAACAAAACCGAGTAATAAAATCACGGAAGAAATCATATCAGTAGAATCCAAGTTTGAAGAATATTTTCGCTCCGGGATAAGTCTGTCCAATGACAATTCTAAAAAACGTTACCAAGTCTTTACTTTTGTGTCTGGTTTATTCATGAGTAGGGTTATTCGATTGGGTAAACTTGAGCTTATTCCATTTCGTGGTCTTGATCAAAAAGATTATTTTGATTTAGTTAATGATTTTTTCAATCAAGACCTTTATAATAAGTTAAGCTTTAACTACACCGCCGAACTTTCAAGGGAGAAGAGGAATAAAACTCCAGTTTGTGTGATTCATTTCCCGACTATTTTTTCAGAATCCGGGAAAGATGCCAAAACATTCAGTTATCAAGAGTCTCTTCTTTTAACTGAACTACTATCTGTTTATAGAGGTGGCTCTGGTAGTGTATTCGCACTTGCTGTACACGATCTCTCCGAAAATTCAACTCAACTTTATACAGAAGACTTGCCTTACATTGGCAATCTTTTGGGTGGTTCAATTGCTGGTGAAAATCCTGACTCGATAAAAGATAATTTTCAAAAGCTAAAAATCCAGCCTACATTAAGATATTACTTAAGTCTATTCAAAGAGGCCAGAGCAGAACTAAATATTGATTTTCAATATTTAAGATATTGGCAAATATTGGAGATGATTGCCGAATCTAAAAATTTCAAAAGAAGTAAACCTCTGACAGATTTTCGAGATATTCCTATTCTTAACAAAAAGGGAGAGCAGATTAAAATAAAAAGAAAAGAGACTCGAGTTTACGAATTAATTAAGCAACACTACAAGGTAGGTGGAATTGCTGAACCAAATCATAAGCTAAATCACACAGAATATGATTTGTGGAAGTTCATTAAAGGGTGGTATGGAATGCGAAATGCCGCTGCTCATCATGGAGGTTTTCGATATGAGGATTCTTATCAGACAAAGAATTTTGGAAGTTACGAAGTTTATGAGAAAGTGTACAACGATCAAAATAGAAATAATGGAGGGTTTGTTCTAAAAGAACTCATTGAAACTTCAAAGCTGATTATTGCAAGAGAAGTCAATCTTAGCTAACTAATTCGCAACACATGAATCTTAATCCTACCCCACCTTATTAAAAAACAACGGATAAGTCACCGTAATCGAGCCGGATTCGATGGGATCGTATGTCCACCGGCCGATGAAATCTAAAACCTCTCTTTCAAAATCAGAATTTTCCATACTGCTGGAAATCAGATTCAC
>JAJDAE010000279.1 GCA_029262035.1 Candidatus Zhuqueibacterota bacterium
TGTGAGCGTGCCCAAATCCTCGATTGAAGTAACAGCCACAGTATAAGTTACGGTCATCTTTAATTTATCAACCGCTAAGTTTGTGATAACGAAGCCGCCACTATCACTCATTGTTTCGCTTACAACCGCCCCACCAAAGAAATCCTCCAAAGTGGCGCTCACGCCCTCTGGAAAATCCCAGGCAATCTCTATTTGGCTGCCCGAAGCGCCAACCTGATATTTTATTTCATGTTCCACCATTCCCTCAAAATTTGAATCACCCGCTCGATAGTCGTAATAGCTTCCAAGTCCTAATTCGGACACACCGATATCATCTCCAATGAACCGCGCTTCAAAAACACCGGTCGGCGGGAAAGGCGGCAATTCATTTTCACCTAAGCCCAGATCAAAACCATTCGTGGCAGAAACATCCAAGCCAAAATGAATATCTTGTTTCCCTCCTTTATCATCGGAGATGGTAATTTTTAAATCAGAAAGTGGTGTTTGTGAACAAACTTGCTGACCAAACCCCAGACTAAAAAGGATTAATATTATTGCGATTTTCATACCTATATCTCCTTGCTTCTTTAATGTTATCCAAGCCTTCTCCCTAATCAGAGTGAAGGCTGAATCTATAAACTATTTCACCAATATCATTTTCTTTACAGATGTGAACTCACTCGTTTTTAATTTATAGAGGTACAAGCCCGTTGCATATTGTGCGGCGTTAAACTCAATTTTATGTGACCCTGCTTCCAACTCGCTGTCCACAAGTTCTGCAACCACCTGCCCGACAAAATTATAGATGGTTAATTCAACTTGGCTGCTTTTGGGCAAACTGAATTTAATGGTCGTGCTTGGATTAAATGGATTCGGATAATTTTGAAACAATTCAAATTTCTCCGGCAAAGTCTCCTTAGTCACTTCAAACGAATTCAATTTCGAATCGTTTAACTCAACAGTATCTCCGCTCCTGACCAATTTATCAAGAATCTTACCGGTGATGGAATCTTTTATTCTTAGATTCAATCCATCTGCTGAAACCCTCACCGGATAAGCCAGCGAATTTATTACAATATTTTCAGGTGAATCTATATGGGCAACAAATGCGCCTGAAGTAAAACGTGCATCAAACACACCCGCAGGCGGTGCGGGAGGTAAGCCATAATCAGAACCATTAATTTGGGAATCTGCGGCATAAAGCACGACTTCATTGCCATCGTTGTCAGTTATAATAATTTTACCCCAACTCTCATCAATTTCAGGTTTCTGCGTGGCTGCCACCGAGCGCTTTGATACCACACTCGACGCTGCCAAATTCAATAAACCATTTTGTGAGACCTGAACCCAATATCCTTTGCCGCTTTGAAGAATATCGGCAACCTGGTAACCGGCATCATAACCGAAAAATTGAGAGGTAATAATATTTGCGGGTGTAGTTGAAATATCATTTACAGAAACCGGAGCATCAAAAGGCCCGATGATGTTCCAGCCTTCTTGAAGAGCGATTGTGGATGTATTTGAAGGTCTGCCGCAAATCTCCAATGTGTCTGAGCTGTCAAATTTTAACCAATAGCCCAAGCCGCTTTGCAACAGTTGATCTTCACGATAGCCATTATCGAAAGCAAAAGCACCGGAAACCGCATTTGGAAAAATTGTATTTTTAAACATATCGTTCGATTCCAGGGGTACGGAAACGATAGTCCAACCAACGGGTGGTGCAACCTGCTGGCACTGAAACGGTGAAGTAAATTCAATTCTTAAATTTGATATTGCCGAATTATCGAGGAGGTAACTATTTTCCGTTTTCATATTGATATTGATAATTGCGCCGGTGATATTATCCTGAAGAAAGAAATCTCCCGCAGGAAATGCGGTAGAATCCCAATTTAATAATATGGGATAACCACCGGGTCCGGGTTGAAAATTTAGAATCCAGCTCGCATCCAAGCTTTCGCTGCTTCTGTAATCTGCACGGGAGGCCACAGCCGGTTCTACAGGAAGATCAAAGCCTGCGTAAAAAACGCCTTGCGGCGGGGATGGCGGCAACTCGGATTCACCCAGCTCTGTATCCAACCCTGCGGTGGCCATCGAAGATTGCCCAAATGACATCCTGGCCAAAGTGCCCTGGCCGCCAGCATCAGATAAAATCAAATCACCAGACCAGGAACTACGGTCGATAAAACCTTTCACCATAAAAGAATAATTTTCACCAAAGGTACATTGCACCACTGCTCGCAACACATAAGTGCCGTTTGGCCGCTGGGAAGCATTCCAGGAATATTTCACGCTGTCAGCAGCCAGTTCATTGCCGGAAAAAGTAGCAATCGTATTCCACTCAACCTCATCCTCGCTATACTCAAGTCGGACTGCCTGCAAGTTAGGATCAGTAACATCGTAATCAGCCAAAACAACATCTACCAGTTCATCACTTGTTTGCGTGATGCTCCAATTGGTTTCAGGCTGAACCAGGGTAATTTCACTACACGGCTTAATAAAAGAAATTGAGAGCGAAACTGTATCCGCGAATTGTGGATCCTGTCCGGCAAACATCCGCACTTGTAAATCCTGGTAATCAAATGGATGTCCGGGTAGTCTGGAAACATCGAGTGTGGCTTCCTGGAAATTCTGTGCAGGAATCGTGTAAGTCAAATTCTCTACGAATTGATCTCCAATTCTTAGACGTGCGCCTCCGGGGTTAGATGATTGAATCAGCGAAAGCATATAATCGCGGGTTTCGTTGGTTGGACTTGTATTGAACAAACGCAGGCTGAAAATCCCCGATTGTTCTGCCGGGATATCCGTTTGCTGATTAGGATCAATTGACATAAAAAGGCCATCGCGGGGCTGTGATGGCAGGCCTTCCCAGGGATTACTGCTTGTGCCGCCAATCAATTGAAAAATTGGTGTACCGTAAACAGGGTCGCCTTTAATATTTACTGTAAAATCATCACCATTGTCATCGTCGCCTAAAAAATAACCGATGGTATTCGTTTTGGATAAACTTGCGCTTAACGATGAACCGAAATTAAAACGGGTTCGAACCTGAACACCTCCTTCAGTTTCATTGAAATCGCCAGCTTTGGCGCCGGCGCTGACTGCGACCGATTGTTCAATATACAAGTTGAATTCGATGGAAGCGGCAATTGTTTGTGTAACTGTTTCACTTTCCTCAACGCCCAGATTTCCGCTAAAACTGATATTCTGTTTGACTATTGGCGCGTTTGCTTTATACTCTTCATTAAGATCCAAAACTTGCTGCCAAACTTCAATAGCATCGAGAAACTTAGCAGCCTTGTTATCTGAGTCAGCATTGTCAGCCAAAAACTGCAGCTCGGGAATCAGGCTATCCCGGATGTAACTTTCCGTATAGAAATATCTGGTGGCAAAGTCATCGCTGCCCCAAACAATGGATTGGCTGAGGTCTACACCGCAATCTGAAAATTTCAACACATCGGTTATGCCGTAAGTCACGTTATAAGCGCCACCCACAAAGACATCGCCCTCTGCTCCGGTAACCTGTTCGTCATCGGAAGTCGAAAGGCGCTCTCTTGCCGTGATGGTCAGATCCATGGATGCCTCTGTTGCAATGCTGCCGCCAACTTCCAGCGACTTGCCCACTTTAACAAATCCGCCCGTGGCTCCAACACCGGGAATCTGAGCGCCGCCCCCCACTTTGGCCTCACCAAACGCTCGAATAGCGCCTTCAAGTTCAAAGGAAAGGCCAATACCCAGCGTACGTGAGGTTTCTTTCTCAAGAAAACTATAGCTCATATCACCGGGAGGGTCGCGCAAAATCATCAGCGGGAGTTCGGGTGATACCGTTGAAAAGGGTTCTCCCGGTCGCGGTTTGTGGCCGGTCACGAGGGCCCAGAAATCCTGATTTTCAGAATATCTCTCCACGTTGGCTGTGAGCGCCAACAGTTTTTGATATGGATGTTCGGCATTATCTTCAAGAATATTGGGTAGTCCAGGCGTCAGCGCATATTTAATCATGCCATCTTTGAAATCAATCGTCTGCTCAGGCGCATCGTCACTAATTCTATCGTCGATAACAAGCTGGCCGCTATCAACCGGACATGTTGTTTCCACACCATTGTAAACGTATCGCTCGAAAATTTCAATCATAAGCGTGTCGGTACGAAATTGTCTCATAATCGGCACATTTGTGAAATCATTACAACCAACAGCATAAGGACCGCTGACACGAATTTGTGGCGGTGCGTGATAAATATAGTTGAAGGTTGAATCGCTGAAGGTCAGATCCAGCGTGTCTTTTTTAAAATAGGCGAGAATGAGTTCGCTGTCCGGGTGCGCGACGGTTTGCAGTTCCACAGCATATTTTTGTGCAGGCAATTCCAGCGAATACAACCCATCAGCATCAATCTTTACAACTCTTGAAATGCAACTATTGGGATCGAGACTCTTTATAGCCACATCGGCCGAACCCATAAAACTGAGACAGCCGCTCAAGACACTTCCACTTAAAGTAGTTGTAGCCTTATCCAGGAATATCAACCCATCGGTATTACTTTGAACAGAAAGTGTGGTTTCCACCGGATCGAATTCATGGTTGCCAAGCACGGGCCTAATCGTATAATCACCGGCTTGTGGTACGGATACCGAGAAATTGCCTTCCGCACCGGTTACGCCCGCGACCACACCATCTACAAGAATCTGGATATTTTGCGCGCCGCAGGAGGGTTCACTAAAAAAAGAAATCTTGCCGCTGATAGAAAAGGAGGTAGTATCGATAAATGAAACGCCTTCTGAGCGTGAGCCAAGAGTTGTGTTTTCAAGCGTCCTGAATAATGTGCTCGGAGAATCGAAACCATGATCTTCCTTGAAAGGAGAAATAGCAAATTCGCTAATGCTTCCATAGTAGATGCCATCGATCTGGTAGCGACCTTCACCACGATCATCGGTCAAAGCGCTATATTGCACTTCGGGTTTTTCCATTGTCCAGGCAGCATCACCAAAAATTTCAGCGTGGTGGCCGCCGTTGTACGCGTAATCTCCTACAAAATTGCCGCTGCCTTCATTAAACGGCCAATAAGCAACTAACCCTTCTTCATTGCCTGTAAGAATGCGATTCATATCCGCCACAATCGCGGAATCCGATCTTACCGTATTCCAAATTCTGATTTCATCCATGGCAGCCGGGACAGCCACCGAACCCGCCCTACTGCCGATATTAACAGGTAAGAAGTTAAAAGAAGGCTCGTCAGTTGCATTGGCATTCACATTATCCAAAACACCATCTACATACATTTTAAGCATATTATTGGGAGAGTCAAAAACCGCCGCAATATGGTGCCACTCGCCGTCCATAACTGCACCAGAGGTTACAACCCGTCCTGTGGCTGTCGGCGAAATTCCGAAGAAAATCCGATCTCCTCCCGAAGACATGGTTTCATCACTCGTCTGGAAATGATAATTTTGATTCACACCACCTTTTTCTAAAATGACGGTGTTTTCTGAAGTATTTCCTTTAATCCAGAATTCAAAAGTCATTTCATCTCCAAGCCTCAGTGCGGGTTCATCACGCACACTCACGAAATCGTCCACGCCATCAAATAAAAGTGCTTTACTAAGGGTGTCAATAGTTGGCACTGCTGAAACCAGCACATCTTTCACACCACCGCCTGTAGTAGCTCCAGGCGTTTTTACGGTGCCGCTAATTTGTCCATTCGCCGGCAGGAACCCAAAATCCGTATCATCCAAAACCGGATTACGATTGGCATCGAGCGCGGTGATGGAATATTCGAAGAGTTTGCCGGGCAACGCATCTTTATCTTCAAGCGTGGTTTGAGAGGCAGTAAACACGCCAAGCTCATTGCTGCCACGTTTGAGTCGAACTTCTTCGGCGAAATCCGCAGGCAAATTTGTCCATTGTAATTTTACGCGCCCAGGCTCGCTACCGTCCGAAGCTGCAAATAAAAATGCACTTCCCGGATTGCTTGCCGGCCCTGATTCCGTCGCTGCGGAGTTGTTGTAAGAGTGTAGCCGGTAATCATGCGCCACACCAGGTAAAGCACTGTAATCAAGAAATGAAATTTGAGCCTTTGGAATTGTATTTAGAACCACATCATCCCTGTAAATTCTGGTATGTGTGGCATAATCAGAAGCCTGATTCCAGCTTAACCGGACATACCCAACCGTGGTATCATCGGATGCGATGAAATTAGTCGGTATTTTAAAAGGAGCCGTCGTTACTGTTTTTGACGGGCGCGATGAAATCTGCGCCGGGTTAAAAACACCGCCACTGGTCTTTCCGTAGAAACGAGTCGCCACAGCCCAGGTGTCTTCTGTGTTTGGTGTAGTTGTGCCAACATAACTTACACTGCTTGAGGCCAGACTTTTGATGAAAGCATCATTCTTGTAGATATAGTAACCATGTTCTGCGGAAGCCAGATTTGTGCCTTTTGCCCATTTCAGAGTAACCAGTCGGTCACTGCCGTTGGTGGCTGCCGTTACATTTTTGGGCGCCTTTAGCCCACTCGTCCAGCCGGAGGCGGTTAGAGTTTTAGACTCATCACAAAAGGTTCCTTCGGCGCGACGCTTGACCTTGAAACTCACCTTTTTATTTGGTCCCGTATGGATCTGCCACCACCCTGTAAACGAGGCCCAGTTTCCAGAATCCGAAAAGAGCTTGATCTGCTTGCCGCCGGACACAGTAAGATAGAGCGTCACTGTGAGTTTCTTTTTTATTACACAAGGAGACTCCACCCGATAGTCAAACCGGTTCGTACGGTCTGACTTTTTATTCCAGGCGCTGGCGCTTTCAGCGGTAGCAGCTAAAGCATAAGAGCTGTCTTGCGGCTCCGGCTCTTCACCGGGTATGTATGGTATGGCAGTAAATTCGCCAAAACCATATTCATTTGAAACCTGCCTTGTATATCTTTCTTGTTCCTGCGCAACAGCCATTTCTGACCAACCTGCACAAAACAATGAGACTAACAAAAGTAGCCATCTATAATAACGAGTGTATATTGCATTCGTTAACATTACCCTGTCCTCCTGATTTATAATAAAGAATCTTCAATTCAGTATGGTTGAAAATGTACTCTGAATTACGCCCTTAAATTATAACGCAGGATAAAGTACCGAAAGCGATAACACTTTTTT
>JAJDAE010000280.1 GCA_029262035.1 Candidatus Zhuqueibacterota bacterium
AAAAATATCCACAAGCCTCTCCGCCGTCTCCCCATAACGCAAGCCGGACATATTCGCGATGATAACCAAAACTACCTGTGCCTCAGGATAAATACGGAACTGAGTACTGCCACCCACTGAACCTCCGCTGTGGCCGATCCAGGATCGACCAGCTTTATCTGTGCGGACAACCCAACCAATACCATACCCGGTTTTTTTGCCCGATGAGGTTTGCTGGGATTGCCACAAAAGTTTTATGGTTTCCGGTTTAAGCAGCTTGTCGTTTAAATGCGCAAAACCAAAACGCACAAGGTCCTCCGATGTGGAAAGAAAACCGCCACCAGCCCATTTGTAGCTGTTGTCTACGGCAGGTTCGTTCAAGAGCATACCATCGTGGACACCATAGTATCTGCCTCGATTGGCGATCAGACTGTCAACATGATCCGCAATGGTGTTGGCCATGCCGATTGGTTTAAAAACATTCTCGTTCATATAGGTGAGGAAATCCTGCCCGGACGCGCCTTCAACCACGGCACTCAGCAAGTTCCATCCATGGCTGGAATAGGCGTATTTCGAGCCGGGAGCGTAAAGAAGTGTATCCTCCTGAAAAATGCTTAAGCCTTCCAAAACCGTGTCGTAATGTTGTGTGATAAGAAATTCATTGCCACGATAATGCCGAATGCCGGAGAGATGACCGGCGATCAGGCGCGTGGAAATTGGCGCTCTTTTTTGGGGGAAGCTCGGGACGTGCCGCTGAACTGGCGCATCCAGATCGAGGCGGCCTTGCTCGTAAAGTTGAGCAATTGCTACAGCCGTCATCGGTTTGGCCACACTGCCTACCCGAAAGCGTGTCTTGGCTGGCCGTACCGGAACCCGTTGCTCAACATCCGCATATCCAAAACCCTGTGACCAAACGATTTTGCCTTTTATCCCAATTGAGACTGCGATACCTGCGGCTTGTGTTTCGGCTTGTAAGGATTCAATAATTGCAGCGGCTTTTTCTATTGCGCTGCCATTTTGCGCGAACGCAGAGAGAGACAGGCAAAAAATTAGAAGGATAACTGTTATTCTCAAAATAGATTTTGTTTTCATTGTGTACCCTGAAGAAAGTAGAGTTGAGTTTGGAACTGTTATCGAGAATATAATCTACAAAAAACAAATTAACTTATAGCGCAAAATGATAAACTTTTGCCGGAGGGAAATTTAAAAATACGGAGCGACTGTCAATAAGTCTAATTGGATATCGCCTGTGATAATCCGAAAAAAGAAAATCATAAGAAAATATGGAAATAACTGTCTGACTATTGGAAAGGGATATTTTCTGCTCAAATATAGTGTCTGTTGTTGATTTGGGCAAAGAGCGGTAGGGTAAGGACGACACGATATTGTCAATTTTATGTCCGGCGAAAAGCGTACCAATCTCTCGACAGTCCTTTTCAAGTAAATTAACATCAGGGAATGATGCCCTGAAACGCGAACACAATTGTTGATTAACTTCCAAACATGTTAGAAGTTCAGGTGACGGCAGCCGCTTTAATATCTGAGCAGTTATTGGTCCGGTTCCGGCACCAAGTTCCAGAACGCTGTTTGAACACTTCTGATTAATTTTTTCAGAAAGTGCCCGGCCAAGAAACGCACTGCTGGGGGTTATCGAGCCAATCGTTCGTGGTGATTTCAAAAATCTCTGAAGCACAATCTATTCCAGTTTTAGGTTCTGTTACATTTGGGTTTATTCTGGTTACGAACTGATTTTACTTTGTCTCCGTTTCCTCACCCATATTCCATGCCTCTTCGCTGACTTTCCATTCGCCGTTTTCCAGCAGCATTGAGACTGTTCCATCGGCTTTGGCCATGCCCCTGCTGCCTGCCAGTGTGAGAACGGCTTTGTTGCCGGTTATTGTGCTGGTGAGAATCTCGACTTCAGTCATCATTGTGGATTGAACGAACTCCAGACCCAGGACCAACTCCTGCGGATCTTTGGGCATAAATTCGGTTTTCTCCTGCGGCACATACTTCATAAAGTTCTCCAAGTCTCCGGCGGCCACAGTCTTACAGTAGGCAGCATAGGCTTTTGATGGCGCGTCGGTTTTGCCTGTGAATGTCAGCTTCAATGGCTCTTTTTTCAAGCTCACTGAAAACGAAACGTTGTAGGAAAAATGATGTCCGCCGTATTCATTTTCAGACGGAGTCTCAATCTTGCCGACCAACATCTCCTCGTCAAATTTGGATATAGTCAACTCATTATCGCCAATAATAATATTTCGAGTCCATATTGGATGGAAATAAATCGACTTTCTCATCTGCTTCAATAACTTTTGGGTTTCCCTCGAAACAGTAAATTCCAGCGCTTTAACTTTGCCTTCTTCCGAGAGGCCGTAGATTCCGTCTGGAATCATTTCCGGCGCGATAGAACTGTCTGTTAAGATGATAGTAAATTCCTCACGGTATTGATCAAAATATATATGCTTAAGGGCCGTGGTTGTACCATCTACGGTTAAGCTTCCTTCAACTGAGTTTTGAGCGCTGACACCCTTAGCTGTACCGATGAGAATTAACCCAATCATAACCACTATTAAAATATTAGCTTTGAATCGTTTCATTTGTTGGTTCCTCTAAACTATTAATAAGAATTCTGCTCTTAATTTTTTAATGTCTGGGTTTATTAACTTCTATTATTCACAAACTGGCAAAAATGTGCCAGGCACATCATTTAAATTTTATGAATAATTCAGGTTAAACAAGTCAAAAGTTTTGGGATGTTTTTTTTTCGTCCCAGAATTTTGTTTACGATTCTCCCCGAATCAACATATAAACCCCGGCGCATGCGAACCACACCAGTCCGCAGGCTTCATGCTATTTCCTTCTAATTACTTTTACCCGCCGATGCCTTAACTCCGTTGCCTATCGGGAAAAGGGTCTCAAAAACTTTGTCTGTTCGATTGCTCCAACTCGTTCCGCCAAAACCCTCATTCACTTCTCCGCCCTGAAAGTCGAACCCTTTTTCTCTGAGGATGCGTGCAAATGATTGGGCATACTCCCCCATATCCCAGCCTTCAAGAGCATTGCGTAGATCATACTTGCCCCAATCAAGATAGATGTCCAGCATTTGTATGCTGCTACCGGATATCAGTGTACCGTGCTTCTTCTCTTCATCGGGATCCCAATAAGGTGTTTGCATGCCCAACTTACCAAACATGTCCGGATATTTGAAAGTCGTGTAAAATGCCATGAAGCCGCCATAAAAAGCGCCAAGATTCGCTCTCGACCCGGCCGATGGTCTTGTGCGATACTTATCATCGATGAAGGGAACAATTTCTTCGGCGAATATTCGGGCGTAGGTGTCTTTGTTAATGCCAAGGTATTCTCTGTATCCTCGCTGTATGAAAGGCGGGATAAAAACGACAATGGCCGTTTGGATCTGCCTCCCCATGAGATTGTTTAGTGTTGTCGGTATCTTGCTCGAACCGATGGTTCCGTGTACATAGGCAACAGGATACGAGCCTTTGCTGCTATCGTAACCGGAGGGTAAGTATACTTCAAGCGTGCGGCTGCTATCTGAAATGGCGCTTTTAAACAGTACGGAATCGATTCGTCCCGCGATAATTTCGTCCTGTTCCTTTAAGTGCTGCGGCTTTACCCACTGCGGCATGGTAACCAAAGATGATTCGCCGAACCAAAGGGCGTTGACTTTGTTGGGATTTAATGGATCAACAACCCGCTCCTCTTCATTCTTCAAGAGTGCATAATTAAGTTGAGCGTCAGCCTCCAATGGCATAGAATAATAATATAGATCTGAATCTTCTACGCGATTCATGGATAGCTCCATGTCCATGCCGCTTACGTCCCCGACCAGAGCGACTTCATCCACTTCGCCGCGAAATAGAAAATGAACCATGCCCTCTTCATCTACCAATGGCATTTGCTTTTGAGTAGCCATGAAGTCATCAATCATCTCAGTTTTGTTTTCAGCAGCGCTCACACGCTCGATGAATTTTGCGAACTCTGAGCCAGGCATCACTCCCTGCTCCTCAATTTCCATGAGGGTAATCCGATCAGCCGGGACGACCTCAACACAAGCGATTTCACCATGGCTACGAGCGTAGATTTTGCCATTTGCAAAACTCGGTGGGGTCCAGCAAAGCTGCTCGAACAGCTCCAGACCTGCAAGTTCAGAGTAACCCGTGGGAGTGGCTTTTGCTATATTCAGGGTACCTTTCTTTGTTGTGAGAACAAGATGACCGTCCACAACGATAAGAAAGCCATCGCCTGGTTGTCTGGATTTCCATACGGTTTTGCCGGTGGCAGCATCAACGCAGCTCAGAAAAGCACCGCTGTAGCCGTAGATGTAGCCATCGTGGTAGAGCGGAACCGTGTAGCTTTTTTTGATAGCTTTTGTGCGCCAAACTTCCTGAGCCGATAGTGTGTCCGCATCAGTTTGCAATTGTAGCAGAACCGACTCTGAGCTCTTGTATGTAAGAAATATCTTGTTATCGGGGAGAATGACCGGGCTCATGCTTGCGCTACCGAAAGCGCCTCCACTGCCTCCATGACCATATTGCCACAGCACATTGCCTGATTCCGGTTCAAGTCCATAAACATATTTACCACCTGCACAAAATAAATGTGGTTGGTTGTTGAGTGTGGTAATAACCGGGGACTGATATGATACTCTGTCATTGCCTACCCTCCACAAAAGTTCACCGGTGTTTTTGTCGAAGGCTGTGATAGCGTTATGTTCCGGCCCCCCTGTTTCAATCACCAGGGCATTGTTGTAAAGAACCGGCGAGGTGGTAAAACCGTAAAAAGGCGTAGCCGCCTCGTGGTTGTCGACAAGGTGGGATGACCAGACCTTGCGACCTGTCTTCAAATCCAACGCGAACAAGTGTCCTCTGGGTCCGAGCGCAAAGACTTTGTCATCGGCAATAAGTGGGGTGGAAATCGGACCGTTTTGAGAGCCAAAGTGCCCCATGTAGGTTGAGTCGATCCTAAAACGCCAGAATTCCGCGCCATCCTCGGCATTCAGAGCGACAACAAAGTCGTTGGTGCTATCAGAAAACATGGTAACGGCGACACCCCCAGCAATCGAAATGTCTGAGTAGCCGGAACCCAAAGCCTTTTGCCAGATGACCTTCAGTTGATAGTTTTCCCCCTTTTCGAAAACAGCCTCACCATCTGCGGTGCCATTCATATTCGGCCCACGCCATCCTGGCCAGTCATTTTTATCGTTTGAAGCGCCTGACACTGAAAGTAATCCCTGGCTCATCTGCAGAAAAACTATGATTGTGATGACCAGGTAATTCCTGGCGCCTCTTTTAGTAATCGGTGGATGCTTCATGATAATCTCCCTTTTTATGTAGTGTTTTATTAAGAAATGCAAATTCGCATTGGGGCCTTCTATTTGTTAGCAAGATATTACTTTTGCCCTGCCATTTCAAACAGCATAACGCCTAGCTGTGGCGCACCGGGTGTGTACACTAAATTTATTTAAAACCACCATTGTTTGCTAACTCCCAAATTTTCGAAAATCGGGCTCCTGATTAGGTGTCGCTACCAGCTTAACCGTTAGGCTGCTAATACCGTGGCACAAACGCCGTAGCAATTACTTTGTTATAGATATTTTAGGAAATGTAAATGGTTTATCATGTAGAATTTGCTTTATTGCTTGCATGA
>JAJDAE010000029.1 GCA_029262035.1 Candidatus Zhuqueibacterota bacterium
ACTTCGGAATGTTTCTTGGGAGAAGTCAAGTAAGGCCGACCACTTTCTTCTCCTTTTTACCCGAGACTGAGATCTTACAGTTTTGCGGTTAGTTGCCTTTCTTTCATAATTATTGTAACTTAAAATGTAAGGATTAACCTATAGGGTGTAACAATATTGAGGTGTGCTGGTGGTGCAAAGTCTGTGCGTAAAATTGTTCCGGTAACTGAAACCCGAATGTAGCTGACTAACAAAATACGGAATTAAATGCCAACAATTATTACCCATGCTTTAACCGGCTATCTCGCAACACATGTTTTTCGAAGCAAAGAGTTGCGGCGAAGTTTGGTGCTCTGGTCGCTGCTTTGTCCGGTTATCCCTGACCTGGATGTGATTGCTTTTGCCTTTGGTATTCCGTATGGCGATTTTTGGGGACACCGGGGGTTCTCGCATTCGCTGGTTTTCGCATTTATTTTATCCGTTATTATCGTGGCTCTGTTTTTAAGAAATCATAATCTGGTTGGCAAACAGAAAATATTTTTGATGTTATACTTTTTTGTGCTCACAGCGTCGCATGGTATTTTTGATGCGCTCACCAACGGCGGTTTAGGTGTTGCCTTTTTTTCACCATTTGATGATGTCCGCTATTTTTTCCCATTTACCCCTATTCAGGTTTCGCCAATTGGCCCTGGTTTTTTTAGTGCAAGGGGATTGCGCGTTCTGTTCAGCGAGATGGTTTGGATTTGGCTGCCAGCAGTGTTTCTTTTTAGTTTGCTAAAAGGCAGGCTGCTGATTTCGGCAGGCCAAAATAAAATTAGATGATAAAGAAAACCCACTTGTGCGGAGGGAGACCCCGCAAGCAAACCGCGTTGAGCGGCTGCTATAATAGTGCGCGAAGCGTAACCTGTTGAGGAGGCTCCCACAGCCCGCGCAGGCCGCCGGTTTTTGGCGGCCGGAGCGGCTCTAAAGAAATTTAGACTGCAACTGTATTACCATTACCATTGCCGCTGAATTGCTCTTCCTCAGTGGAGCCTTTCAACGCCGCAGTTGAAGCATCGCCGCCGGTGGCGATATTTTGAACCATATCAAAGTAACCGGCACCCACAAATTTTTGATGTTTAATGGCTGCATAGCCGTGTTGTTTTTCCAGGTCGAATTCACGTTCCTGTAGGAGGGAATAGGCGGCCATACCTTTGGAGTTGTAGTCCCTGGCCAGTTCAAACATACTCGTGTTTAGGGAATGAAATCCGGCAAGAGTGACAAATTGAAATTTGTAACCATATCCGTGCAGGGTCTCCTGGAAGTTCGCGATGGTTTTGTCGTCGAGATTGCTTTTCCAGTTGAATGATGGCGAGCAGTTGTAGGCTAACATTTTTCCCGGGAATTTTTCATGCATGGCTTCGGCAAATTCGCGGGCTTCACCCAGATCCGGTTTTGAGGTTTCACACCAAATTAGATCTGCATACGGCGCATAATTGAGCGCACGGGCAATGGCCAAGTCCAGACCGCCGTTAATGCGCTGAAATCCTTCCGGCGTTGTTTCTCCGGTCAAAAATGGTTTGTCAGTATCGGTGTAGTCACTTTGTAAAAGTTTGGCGCCATTTGCATCGGTACGGGCGATGAGAACTGTTGGCACTCCCATTACGTCGGCGGCAAGTCGGGCTGAGATTAATTTTTGAATAAAGGATTTGTCTGAAACCAGAACTTTTCCGCCCATGTGCCCGCATTTTTTAGCGGATGAAAGTTGATCTTCAAAATGGACACCGGAGGCGCCGGCTTGGATCATGGCTTTCATTAATTCAAACGCATTCAGGTTGCCACCAAATCCGGCCTCAGCATCGGCTACAATTGGGGCAAACCAATCGATGCCGTTTCTGTCTTCAGAAAAAGAAATTTGATCGGCGCGCTGTAAGGCATTGTTTATGCGCCGGGCCAGGGTTGGTGCGCTATTCGCCGGGTAAAGGCTTTGGTCCGGATACATGCTGCAGGCTTCGTTGGCATCGGCAGCTACCTGCCAGCCACTGAGATAAATGGCTTTTAATCCGGCCTGTACCATTTGAATTGCCTGGTTGCCGGAGAGCGCTCCCAAGGCTCTAATCAGGCTATCGCTATTCAGTAAATCCCAAAGTTTTTCGGCGCCGATTTGGGCGAGGGTATGCTCGATTTTTAGAGTGCCTCTCAGTTTTAGAACATCCTGAGGCGTGTAATTGCGGGTTATGCCTTGCCACCGGGAGTTGGTTTTCCAGTCCTTTTTTAGTTGATTTATCTCGGGGTTGTTTTTACCATTTTTCATGATGGACTCCTACTTTAATTTAAATATTTGTACGCTGATAAAGTTAGAAACTCAGTGAAGTTTTTGTCGATGATCAGTTTGGTTAATATTTGGCTGGCTAAATCAAACTTGCCGTTTTCGAATCTTTCTTTGCCGACCAGACTTTGAATTTCCCCGATTTCTTCAATAAGAAGTTTGTTAAATAATGCTTCGTCTACTACCCGGCCATCTTCAAGATTTGACTGGGTGCTTAACCATTGCCAGATTTGCGCCCTTGAAATTTCAGCGGTTGCGGCGTCTTCCATTAAATTGTAGAGCGCAGCCGCTCCGGTGCCGCTCAACCAGGATTCTATGTAGAGCACAGCAACATTGATGTTCGTTCGCAAACCTTGTTCAGTAATTTTGCCGCCGTCAATGTCGAAATTCAGCAAGTCTTTTGCAGTAACCTGCACGTCTTCCCTGAGCACATTTTTTTGATGAGAATTGCCGTTTAAAACCTGACTAAAGGATTCTCTGGCAATATGTATCAAGCCCGGGTGTGCAACCCAGGTGCCATCGAAGCCATTCTGCGACTCACGGTTTTTGTCTTCCATAACTTTGGTCATGGCAATTCTATTGACTTCGGGATCGCGACTTGGAATAAAAGCCGCCATGCCGCCGATGGCGTGTGCGCCTCGTTTGTGGCAAGTTTTTACCAGAAGCTCGGCATAAGACCGCATAAAAGGAACGGACATACTAATTTGTGCACGATCAGGTAAGACACATTTTTTATGGTTACGGAATTTTTTAATCGCGCTGAAAATATAGTCCCATCGGCCTGCATTGAGTCCGGCGGAGTGCTCTTTTAGTTCAAAAAGAATTTCTTCCATTTCGAAAGCAGCAAGGATAGTTTCTATTAAAACGGTTGCGCGGATGGTTCCCTGAGGGATATTCAGTAAATCCTGCGCCATGCGAAACACGTCGTTCCACAACCGTGCTTCCAGGTGGCTTTCAAGTTTGGGTAGGTAAAAATACGGCCCGGATCCTTTTGCGAGCAAAGCCTTTGCATTGTGGAAAAAATAAATGCCAAAATCGAAAAGTGAGGCTGAGATTGGTTTGTCATCCACAAAAACATGCTTTTCATCGAGATGCCAGCCACGTGGCCGCACGACCAATGTTGCTGTTTTTTCATTTAGCTTATATTCTTTACCGTTTTGATTTGTAAATGACATGTCCCCGGAAATTGCATCGATCAGATTTAGCTGTCCATCAATGACATTTTCCCAGGTAGGCGACGTTGCATCCTCGAAGTCGGCCATAAAAACATTTGCGCCGCAGTTGAGCGCGTTAATAATCATTTTACGGTCGACAGGGCCGGTAATTTCAACACAACGGTTTTCGAGGTCTGGCGGCGTTGCGGCAACCTGCCAGGTTTTATCATCTCTTACACTTTTAGTTTCCACAAGAAAATCGGGGAAGTGGCCTGCATCAATTTCTGCCTGTCTTTTTGTTCTGGTATCTAATAATTTTGTGCGCTGAGAAGAAAATTCTCTCTGAAGGCTTGCTACAAAAGTTAAAGCATCATTTGTCAGTAATTTTTCGTACCGGCCGTTTAATTGGCTTTTTATTGCGATGTCTTGGGGGAGGTTCGACCCGACCATTTATTAATCTCCTTTGATGCAAGATGTAAACATGAAATATCAACGGCATAAGCGAGAAAAATATTTAGTAAGATTTCGGTAAATTAATTTAGTAAGATCTTAAGAAGGAGGAAGGTTTTAAAAAGAAAATGTCAGTTAAATGATGGATGTGAAATGATTTGTTTGAAAAGTGGGAGAGAGTTAACTAAGATCAAAATTTGGCAATTCGTCACGAACTAAAACTAAAATAGATGATTGTGGCACAACCAGGTATTGCTTGCTCTCGAACTCAATTTCGATAGCAGAAGTACTCATGAAAATAGCGTAATCGCCAGTTTGTGCTTGCAGCGGAATGTACTTGATCCCACTTTTGGGTCTTGAATCCCAAGGTTCATCGTTGTTTGAATTCAGATCGGGCATCGGATATCCCGGACCGACTTTAATGATGTAACCGCCTCTGACTTTTTCTTTCTCTTTTACACCAGGAGGAAGATATAAGCCGAAATCTGTCTTTTCTTCATTTTTATTTATTTCAACCAAAAGCCTGTCACCAACCACAATTAATTCTTTTTTAGACTTCATTATTAAAAGTCACCTTTTATTTTTTTAATTGCGGTTAATATTATTTTTGCATTTGTGGCATTGGCGGTGCAATGGCATAAATTGCCGTTTAACGCATCTTTTATTTGTGCCTCATCGGGAGTGCGGTTGGTTTTTAATAACGCCTCTAACGACATCATTATACCCGGAATACAAAAACCGCAATCTTTTTCCGTATTATCCAACAAGGCATCATGAAGCGGTTGATATTTTAAGAAATGTTCAATGCTTTCAAATGTTTGTACTGATTTACCTTCAACCTGAGCGGCAAGCATCATGCAGGACTGTACCGCATGGCCATTTACAATAACAGTACAGCTGCCACAATCCCCGGTCTCGCAACCCTGCTTAACGCTTGATATGCCATTTTCATTTAGCGCCTGATTCAAAGTTAGATTGGGATTAATGGCCAATGTAGTGCTTTTGCCATTGAGCTGTATTTTGAGTTTGATATCAGGCATCGAACTGGTCTTCAAATTCTTGTAAGCATTGTGTCAGCGCATTCTTCACAACAGACCGACTGGCCTCTTTTCGGAATTTTTCACTAGCCAGAGTGTCAGCAATAGGGTGGTAGATATTGCAGGCTGTGTCCGAGGTGTCTTCAATGGTTTTACTATTTAGTTTCTTACCCTCCAAAACGGCTTCTGCTTCCGGTAATCTTTGAGGAACTTTTTCCGTACCCGTAATTGCAATTCTTACATCCTGACATTTTCCTTCATGAATTACGATATGAGCGCATGCACAGATTATAACTTTTTTATTTTGATGAAAAATAGGTGCCAGACCGGTGTAGAATTCAGTTTGTGGTTTTGGAATAATGGTCTCTAACAGGAGACCGCCCCCTAAGCCCTTTTTTGCTAAAAAAATGTTTATAGCTAGAGCGAATTCCTCGCCGCCCACGATTCTGATTTGAGCCTGTAAAACGAGCAAGGAACAATATAGAACCGAGAGAGAATCAGACGAAATCAGCTCTCCTCCAACTGTTGCAACATTCCTTATCATTTTAGAAGAATAGCTAAGTTGTGTTGCTTGCGAAAGAATTTTGAATGGTGAATGTTTTACTAATTTGTTGTCAATTAAATTTTGGAGAGTTGTCGTGGCGCCAATTCGTATCTCACCTGAATTTTCTTTGAAATAATCTAAACCGAGGTGCGTAATATCAACGAGTTCCTGTACAATGCGGTTGTCGACCTGCACTAACTTCGTGCCTCCGGCTACAACTAAGATCGAGCCAGAATTCTTTTCGAGCAGGGCTAAGGCTCCCGGAATAGTTTTAGGTATATAATAGTTTTGTAGGTTTGAAAGCAATGTTCTAATACAGGATAATTATATGCTTATTTTAAGCATTCAATATAGAATAAAAAGGTATGCTTGTCAATATTAAACTGTTGCTTTCTTAGTAAGCAAATACCTAAACAAAAAAAGCTGACACGCAATCAAGTATGTCAGCTTTTAAATAACTTTATTCAAAAAAATGAAATTATCTTCGCCTGCGAGAATTCTTCTTTCGCCTATTAGGTTCGGATTGACTGATTTTAATGCTTTTGCCTTTCAACTCATTGCCATTTAGTGCTTTTATCGCTTTGTCAGCTTCTGAATTGTTTAACATTTCAACAAAACCAAATCCACGCGATTGTTTTGAAAATCTGTCTAGTACGATGTTTACGCTTTCAACTTCTCCATATTCTGAAAACAGGGCTTTTAAGTCTTCTTCAGTAACATTGAAAGAAAGATTGCCAACATACATGTTCATAGAACACTCCTTTCTTTGGTCGGTTTTGTAAGAATGCTCTACCTGATAACAAACCGTAAATTATTGATAGAGAGCCGTGGTGTTAAATCGGCAGGTCTTTCCATGCTTGCTCATAATTGGCATTTTAAGGAAACAAAAAACCCGACCATTTAGCCGGGTTTCCTGAAAAATCCTAAAAGATTAAATCTTCGAGACGTTTGAGGCCTGTAAGCCTTTTGCGCCCTGTTCAACATCGAATTGAACTTTATCGCCCTCTTCTAAGGTTTTATAGCCTTCGCCAACAAGAGCTTTAAAATGAACGAAAACATCGTCACCTTCTTCTCTTGTAATAAAGCCATAACCTTTTGAGCTATTAAACCACTTAACGGTACCATTTTCCATAGAACCATACCTTATATAATGTTATATATTTTTGTATTTCTGTTTAAAGCCAATTCACGACAAAAAATCGTTAAAATTGATATGTCCTATCCGTTCTCTTCGATGTTTTTGCTTGCTTTACAAGAAAGTAAGAAAGGGCAAGAAACAGGGATACAATTTTTTATTGTGTCAATATAGGTTGATTAAAATCGAAATGCAAATATTTTTTGCGAAAAATCCGTGCAAATAGAAATATAGTGTGTGGTACTTAAGGAGGATTTATTAAATGCTATAGTATCGTTAATACGGCAAAGTAGTGAAAGCCACTGCCAGCCAGAACAAATACATGCCATATTGCGTGATTGTATGGCAATTTTTTCCAAATATAAAAAGGAACACCCATAATGTAGGTGAGGCCTCCGGCGGCAATAAGAAAAATACCTGTAGGTTCGACATTAGCAATTATTTCGCGGGATGCTATTACGATGAGCCCACCCATTATAAGATAAATACCCAGAAATGTTTTTTGAAATTTGTAGATGAACATTATTTTTATAGCACTGCCAAACAGGGTGATACCCCAAATAATGCCAAATAAACTCCAGCCCCAAACACCTCGCAGACTAACTAGGAGAAAGGGTGTGTATGTTCCGGCGATTAATAAAAAAATCGCGCAGTGGTCTATAGTTTTGAGAAGTTTTTTAAACGATTGTTTAGGAATACTATGATAGAGTGTTGAGGCGGTATAAAGTATTACTAAAGATGCACCAAAAACAGAAAAGCTGACAAGGTGCCAAATATTACCTTTTGTAATTGCCAGAGTTACAAGTACGGCAAGGCCCGCGATGCTAAAAAATATTCCAAGGCCGTGGGTAATTGTGTTTGCGATTTGTTCGCCAAAGCTATAATGGGAAATATTGTCTTTTATGGGTGTAGACATTTGTTTACCTATTGGAGTTTGTTTGCCAACCACTTTTCTGTGGGATTGGGCTCATAGTTGTTAAGCTTATGCAAAAGTCGATTTATGTTTTCTGCAATGATGAGGTTAGAAAGATTTTCTTTACTCAAAAATTGTTCTTCAACGGAGTTTTTAAAAAATTGTATTAGGTGATCGAAATAGCCGCAAACATTTAATAGAGCGCATGGTTTTGGGTGAAGCCCAAGTTGCGCCCAGGTTAATGCCTCGAAGAATTCTTCCATTGTACCCCAACCGCCGGGCATTGCGACGAACGCATCGGCTAATCCGGCCATGATGGTTTTGCGTTCGTGCATGGTTCTAACCTGAATAGACTCCGTTAAATTTTTATGTGCCACTTCTTTTGCTACTAAAAATTCAGGCATCACGCCGGTAACCTGGCCACCGGAATTTAAAACAGCATCGGCAAGAATGCCCATAATGCCGCAGTTGGCGCCACCATAAATCAGCCGAATTTTATTTTCGGCCAGAGATTTCCCCAGCTCATTTGCTGCATCAGAATATTCCGGGCGAGC
>JAJDAE010000281.1 GCA_029262035.1 Candidatus Zhuqueibacterota bacterium
TGAACGAGAACTCCCGGGCGCTGTCTTTCTGAGCGCGAACCCTCAAATGTGGCACTTGAGGCAGAAGAGGATGCGCGAAGAATCTCCTGCCGGGTGAGAGATTCTTCACACGGCGGCGATCTTGAGAAGTAATATGTGAGATTTTGTGTTCAGAATGACGTAGAATTTTTGGTTTTCGGTCAAGCACTAAGTAGAGTTTTGCGTTAAACCGACAAATAACCTACAGCCTATCAACCTACAGACTAAACACCTAATAATTGGAACAATTATGCAAAATCAAATTGAAATAAAATCGATTATAGATGAAGCCCTCACCCTGAGATGGGAATTGGGCGACAATTTACACGACTCGGTGATTGAATCCATTTACCGGGATGCAGCTAAAATCAGCGACCGTGTTGTAACCAAAACCGGTGAAAAGCCACGCTTCGACTGGGAGAGGAAACTGGACCAGCTTTTAACCAGCCGGACGTTTGGTTTTCCACTCATGGTGCTTATGCTGACAGCGGTTTTCTGGATAACAATTTCCGGCGCAAATGTTCCATCGGCAATGCTCGCGGATTTACTGCTCGGCAGCTTTCATCCGGCGTTAAAAAACATTGCAGCAAGCATTGGCATGCCCTGGTGGCTGGATGGGTTCCTGCTCGATGGCGTTTATCTTTCCATGGCCTGGGTCCTCAGCGTAATGCTGCCACCCATGGCGATTTTTTTCCCGCTATTTACCTTGCTGGAAGATTTCGGCTATCTGCCGCGCGTAGCCTTTAATCTCGACAACATGTTCCGGAAATCCGGGGCGCACGGTAAACAGGCACTCTCCATGGCAATGGGCTACGGTTGCAACGCAGCAGGCATTATTGCAACGCGCATTATCGACAGTCCCCGCGAGAGGCTTATTGCCATCGTCACCAATAATTTTTCGCTTTGCAATGGCAGGTGGCCAACCCAAATTCTCATCGCGACTCTGTTTATCGGCTCCCTTGCACCGGCACATTTGGGTGGATTAATATCAGCTTCCGCCGTAGTCGGTATCGCATTACTTGGGATCTTTCTGACTTTTGCCACCTCATTGCTTCTTTCGAAAACCATGTTAAAAGGCGAAGTTTCTTCTTTCAGTTTAGAACTACCTCCCTACCGACCACCTCGAATTTGGCGGACGCTTTACACATCTTTGATCGACCGCACAATATTTGTCCTCTGGCGTGCCATTGTTTTTGCGGTGCCTGCAGGCGCAGTAATCTGGCTTATCAGCAACATAAATATAGGCGCTCTTTCACTCGCCGAGCATACCATCAATTTCTTCGATCCATTCGGCCTGTTTATTGGATTGAATGGCGTACTTATTTTGGCATACATCATCGCTATTCCTGCAAATGAAATCGTCATTCCCACCATTTTAATGTTAACCGTGCTCAGCGCAAAACTGGCCGGCGTTGGCGAAGGCGCCGGTGTTATGTTTGAGCTTGACGATTTGGGCGCCACCATGAACATCTTCCAGGCTGGCGGTTGGACACTCTTGACCGCAGTGAATTTGATGTTATTTAGCCTGATTCATAACCCCTGCTCCACAACAATTTACACCATCTACAAAGAAACCGGCAGCGTGAAATGGACAATAATCTCCAGCCTTCTCCCTGTGGTAATGGGAATCATTATTTGTTTTTTTGTAGCGCAAATTTGGCATTTATTTTCTTGAGAAAACCAGGAAGCGTGACACGGTAATTCATTTCATCCGCTTACCTACTCCGCTAAACTCTACCGATAAATAAGGAACCAAAACATATGTGGAAAATTATATTTACAGTTGTTTTATTAACCGCACTAACCTCGTGCAGCGAACTACTGACAGAAGCACCGGCTGGAGACGAAGTTTTTGATGCCCCCATAGACGGCCTGACCGGCGCACAACTAAAAGCCCACCTCGATGGCGATGAAGCTTTCGGAGAAGTTTTTAATGTGGACACAGGTCTTGGGCCGGTCTTCAACCAAACAGCTTGCGTCAACTGTCACCCCGATGAAGGTAGAGGCCATCCATCCACAAATTTGATTCGATTTGGCCGAATGGGGCAGGATGGCTCATTCGATTTTATGTTAGAATTTGGCGGCCCGCAATTGCAGGATCGCGCAATACCGGGCTATCCCGCAGAAATATTGCCACCAGAGGCCACAGGCATTTCAGAGCGCGGCGGACCTATTGCCGTGGGTCTAGGACTTATTGAAGCCATCCCCGATCTAACCATTCTTGCAAATGAAGATCCAAATGATTCGGATGGAGACGGCATCTCAGGTCGGGCAAATTTTGTGGCAGCACCGGACTATTATATTCCCCCGGCTGATAAAATAATCCGTGACGGAAAATATCTTGGGAAATTTGGGCGCAAAGCAACAGCTATCGACCTGTTGCATCAAACCGTAAATGCTTACAAAGCGGATATGGGTATTTCCACAGATTTTGACCCGGTGGATATTTTCAATCCACTAATAGGCAACCGCGTCGGTGACAACGTAGCAGATCCGGAAGTATCTGCTGAGACTGTGCAGAACCTGGTCATTTATTTACAAACGCTACGCGCGCCGTTACGCCGCAATGAAAACGACGCAGTAGTCCAGCAAGGCGACGCTCTGTTTACGCAAATCGGCTGCGCCAAATGTCATATTCCTGAAATGCAATCTGGCTCAAGTCTTATAAATCCACTGGCTTTTGTACCGGTAAACCTGTATTCGGATTTGCTTCTTCATGATATGGGGCCTGCTTTAGCTGACAATTTCCCCGAAGGTGACGCCACGGGTACAGAATGGCGAACCACCCCTCTATGGGGGCTTGGAATTGTTAAAAACCTGCTCGGCGGAACACCGTTTTTTTTACATGATGGTACTACCTCGGATTTAGAGGAAGTCATCAATCTGCACCTCGGTGAAGCGGAAAATGCCCGTAATGATTTTTTTGCCCTGGACGAAGCTTCAAAGAATGCACTCATCTCATTTCTAAACTCCTTATAGGCAGATCATGAGCACACGACGTAACGTTTTAAAATACTTTGCCGGAGCAATAATCTCTTCTGCGGGAGGGAGCCTTTTAACCACCGGATGCAGCGCGGGGCTGGCAACACTCCATACCAAAATCAGGCATAACACAATCCTTGTTTCAAAGGCTGAGGCACCACAACTTTCAGCGCTTAACGAGATTTTATTAATTTACGCTGCCGGGCTGACGACCCCAATCATACTTCGCTCCATTGAAGGTCAGGGAGTAATTGCCTTGTCATTAGAATGTACGCACAGAGGCTGCGAAGTACGCCCATTTCCTAATTCACTTGAGTGCACCTGCCACGGTTCTGAATTCAACACTTTAGGCGAAGTCGTAGAAGGCCCGGCAATACAGCCATTAAAAAAATTTAAAGTTGTAGAAAAGACAAACTCATGGACAATAGAAATCCCTTAAAAACACAGGTTCATCAATGAAACATTTAATAGTTTTAATCCTACTGATTATCTTTTCAACAAATATAGAAAATGCATATAGCCAGCCAGATCCAGATTCTCTACAAAAAACACCGGATGTAATCGGCGGCATTTACGATCGCCCTTACATTTCTCAGTTGGGCAATAAAATAGCCATTGGTGGTTATGCCGAAATCAATTCAAATTTTCATCGCGAGGAAGGCATTGAAGAAGGCTTGTCATTTGAGGCCAGGCGCTTTAATCTTTTCTTCTACTCACCGATTTCAGCACGAGTTAAGTTAACCTCAGAATTAGAGTTTGAACACGGCACGGAAGAAATAGCCCTTGAAACTGCGCTGGTGGATATTCTTTTTTCTACCACGCTTAATTTACGCATGGGAATTTTGCTTTCGCCGCTAGGTCGCTTCAATATTGCTCATGATAGCCCCCGATATGACATTATCGACCGGCCATTGGTTTCTACGCAGATCATCCCTTCCACGCTCTCTGAAGTTGGTTTGGGTCTATTTGGCGCTTTCTACGCAACGCCATTCGATCGGTTTACATACGAAATTTACACGGTCAACGGCTTGAGTAGCGGCGTTGTCGGCGGCTCCGGCGAAGGCACCAGAATTTCTGCAGGCAAGTCTAGCGAAAGCTTTGGAGAAGACAATAATGGCTCACCCGCCTTTACTGGCCGGCTGGCTTTTAACCCAAGTTTCGGCGGTGAGCTGGGCTTGTCTTTTCATTCTGGGTACTACAATGATTACAAAATTGAGGGGGAGCCGGTTGATGACAAGCGCCGACTGACAATTCTTGCCCTTGACTTTGAATACAAATGGAAACGGTTTCACTTTAGAGGGGAAGCGGCCAATGCCAAAATCGACGTACCGGCAAGCCTGGGCGAACTATTCGCAGATAAACAAAAGGGATTCTACGGGGAAGTCGGCTATACTTTCCTTAAAGGCGAAATATTTAACATGCCAGATGCTTCCCTCACTCTGGTCTCAAGATACGACGCTGTTGATTTAAACGATGGTTCTTTTGCTTTCACCGGGCAAAACATCGGAGACTCCGCCAAAAAACTAACTATAGGACTTTCTTTCCGGCCAACCGTTGAAACCTCAGTTCGGTTAAATTACGCGCGCAACTGGCAACGCGATGCCTTCAACAATCTTACAAATGGTATGAATATTCAGCTTGGCGTAGCAACGTATTTTTGAATAAGAGGACTCCAAACCAGGGTTTCGTTCTGTATATTCGTTTATGAAAAACGACAACAAAACAATAGTTTTTTTCATTTTCATTTATTAATTATGAAAAGTAGTGGGCTTGTAAAAACAATTTCTAACAAATCAAAAAATTTGTTTGTAGCAGGTTCAAAAATAACTTTTCAACTGGAGTGACATTGGGGCAAAAACAGCCAAGGCGAATTCACGTAAAAGACGCGTTTCAAGTTGCGGATGAAGCCGCGCAAAAAATTGAGGGCTGGCTGCTTCACTTCGAGGAAACCGAAGAAGTTATAAATGTTGAAAATATTGCCGAGTATCAAAACCAGGATGTCGATTTAATTTGGCGCACCCGCAACAAGTCATTTAAAATTGAAATCAAGGGTGATCGGTGGCACCAAACCGGAAACTTTTTTTTTGAAACTCACAGCAACGAAGAAAAAAATACCCCCGGCTGTTTTATTTATACGCAGGCGGATTACATATTCTATTATTTTATCACGACTGAACTTCTTTTCGCCCTGCCCATGCCTGCAACGAGAAATTGGTTTATGGGAAAAATGAATCAATTTAAAGAGAGAAGAACAACAACGCCGGTAAAGTCTGGTTTTTACACGACCGTTGGCAGGTTAGTACCCATAAAACAGGTTTTAAAGGAAGTAAAAGGCGTTAAGAAAGCAGATTTAAAAACAGTTCAAATGTCTCCTAACAAATAATTCAAAATTAATTGGATAAATTGTCTTCCATAGACTTCTGGAATGAATTTATGTGCCAGGCACTTTAAAGTGCCTGGCACATCGTTTTCGTATCACCATCGCAATTACACTTACCAACCGTTCAAGAAATATTTTGAAACCCTTTCCAATTTGTACATACATATCCAATATACTAACACTTTTCCCTTGACTCACATTCATTAAAATCTATATTTAGTCGAACTTATTTTACCAACATTATATTAACGGAGAGGACTTTAAGATGGACGTTCAACAACTAATGGAGCAGGGAGTAAACTTATTACTCGAACACGGGCCTGGTGTTTTAATGGCAATCATTACACTACTCATTGGTCTTTGGATTATCAAGATTGTCATTAAACTCGTTTTAAAATCACTATCACATGCCAAAGTTGAAGAATCTTTATCGAAATTTCTATGCAGTCTGGTTGGGGTACTTCTAAAGGCGCTACTTTTTGTAAGTGTTGCCTCAATGGTTGGCATAGAAACCACCTCGTTCATTGCTATTTTGGGTGCCGCCGGTTTGGCGGTTGGCTTGGCCTTGCAGGGTAGCCTTGCCAATTTTGCGGGTGGTGTTTTGATATTATTATTCAAGCCTTACAAAGTTGGAAATTTTATTGATGCCCAGGGCGTTACCGGAACAGTCAAGGAAATCCAGGTTTTTAACACCATACTAAAAACTCCCGACAATAAAATAATCATTGTTCCTAACGGCTCTATTTCAAATGGGATCATCACAAATTTCTCAGCCGAATCCACCCGGCGCGTGGACATGACTTTTGGGGTTGGTTATGATGATGATATCCAGAAAGCAAAACAAGTGCTTCAAAGTCTCGTAAATGCCGATGAACGCATTTTTAAAGACCCGGAACCACAAATTGTAGTTGCCGAACTTGCAGACTGTTCTGTGAATTTTGCAGTACGTGTTTGGGCAAATGCAAGTGACTATTGGGGAATTTTCTTTGACATGCAGGAGAAAGTCAAAGAGACCTTCGATAAAGAAAAAATATCTATTCCATTCCCACAGCGCGATGTTCACATTTACAATCAAAAGTAATTCATAAATTTCAAAAACAAAAAGCGATTCAGGAGAACCCGATGAGGCAGTTTTTAACAAATTCGATTGCGATACTATTTTTAGCTGCAACTATAATTTCAGCACAAGCGCAGGAGGCTGCGCCAAAAGAACCCGAGTATGGGTGGACGAAACTTGTTGCCGGGAATCTAAATCTCACCCAAGCTAGTTTCGACAACTGGGAAGCAGGTGGAGAAAGCACGCTTGCCTGGCAAGTCAAACTCGAAACCAAATTCATAAATGATCAGGAAAAATATAACTGGAAAAGCAGCGGCAAATTTACGCTTGGATTTGCAAAAGTTGGGGATCAGGAATCCAGAAAATCAGCAGATGAAATTTTTGTAGAAAGCGTGTATACCCGGAAAGTTAGCAAACTACTGAACCCATTCCTTTCGGCGACAGCTCAAAGTCAATTTGTATCGGGTTTCGAGTACTCCGATGATGATTCTAAAGCAAAAATATCCAAAGTTATGAATCCGGGCTATTTCACTCAAAGTCTTGGCGTTGGCTACACACGCGATGCTAACTTTACCAGTCGGTTGGGAGCAACCCTAAAAGAGACCATAACCAACGATACAACTTTTGCAAAAAGATACTCCGATGACCCCAATACAGCAAAAATAGAAAAAACCAGAATTGAACCGGGCATTACTTCAGTCACGGAATTTCAGAAAAACTTTCAAGACAATGTTGTTTTCTCAAGCAAGCTGAATTTATTTACTGACCTGGAAGCTTTTGATAGAATTGATGTGCTCTGGGAGAATAATGTTACTTTTAAGATTTCAAAAATATTTAATGTCGCCCTGGATGTAGATCTATTATATGACAAAGATATTTCATCAGAAAAACAACTGAAACAAATTTTGTCGATTGGATTAACTTACTTATTTTTGTAAACTAGAGGTGCAGGGGGCATTACTCAATAATTGTAACCTTGTTTGCCCAGTTTTCTATTTTATCCAGAAGAATCTGTTTTTTTACAGGCTTTGTTAAATAGTCATCGATGCCTGCACTTAAACACTTGTCTTTATAACCAGTTATTGCATGGGCGGTTAGCGCAATAATAGGCACCTTTTTCTTTTTTGAAGATTTTTCATTTTTTCTAATTTCTTCAGTTGCTTCAAAACCATCCATAACCGGCATTTGAATATCCATTATAACGGCATCAAAAGAATTCTCTTCAACAGCATTGACAGCTTCTTCCCCGTTTTCCGCCAATACAACCTGATAACCGCCAAGCTTTAACATTTCTTTTAGAGTTTTCTGATTCAATAAATTATCTTCAACCAAAAGCACTTTAGGGGTTACAGTCTCCCGTGATTCAGGTTCTTCAACTAAACTCAGAGCCTTCTCAGATGTATCCAAATCTTTATTGACTAAATCAATTGCTGCAAATAATTGTTGTTCTTTTATTGGTTTTGTCAACCAAATGCCGTCTTTAATTCTCTTTAAATTATTCAAGTTAGACTTTGAGACAATTAGAATCATTTTAACATAATCAAGTTCTGAATCCTTTTGTACAAGCTTAACCAAATCCATACTATTTGCACAATTTAAAATTATGCAGGTTATCTGTTTGTTACTTTTAATAAGTTCGAGTGGCCTTTGTTGACTTGTACACTCTACAACTTTTAAATTTTGAGACTTAAGTTTCTCTAAAAGTACCTTTCGGCTTTTTTCATATTTATCAACTATTAATATGGTATTGTTAAATTCCTTAAGTACAATTGTTTTGGATTCCCTTTCAAGCACTTGTAAATTAATAAAAATTGTGAAAGTACAACCTTCACCAGGTTTACTGCTTAAACTTAACTTTCCATTCATAAGCTGAACTAAAGATTTTACAATGCTTAAACCCAAACCGGCTCCACCAACCTTGCGTGCTAATGAATTATCGGCCAACGAGAATTGCTCAAATACTTTTTCCTGATGCTCATGAGCTATCCCTATTCCGGTATCTTCAACAACAAATTTAAAACGCGAGATAGAGTTCTTCTTTATTCGACCATTTTCAACTTTGATGACAACATGTCCGGTCTTGGTAAACTTAATCGCGTTAGCGACTAAATTAATTAAAATCTGGCGTATTCTTGTAACATCTCCCTTAACTTGTAAGGCCATACCAACAGGAAATTGATATAATAACTCAATGCCTTTTTTATCGCTTTCCAGAGAAAATATATCGACGACTCCTTCAATCAGATCTCTCAAGTTAAATTCTGAAATATCCAACTTCATTTTACCCTCTTCAAGCCTTGAGAAATCTAAAACATCATTAACAATACTAAACAAACCTTCAGAAGATGCACGTACGACTTCAACATAATCTTTCTGCTCTCTGTCCAACTCCGTATCCATAACCAGCTCACACATTCCCAAAATCGCATTTAATGGCGTCCGAATCTCATGACTCATGTTTGTTAGAAATTTACTTTTTGATTCAGTTGCATCTTCCGCCAACTCCTTGGCCAATTTCAAGCTTTTCTCATAAAGTTTACGCTCGGTAATATCCTTATAAATAGCTAAAACACCCACTTGGGCATTGTTGATGATCAGGGGTGACCAGCTGATGGCAACCTCAATTGTGGAACCATCTTTCCTTTTATGTCTGGTTTCCACCTGGGCTTGAGTAATTCTTGCTGCCTCGTTCCAAAGCTGTTCTTCTTTTTTCCCCTCTTGAATGGTGAGTCCATTAATATCGTGACCAATAAGTTCATCCAGCTCATAACCAAACATGGATAAGAATCTTGGATTAGCCATGACTATATTAAAGGAATTATCCAGGGCAATAACGGCCACCGGACTGCTATTAAAAAGAGCTTCGAAATATACTTTATGGGTTTTTAATTCTTGTTCTGCAGATTTACGAATTTCAATTTCACTCTTTAATTTTTCGTTAATTTGAAGGATATCGAAAGTTTTTTCTTTTACTTTCTTTTCCAGTCCCTTACTGTGTTCAGCAACTTCTGAATATAGTTTATAGTTTTCAATTGCGAACGAAGTTGTGTTCAACGCGACGGTAAGTAACTCTAAAGATTCATGGAATATTTCATCTTTTGGAACTTTTAATTGTCCAAAGAAAATCCCCAAAACCGTTTTGTCTGTAGATAGAACATGCAGAATTAACTCAGAGCTATCATCTAACTGCAATGGTTTTACAAACACCGGCCCCTTTTGATTCAATGTCCAGGCAAAAGAACCATTCTCTATCTGCTTGTCTACCTCAACCAGGAAGTCACTTTTCAAAAATTGTGGATAAAGATGTTCGATTGTAAACTCATAGTTCTGAACATCATACAACAAAAAAGCAATGGCTTTAAAGTCAATAAGCTCCAGGATCTTCTCAGTACTTTCAGAAAATATCGCCGTTCGCTCATACTCATTACCAATCTTATTTTTAAAGTTGGCAAGATCTATAACAACTTCTAATGAATTTGTTATTTTACGATTGACTTCTTCCAGATATTCAACTCGCTTCTGCAAGAAATCTTTACTTGAACTTACACCCATCACTTCACTCCTGCTACCAAGAAAGAAACCATCTCAGAATACTGCTCTATTACTTTATTAACTACTGGCTCCAATGCACTTACTTTTAGTTTGCTTTCCTCCCATATTTGCTGGCTTAACGGAGGTACAAATTCATTACCGCTAAATCCCAATTGACAAGCATGAGTTATAATATTTGCGATATGAATAAAGGCAACATACTCATTTACTTTGCTCAATACTTCAGGGGAATGGTGATAGTTTACCGCTTCAAACAGAAAATCAGGCAGTTGCCAATTTTTTATTAAAGCGCCGCCCACATCAGCATGAGTAAATCCAAAAACTTCCAGCTCTACCTCATGCAAAAAGCAATCCGTATCTTTAGCTTTTTCTATCACTTCTAAGTATTTTTGGGGATAATGCTCCAATAAAACCAACCGTCCAAGATCATGCAAAAAGCCCGCAACAAAAAAAGAGTCGGGATTTGGTGTGCCCTGAAATGTTGCCAAAACTCGTGCAGCTACTCCACAGCCTATGCTGTGTTGCCAAAAACTTGTCATATTTAAAGGACTATTCTCACCTATTTGGGCAAATTGGTCTCGCACAGATATAGCCAAAACAAGCTCTTGTAACTGCTTAAACCCTATTATAGTTACTGCTCTGGAAATTGTATTAACTTTTCCGGGCATACCATAAAATGCTGAATTTGCTAATTGCAATAATCTTGATGTCAGAGCTTGATCAACTTCTATTACATGTGCGATATCCGAAGACGTACTGGTTGGATCATTAATCAATTCCGAAATTTTTACAAAAACTGTAGGGAGACTGGAAATCTTTTCCACTTTCCGAACGAGTATATTCAGGTCATTCATGGCCTGTGTTTCCTATTCGGTTTTTCTAAAACTCAGTGAGATTCTTTTTAATTCAATAATGGCAGGGTCTTCATGATTGCTTTTTGAAAATATATGCTCAGTGGTTGAATCACTGGCCAAATCACTATCTTGAAAATTTTCAACTCGAGTATCACTTTGTGTCTCAACCACAGCAACCTCTGTAAAACCCCACGCCTTCAACGCCTTAATATGTTTAAATGAAATTTTTTCGGCGGCCTTGAATAAAACAGCTCCACTATTCAACTTAATATCTAACTCTAATTCCTGACCGACTTTCAAATCGGAAACCTTTACCGCAGACAAAGTACCATTCCTGATTAGTTTTTAACTTATTAAGCTCAAAAAATAAGACACATAGTTAATTTTCGTCAAAAAAAAAATGAAATTTAGAAAACTGACAGGTTATTGCAATTTTTTATCAAAACAATTTGTGGGGACAATTAGGAGAGATTTTCTTTTAGAATTTCGTCCTTATGTTCTAATAAATAATCAAAAGCCGCATCATGCTCATTGGGAATTTCACCCTCCAGGATAGCTTCTTCAATAAAAGCTTTTAACTTGCCAACATCCGGCCCGGGTTGTAATCCCAGGGTTTCCATAATTTCCTGGCCACGAACCGGGGACTGAAAAGCTCGCATTCGATCTTTCTCTTCAACTTCCGCAAGTCGCTTCACAACAAAATCAAAATTACTCAAATGCTTTTGCACACGTTTTGGATTTTGCGAGGTGATATCTGCACGACATAGAGTAAGTAAATCTTCCAGCACATCTCCGGCCTGGAACAAAAGTCTGCGATAGGCTGAATCTGTCACTTCTTCCTCGGTCAAAGCGATGGGGCGCAAATGCAGACGGGTTAGCTTTTTTGCGTACCTGGTTATTTCGTTGGGTAACCGCAAGCGTTTGCCGATAGCGGGCAGCATTCTCGCACCTACTTCTTCATGATTATGAAAAGTCCAACCCTTGCCGGCAACAAATTCTTTTGTCCGTGGTTTTGCGATATCGTGCACTAACGCGGCATAACGCAATTCAATTTTTTCAGTGGCTCCGGCAATATTATCAACCACTTTCAAAGTATGATAAAACACATCTTTGTGGTGATGCCCATCAATTTGTTCTACACCTTTTAATGCAAGCATTTCCGGGAAAAGAATTTCCAGGACGCCGCACTCATCCATCAGGATAAATCCTTTTGAGGGAATCTTGGCCAGCAGAATTTTAAAAAACTCATCTGTAATCCGCTCCATCGAAACAATATCAAGCCGGTTTGCCATTTGCTTTAAGGCAAAACGGGTCTCTTTTTCAATTTGAAAATCGAATCTTGTCGCAAACCTTATTGCCCGCATAATTCGTAAAGGATCATCCTGAAATGTAACTTGCGGCTCTAGTGGTGTTTTAATAACTCCTTCTTCAATGTCTTTTCTCCCGTTAAAAGGATCAACTATTTCGCCGATATTTTCAGCATTTAATCCAAGTGCGATGGCATTGATGGTAAAGTCTCGCCGGGAAAGGTCTGTTTGTAAATCAGCAGGTTCAACAATTGGATTTCTTGAGTGGCTGCGATAGCTTTCTTTTCTCGCCCCTACAAATTCGAGTTTATATTCCTTGTATTCAACCAAGGCTGTTCCAAATTTCTCATACACTACAACATTTTTTGCAGAAAGTGCCTTGGCAACTTTTCGGGCAAAATCAGTTCCATCTCCAATTACAACAAAATCAATATCTTTATTAGGCTCGCCAAGAATTGAATCCCTTACAAAACCACCTACAGCATAAACTTTAACGTTCTGCCGGTCACCAATCTCGCCAATTTTTTTGAGGAAATTATTTATAATCATTTAACTTAAATAATTCATCGCCAGGAAAGCATTAAGGGGGTACAAAGATTTTTAAATGAATGTGTTAAATTGGCAACATAACTTTTTGATTTTACAAACACCTTCTTCAAAAATTTTGTAAGTCTTCGTGGCAAAATTAATGTATTAGTTTATTTTTGAAAAAACTTAGAATATCACTAAAATTCTCATACTCATGAAAATCAATTTCATATTTTTGGCAATACCGTATTAAATCACGATCCCTCTTTGCGAATACAATATCGGCGGCTTTAGCGCCACACCGATCGGATAAACCATCTCCAATGTAAACAACGGGGCTGAATCCACTCTCCTGAGCTTTCCGGACGTGGTAACCTTTGCAATTGCCACACTCTCCGCAACTATGTCCCCAAAAGGGGAATTCTGCAGTGAACGTTTCATTTCCCGTAAACTTCAAACTATTCGCAAACACCGGAACCTCATTAATCAAACCGTGTTTGGCCACAATTCTATTTATATAAAAATCCAAACCGTCACTCGCAATAGAAACGGGAATATTCAATTTCTTGCAATATTCGACAAAAGCGGCAAAGTCGGCATCAAGCTTTTGGGTGTCGCTAAACGCCAACAACTGCTCTTTTGAAGCGGTAGAAATTTCGCACTCAGCCAACAGACATTCTTTCGAATTAATCTCACCGGCCTTCCAGCGATCTACAATTTCGTAGCATCGTTTATCTGCAAACGTCCGGAAAAGCAAATTCCCAACATCATTTACCGCAGTGGTACCATCAAAATCACAAATTATGTACATCTGTTTCAATTTCAATTATCCATATAATAGTTCGGGGCTGTCCGATTTTAGTAAAGCACTTATTTGGTACACCACTAAGTATTTTACTTCAGGGACAACCCCGATTTATAACAATTCAGGTGTTTAGACTGTAGGCAGATAGGTATTTGCGTAATGCTCTGCTCAAACCCCTAAGCCCTTAACTGCAGTTCTTCTCCTCTGAGAAGTCAATCTAAACATTCTTCTCTGGGAAAATATTTTATTCCCAGACAGATTATCAATACCAACTCGTCGGCTAACTCAAAACCTCGAAGTTTTCTATGATCTCGCATGGGTTCCAACTACAGCCTAAAACGCTACAGTCTATCTACCTGATCTTCAGAATCGTTATTTCTTTTCTTCAACAACCGCTTGCGCAGCCGCCAATCGTGCGATTGGTACACGGAAAGGTGAGCAACTCACATAATCCATGTCAACACGATGACAGAACTTAACTGATTCAGGATCGCCGCCATGCTCGCCACAAATACCAACCTTCAAATCAGGACGAGAGCTACGGCCACGTTCAATGCCCCACTTGATCAGCTGGCCAACGCCGCTCTGATCGATGGTTTGAAACGGATCGGCATCGAGAATGCGGTTGTCCAAATAGTCGAACAGGAAATTACCCGCATCGTCACGTGAATAGCCGAAAGTCATCTGGGTTAAATCGTTGGTTCCAAAAGAGAAAAACTCCGCAGTTTTTGCAATCTCATCAGCAGTGATTGCAGCGCGTGGAATCTCAATCATCGTTCCAATAAGGTGTTTTACTTCCGTACCTGCTTCCTTTTGGACATCAGCAGCAACGCGTTCAACAATAGTCTTCTGATTGTTAAACTCTGCATCCGTACCGATTAGCGGAATCATAATTTCAGGAAATACGGTGGTGCCTTCCTTTTTATGTTGAGCCGCAGCTTCGATGATGGCGCGAGCCTGCATTTCAGTGATTTCCGGGTAGGTGACACCAAGACGACAACCTCGGTGACCAAGCATTGGGTTGAATTCTTTCAGAGATTCAACTTTGTGTTTAACGTCTTCAACAGAAATACCCAGATGGTCCGCCATCTCTTTTTGCGCTTCTGCCTCATGAGGAACGAACTCATGCAAAGGCGGATCCAGAAGACGGATGGTTACCGGGCGTTCGCCCATCACTTTGAAAATGTCATAAAAATCCTTGCGTTGCATTGGCAGGAGTTTGTCGAGCGCAGCTTTTCTACCGGCAACATCATCGGCCATAATCATTTCGCGCATGGCAATAATACGGTCGCCAAAGAACATGTGCTCTGTACGGCAAAGTCCAATGCCCTCAGCGCCAAATTGAATGGCCTGGGTTGAATCTTCATGGGTCTCCGCGTTTGTTCTTACTTTGAGGCGACGTGTCTCATCTGCCCAGCTCAAAAGCTGCTTATAATATTGGTTGGTTTCAGGATCGATTGTGACCAGCGGTATTTCGCCTTCGTAGATCAAGCCTTTCGTACCATTTAGCGTAACCCAATCACCTTCTTTAAGCGTGGTTTCACCAAAGGTAGCTGTCCTGCTCGCATAATCGATGGATAATTCTCCACATCCTACAATGCAGCATTTTCCCCAACCACGGGCAACAAGTGCAGCATGACTGGTCATGCCGCCCTTAGAGGTAAGAATTGCCTGTGCAGGCTTCATACCATGAACATCTTCAGGGCTGGTTTCATCACGAACCAAAATTACTTTCTCGCCCTTATTTCCCTGCTCTTCAGCATCGTCTGCGGTGAACACGATTTTCCCGTAAGCGCCACCGGGACCCGCCGGCAAGCCCTTCGCAATGTGCCGATGCTCATGCTCAGATTTTGGATCCACCATTGGGTGGAGCAATTCATCAAGCTGGTCGGGTTTAACTCGAAGCAGCGCTTCATCCTGAGAAATGAGTCCCTCTCCGGCCATTTCCACAGCCATACGTGTTGCGGCAATACCATTACGCTTCCCGACACGGGTTTGGAGCATCCACAGGGTTCCTTCTTCAATAGTAAACTCAAGATCTTGCATGTCGCGATAGTGAGTTTCCAGTTTTTTACGGTACTCTTCTAATTTACTATAAATTTCAGGTTGCGCCTCTTCAAGAGAAATGAATTCCCGGTTGCTGTCTTGCTTTGATTTAATATTGATTGCATTCGGTGTACGAATACCGGCAACCACATCTTCACCTTGCGCGTTGACCAACCATTCGCCGTAGAAATAATTTTCTCCAGCACCCGGGTCACGCGTAAAAGCAACACCTGTAGCAGAATTCTCTCCTGTATTTCCGAAGACCATTGCCTGAACATTTACGGCAGTGCCCCATTCTTCCGGGATGCCTTCAATTTTACGATAGGCAATTGCGCGCTTACCATTCCAGGATTGAAAGACTGCAGACATACCGCCCCAAACCTGCTCGTGCGATGAGTCCGGAAACTCCTGGCCGAGGACTTCTTTGATTTTAGCTTTCATATCTACAATCAGCGATTTTAAATCTTCAACCGTCATATCGGTATCGCTTTTGTAGCCTTTGCTTTTCTTCAGAGTATCAAGCAGGTGCTCGTTTTGATGACGAATTCCCATGCCTTCCTTGGGTTCAATACCAGCAGATTTTTCCATTACAACATCGCTGTACATGGTAATCAATCTACGGTATGAATCGAGTACGAAACGCTCGTTGCCGGTTTTTGCAATCAACCCCGGAATTGTTTGGCTGGTCAGTCCGATGTTAAGAACTGTTTCCATCATACCCGGCATTGAGATGCGGGCACCCGAACGAACTGAAAAAAGAAGTGGATTTTCAGGATCGTCGAACTTTTTTCCAAGAATCTTTTCAACTTTTCCAATAGCTTCATTAACTTGTGCGTCAAGTTCACCAGGGTATTTACGGCCATTTTGATAGTAATAAGTACAAACTTCCGTAGAGAGTGTAAACCCGGGGGGAACCGGTAACTCAAGACTACACATTTCAGCAAGGTTAGCACCCTTGCCGCCCAAAAGGTTTTTCATGTCAGACTTACCATCGGCACTACCGCCGCCGAAGGAATAAACATACTTAGCCATTTACCTCGTCCTCCTCATATTTCAGAGATGTTTAAATTTAAATGAAACGCATAACCGGGTTTCATTTTTTGAATAATTATTTACGTGCTATGCTAAAAACAGCATGATATTTCTCAGAATCCGCAAGTATTTCCAGGGCTTTTTGTACGGCAGGATCTGTTTTAAATGCTGATTCCATTTCTGCCTTTGAACCCCAGAGCTTTGCAGACACCTCTTTTTTTAATTCTTCGTTGATAAACTGTCTGCTGTTTTTATATTCCTGTTTTTTCTGAGCATTTATTTTTTGACGTATCACTTCAAGAGACCCTGAGATACTATCCAGGTAAGACTCCTGTCCGGCGATTTCCTGCATGCGGTCCAAAGCAAGCTCCACTTCGGACTTAAACTCAAAATTCTTTTCTTGCAGGAAGGCTTCAAACTGGTCTGCAATCTCATCTGTGACCTCAAAACCACGATCTAACTCCGGATGCTGTGCCGCATAAACAACCGCAAACTGAAACGGCATTGTCTGACGCAGCAAATTCATTTCAAACAACGATAAAGTATCTTGTTTTACAATAATGTCCGGTTTAATTCCGTGCGCCGCATAAACTCTTCTGCCCCGCAATGTTTTATAAACTTGTTCATCCAACTCTTCTTTAGGCTCCTTGTCCTTTGAGCCTTTATCTGTTTTGTTATTTCCTTCGGGGTGATAAAGGATTTCGTCCGGATTATCTAAATATTTTTTGGGATCTTGAATAGAACGTCCGCTTGGAATGAGATATTTCGCGGTAGTAATCTTCAAAGCAGATTCACCGGAAATAGGAACAACCGTTTGCACTAACCCTTTACCAAAAGTATTAGTCCCGATGATAACGCCTCTGTCCAAATCCTGTACCGCCCCTGCTACAATTTCAGAAGCTGAAGCACTAAAACCGTTCACCAGAACTGCAAGGGGTAAGTCTTCAAGCATCGGAGATTTTTGTGAAAAAAACTTGTGTACTGAACCTGAGGTTCTACCTTCTGTCGAAACAATTAATGCATCTTTGTTAATAAAATTTTCAGCAACACTCACAGCAGCATCCAACAAGCCACCAGGATTTGTACGCAGGTCAAGAACCAGTCCTTTTAAACCCTGTTTTTTTAATTCCCGGATAGCTTTTTCAATGTCCTTGCCCGCATTCCGTGAAAAGTGGCTCAGGCGGATAACGCCGATATCATCTTGCATAATACCAGAATAAACCACATCGGTCACAACAATTTCCGAACGAATCATCCTGAATTCAATGTCACGTTTCTCACCTTCGCGGCCAATTTTTAAAAATACTTCACTGCCAATCTCACCTCGAAGAAAACTTGCGACCTTGGAAATCGTCATGTCTTTGGTGGTAACGCCGTCAATTTCTATAATAACATCTCCCTCGCGGATACCAGCTTTGATGGCCGGTGTGCCATCGAATGGCGGCTCAACCACGGTAGGCCAATTGCCACGCAAACCAATTCGCATGCCCAAGCCCCCGTATTTACCGGAAGACATAATTTGCAGTTCTTGATTACCTTCCTTTTCAACCAGTACAGTATAAGGGTCCAGCGTGGCCAACATGCCGTCGATTCCGGCTTTCATAAACTTTTCCGGATCAATTTCTTCGACATATTTCTTTGAAATTTCCTGATAAACACGACCAAAAAGCTCAATATTCTTTTGGACTTGATGGTAGTAGTCCGGACTGTTTGCCGAAACCCAACCCGCTAACCAGACGCTTACCGTCAATACCATAACGGTTAATGAAAGTCCTACATAAATATATCTTTTTTTAGCCATAATTTACCTCCAACAAACTACAAATTTACAAACTAATTATCTTTTCAAAGTGCTTGAAAACAACTTCAGTAATGGCGTTAATAGACATTTCACCATCTATTACAACAAATCGTGCGCGGTTAGCTTCCGAATTAGCAATTGCCAGAAAACCCTCTCTAACCCTTTTATGAAAGAAAATATCCTCCTGCTCCAATCGATCATACTCAATTATATCTTTTCTTTTCAAGGCAATTTCGGGATCCAAGTCTATCAAAAAAGTGATATCAGGCTTTACTCCGCAGGTCGCAAATGTATTTAATTTATTTATAAAATCCAAGTCAATTTCTCGACCATAACCTTGATATGCAGTGGTTGAATCAAAAAACCTATCAAGGATAACAATCTCGCCTTTTTCAATTGCAGGAATGATTTTCTCTACGACCAACTGTGTCCTTGCAGCAGAGTACAAAAGCACTTCTGTTCTCGATGTCATTCGATGATTTTTATTGTCGAGGAGGATATCTCTGACTTTTTCAGAAATTTCCGTAGCGCCAGGTTCACGCAGAACAATAACTGGAATTTGCACGCGGTCAAGCTCTTCAACTAAACGATCTATCTGGGTAGATTTGCCACAAAAATCAACACCCTCAAATGAAATCAGAATGCCTTTTTTCCCTTTTCTTTCAGCTTTTATATTTGCGATAAGTTCCATTTACCACTCTTAAATCTCAAAAAATTTATTGTAGAACGTAACATCTCATCTCCAAAATGCACCAACCACAACGCCATAAGCGAATAATCCAAAACAAAAACTAAAAGCGCATTTAATCCGAGTTCAAGGAAAAGGACGCTGGCCATGGTTACCCACATTAGCCATTTCAAATCTCCAACTCCACGCAGGTTGCCAATCAGTACGCCATCCAAAGCTTTGGGTATTTGCACCAGTGCAAACATAAACAAGACCGCTTTACCCAGCTCAAGTACTTCTGGCTCGGAAGTAAAAACTCCTACAAGCGGTTTTGCAAAAACAACAAGAATAACGAACACAGAAGAGGCAAACCAGAACACCAACTTATTTGCTGCAAACGCGGTTCGAAAAGCTCCTTTACGATCGAGTGCGCCGCTATTTTTCCCAACCAAAGTCATAGCGCCAATACTGAAACCCAAGTAAAACATTGAGAGAATGGCCTGAATTCTGATAAAAATCTGGTGGACGGCTAAAATTGTTACTCCAAGTGTCGCAGCATACCAAGATACAATTAACTGGCCAAGTGCCCAGACAAATTGCTCTATTGTTGTGGGGATACCAACCTTAAACAAGCGTTTAAAAGTTTTCAGGTTGGGCGTGGTTATTTCTTTGAATGAAAGAAAGAGGGCACACTTTCGGCTTCTCAAAACAAGGAGCGTTGCTACAAAGCCAAGAGAATGTGAAATAGACATTGCCAGGGCTGCGCCTTGAACCCCCAGCCCGGGAAAGCCCCACAATCCTAAAATCAATAATGGCGCCAGAACAAAATTCAGGGCAACCACCGAAAGATTTATTTTCATGGCCACGCCCGTTTCGCCGGCGCCGCGTATGATACCAAGGGCGACGAAATTGCTAAGAATCAGCGGACCGAACATCGCAACTGTTTTTAAATATGTCGCCCCGGCCTCTTGTGCTTGCGTGCCGCCTTCTTTGATCAATTTAAAGATTAAATCAGCGCCGAAGTACCAGCCCAAGGAAATGAGCACAGCCATACCTATCCCCATTATCAGGGCTTGGCTCATAATATGATTGGCCTCCCACTCATTTTTTTCACCCAAATAACGATTGATAATAACAGAACTCCCAACGATGAATGTTAGGAGTAAGGTTAAAACGACAACGATTATTTGTACGGCCATCCCGTGACCTGCAAAGGCCGCAGCGCTTAATTTACCGATTAGAATCGCTTCAAAAGTCCACATAAAAGTGGACGCCGACAAATCAATAACTGCGGGCAGAGAGGTTTTGAGAACTGCTTTAAGAGGTGACTTTTCCGGCAAAGTACGCTTTCTTCATTTTCAGGTTAATCATAATATTCCAGACCAAGATGCGTAATTAACTCTTCGCCTTTTAGATGTCGCAATGTGTTTTTCAGCTTCATGAGTTGAATAAATATGTCATGTTCAGGATATAAACCTTCAGCAACCATTGGGCTTTTAAAGTAGAAAGAAAGCCACTCCTGAATGCCATTCATTCCAGCTCTCGCTGCAAGATCCATAAACAAAACCAAATCAAGGACAATTGGTGCGGCCAAAATACTATCGCGGCAGAGAAAATCAATTTTAATTTGCATGTCGTAGCCAAGCCAACCAAAAATATCAATATTGTCCCAGCCTTCTTTATTATCCCCACGCGGCGGATAGTAATTAATCCGTACTTTGTGGTACATATCGCCGTAAAGATCAGGATAAACTTCCGGTTGCAAAATATAATCGAGAACACCAAGCTTGCTAACTTCTTTTGCCTTAAAAGAATCCGGGTCATCTAAAACTTCACCGTCACGATTTCCAAGAATATTTGTTGAAAACCAACCTTTTATACCAAGGTGCCGTGCTTTAAAACCAGGGGCAAGAATGGTCTTCATTAGAGTCTGCCCTGTTTTAAAATCTTTGCCGATTACCGGTACACCCTTCTGTCTGGCAAACTCCATCATTGCCGGAAAATCAGCAGACGTGTTCGGAGCCCCATTTGCATACGGTACGCCTTCTGCTATTGCTGCGTACGCATAAATCATACTTGGTGCAATTCCGGCATGGTTATCTACAAGCGCTTTTTCGAAGCTTGCGAGATCTTTATAGATATCGTCTTCGGGTGCAATGTAAACTTCTGTACTGCCGCACCATACCATAACCATACGCTCAAGGTTGTTTTCACGCTTAAAGTTCTGAATATCTTCACGCACTTTTTCCACCAATTCCATCTTGGTAGCTGCCTTTTTTACATTGGTCCCGTCTAACTTTTTTACATATTTTTTTTCAAAAACTGCCGGCCATGGTTTAATCTCTGAAAGTTCTGCCTTAACAGAATTCAAAAGTTTTTCTTCCAAAACACCCGCATTCATTGCAGCTTCAAAACAGTTGTCTTCAAAAATATCCCAGCCGCCAAAAACGAGGTCCTCTAACCCTGCAAGCGGGATAAAGTCTTTGATTTTGGGAACTCTGTTTTCTGTACGTTTACCCAATCTAATGGTACCCATTTGCGTTACTGACCCAACTGGTTGTGCGATTCCTTTCTTAATAGCCTCTACACCGGCTATTAAAGTTGTCGCAACCGCTCCTAATCCCGGGAGCAATACACCGAGTTTCCCTTTCGGATCGGCGATTTTAATTTCTTTTTGACTCAATTTCTCCTCCTAATTATAAAATAGTTATTCGTATTTTTTGCAAATCAAAGTATCTAATAAAAATGTAACTTACCATTGGAGTTATTGGATTAGGCTCCCAATAATTTTATTTGTTCCTATATTTTCTTTGCCTCTTTCTTCTCATTCTCTTGTTTCCAAACATGGTAAATTCTCTGTACGGCGGTTATATTCGCAAAAATCGCGATCATAAATAATGCAAAACTCAAAGCATAAAGATGGAAAATCGCCCCGAAACCGATGTAAACGATGCGCTCGGGACGCTGCATAATTCCAACTTTACATTCAAATCCGAGTGCTTCAGCACGCGCGCGGACATAGCTTACCATAATAGAACCGCCTAAAGCAAAAGAGACCGTTATTGACCGGATGTACATATCTTGTTCAACAAAAAAGAATGCCAGGCCAAAGAACATGATGACCTCAGCATATCGATCCAGGGTAGAATCGTACAGGGCACCAAACTTTGTGACTCTGTTCGAAAGCCGTGCAACTTTACCATCCACAATATCGAATGTTCCAGCGAGCAATATAATAGCGCCGGCCCACCGAATGTTACCGGTAGCAAAAAGCACCGATGCTACAATCGTTAAAATAAAACCAATAGTCGTAAAAAAGTTGGGGTTTAATTCCAACTTGATAAAAAAATCAACAACAGGCTGCACCAAGCGCAGATACCACTCTTTAATTCCTTCCGGCAAAATGTCGATTTCCATTTTAAATATTTTAAATGCGGCCAAATTTTTTCTCCTTCTTTTGTTTTTCTTTTCCGCCGACAACCAAAACAAATTCACCTTTTATTTTTACTTGAGAAAGATCATTATTTAAATCTTCCAGTTTGGTTCTTACCACTTCCTCAAATTTCTTGGTCAATTCCCGCAAAACAACCACTTTCCGATCACCCCAAAACGTCAACAAATCTCTCAAAGTTCGGGTTAACCGGTGTGGTGACTCATATAAAATTATCGTTCGCATTTCATCCTGCAATGCCTCAAGCCGTGTTTTTCTACCTTTTTTTTGAGGAAGAAATCCTTCAAAAACAAAACGGTCTGTCGGCAAACCGGATAGTACCAATGCAGGAATTAATGCTGTCGCCCCGGGCGCTGTTTCAATGTTAATATTTTCATCAATGCAAGCATTTACCAGTCTGTACGCCGGATCTGAAATTCCCGGTGTTCCTGCGTCTGAAACAAGCGCAAGATTCTTACCTTTTTTGAGTTTACCAATTAAAGCAGGCAGTTTCTTCTCTTTATTAAAATCGAAGTAACTGGTAATTGAGGTGTTGATTTTGTAATGATTCAACAAAACCTTAGTATGCCGGGTATCTTCAGCAGCAATCAAATCAACTTCTGACAATATTTCTACCGCACGATAGGTAATATCCTTGAGGTTCCCAATAGGCGTACTAACAATATATAAAGTCCCACCTTGAATATCATCATCAGACATCTTCATTTAACTCAAATTTAAAAAGCTTTTAGCTATCAGCCTTTTTTATTCCTACTCTAAAAGAGTTTGTAGTCCAGCCTTCAGGCTGCCTCGCACGATCTCGAAATGCAAGCTAAAGCTTGAACTACAAACCTAACCATACCCCTCAACCCTTAATAATTATCTATTTGCGCGCGCTGAAGCTTTCCGGAATAATCTATAAATACAGCTTTAGTTTCTGTATAGAATTCGTAAACTTCCCAGCCGCCTTCCCGATGGCCATTGCCGGTTTCTTTGATTCCACCAAACGGCATGTGCGCTTCCGCACCAATAGTTGGTCCGTTTATATAAGTTATCCCTGCTTCAATATCACGTATTGCTTTAAATGCCTGGTTAACATCCCTGGTGTAAATAGAAGATGACAAACCGTATTTGGTATTGTTCAAAACTTTGATGGCTTCCTCAAAAGAATTGATGCGAAGCACAGACAGAACCGGTCCGAAAATTTCTTCCTTGGCAACTCTCATCTCCGGTGTTACATCACCCAAAATTGTTGGTTCATGGAACCAGCCGTTAGCACAATCCCCTTCTTTATAGGGCTTACCGCCCGCAACCAGTTTTGCACCCTCTTCCTGGCCAATTTTTATGTATTTTTGAACAGTCTCAATTTGTCCTTCATTGACCATAGGGCCCACATCAACACCGGATTTCAGGCCATCGCCAAGGCGCAATTTCTTAGTTGCAGCGACCAGCATGTCCATAAATTTATCATAGACTTTGTCATGCAAGATCAAACGGCTGGTGGCGGTACAGCGTTGCCCGGTGGTACCGAAAGCTCCCCACAAAACACCCTCTAAAGCAAGGTCAAGGTCGGCATCATCCATTACAATTTGGGCATTCTTGCCGCCAAGTTCCAACGAAACACGTTTTAAAGTATCACTCGCTTCTTTGGATAAATTTTTACCCACTGCAGAAGAGCCTGTAAAGGAAATCAGGTTCACATCGGGATGGTTAACGATTGGGCTGCCCACGCTGCTGCCCGAACCGTGAACCAGGTTTAGAACTTTAGGCGGAATGCCCGCTTCCAGCATAATCTCGATAAAAGTCGTTGCGGTTAAAGGCGTGTCACTGGCGGGTTTGAAAACAATTGAATTTCCGCAAATCAACGCCGGAAAAATTTTCCAGGTTGGGATCGCCATTGGGAAATTCCATGGAGTGATAATGCCGGCAACACCAATCGGCACTCTAATCGACATGTTAAATTTATTCGGCAGTTCTGAAGGAACCGTATGACCAAACATTCTGCGGCCTTCGGTTGCAGCGTAATAAGCCGTGTCAATTCCTTCCTGAATATCGCCCATAGTTTCGGCCAAAACCTTACCCATTTCGCGCGTCATGTTTTTTGCAATTTCTTCTTTACGCTCGGTCATTAAATCACCGACGCGTTTCAGAATGGCGCCGCGTTCAGGCGCCGGCATTAATCGCCAGCCTTCAAAGCCTTCTCTCGCCGCTTTTACTGCCATCTCAACATCAGCCGTTCCCGATTTTGGGAAAAGACCGATTACTTCATTCCAATTGGCCGGATTGCGGTTTTCAAATGTTTCGCCACTTATCGCATCTCTCCACTCACCCGCAATAAAATTCCGGTACGTTTTACTCATTTTCATCAACCTCATTTTTAACTTATATTAAACAACACCATAAGTTCTGTTAAGCAACCAGATACTCATAGTAAAAAAAATGCTTAACAGCAAATTTTTCCAAGATTTAGTAGTTTTCAAAAAGCAGGGGGAAAATAGCAAAAAAATGGTTAAAAGTCAAGAGGGAAACAGAGGATAAAATTGAGAAATTTAACCGAATTTCACCATAAAAAGCCAATGTAAACTCCCAAGGGTTTTATCCTGCAAAAGTTTAAACTCCTGTTTGAGTATTCTTAAATCCGAAAATTTATCACGCATTTTTCGCAACATTAAGAGATTTTGATTGTATCTCCAACCAACCTTTTAATCTCAGTTCATAATTATCAGTCATTTAGCTTCACTTAATGCAACCACAAGTTATTGGTACGGCTTTTGCAATTAAGCATGTTGTGTTTGAGTAATACAAACAGTGTGGCAGCGGCGGTGGGAAATTTATGGCGTCTCCTTTAGATAAAACCCCGAAGTTACTTAAACAAGTTCATCGTGTAGCCGTTAGAGGTTGCCCTGGAAAAGAAACCACAGTTGTTAGAGAAGTTGGGGGTTGTTGAGCTCTCGTGAGTTTTGAATGCTATAGAGTTAAACGAACCGAACAGCGAAGTCGAAGTGTAAAATTTTGTACAATATAAATGGGGATTGTTTACGTGAGATTTGTATATCTTTATAGAACAAGAGTTAAACTCCCTCAACATAAGAATTTTATCTCTGGAGGTATAATAATATGCTAAAAATACAGTACCATTTAATAGTATTTTTTCAGTTCATTTTTTCTTTCTCCTGTTTGGCGCAGAACTGGCAATGGCAAAACCCTTTACCCCAGGGAAATACTTTGAACGATGTGTGTTTCCTGGATAGCAACAGACTTATTGCTGTAGGAGAAGGTGGAACTGTCATGCAATCCGATGACAAAGGGGAGAATTGGCAGATAGAACATTATGTAGAGAATGTCCACAGTGACTTAACGGGCGTGTTCTTTATGAATCCTGACACAGGCCTCTCAGTTGGCAGAGATGGGATAATTCTGCGAACCGTAGACAGTGGCAGCACTTGGTCCATCCAGCAGAGCAATACGACCAATGACCTTCGTGATATTCATTTTTTTGATGAACTCACCGGCATCGTTGTCGGCAACAATGCCACTCGGTTACGCACTAGCGATGGCGGTTTGACGTGGGAATCACTGGCCAGTACTCAGAATGGTTGGAATCTTTTTGCTGTCAGTATCCTTGATTCACTAAACATTATTGCTGTCGGTAACGGCCCGAATATAATCCGTAGTGAAGATGGAGGAGAAAGCTGGATTATTGTTGACAGCGGCACGGTTTCTAACTTGTTTGCTGTCTTCTTTCATGACTCACAAAACGGAATTGTTGTCGGCGAATTGGGCAAAATACTTCTTACTTGCGATGGCGGTAAAAACTGGACGGATGCTTCTATCACTGCAGAAGGCTTTCTTCAAGATATTTCATTCCAAAACCCAACAGATGGCATCATCGTTGCCAATACCGGGCTCATCTATTCTACCAAAGATGGTGGTTTATCCTGGGATATCAAAGGAGAGGCGGAATCGCCGCTTTTGGCTGTTGCTATTGATACAAACGGTTTGGGCCTTGCAGCCGGATGGGGTGGTACAATTTTTAAAACAGAGGACGCCGCAGAAAGCTGGAAGAATATCTCCAGCGGCACAACCTGGCGGCTGTTGGGCTTCATTTTATCAATGCAAACGAAGGGTTTGCGGTTGGTACCCGCAGCCAAATCCTGCATACCACAGATGCCGGTAAAAACTGGCTGATTGAAGAAAGCGGCGCCATCTCCAGCCTTAATTCAGTTTGGTTTTCAGATAAAGACAATGGTATGCTTGTCGGCGAATTTGGAGAAATTATTCAAACTGAGGATGGTGGCAAAACCTGGGTAAGGCTAAACAGCGGGACCAGAGAGTCTTTGACGGACGTCTATTTTAACAAGCCCGATACGATTACGGTTGTAGGCAACGATGGTCTTATCCTGCACTCAACCGACCATGGACAAACCTAGCAGCACCAAACAAGTGGTACTGATGGGAGATTGAAAGCTGTTGTCTTCACCAGCGCCTGCACCGGGTTCATAGTTGGGTTCGGCGGTGGTATCTTGCGAACCACGGATTGTGGGTTGTCCTGGTCGGCTTTCGACACCGGTAGCAGTCACTCTCTCAAAGATATATTTTTTGTTGATGCGGACACCGGATTTGTGGTTGGTAGGAAAGCTGCTAATATAAATGAAGTTGGCAAAGGCATCATCTTACGAACATCCGACGCGGGTGAAAATTGGCAACTACAAGACAGTGTCACATTAAACGGGTTGTTTGCTATTCATTTCGCTGACAACCGGAATGGGGCGGCGGTTGGAAATAATGGTGTGGTACTAATATCACATGATGCAGGGCTGACCTGGAAAAAGGAATTTAGCAGAGCTGCCGGGGCGCTGCATGATGTCTATTTCACCGATGCCGACACTGGCTTCGTTGTCGGAGGCTCAGGGGCGATTGTGCGAAGAAATTCTACAGAGCCGGTGTCCGTGCGCAATGCCGCTGGTCAGGGAGATAATCCAAGGATTGTGCAAGAGTTTTATCTCGAACAAAATTACCCGAACCCCTTCAATGCAGCTACTTCCATCTCATTCTCTCTTACGCAGACGGGGCAAGTGACTATGGGCATTTATGATGTGCAAGGCCGGTTGGTTCAAAACCTTGTGAATGAAAAGTTACATGCCGGTACTTATCGCCACTTATGGCAAACGTACGACGTCGCCAGCGGCATCTACTTTATACATTTTCTATTTCAGCCGACAGACAACAATCTCCGGCTTTCCGAGTCAAGAAAAATTGTTCTGATAAGATAAAAAGGGTCTATCACAGGGCCTAAAATCATTCATAACTTAAGAAGGTTAAACTATGAAATCAAAACGGTGTTTATTCAGCGCTCTAAAAGTTGTTGCTAAGGGTTTAATTTTTCTGGTTCTTGCAGCAAGTCTAAGCAATCCGGCGCTGACACAGTCATCCTCAAACCAGCAAAACAGCGGACCATTTAAGTTTGAGAATGGGGTACGGAAAGCCAGATTCCTAATCGTCAATTTTAAAAATAAAATTTTTAATCTTCCTCAGGGTAAAAAAACAGCCGAAGTGAATGACATGCAGAAAACTTATGGTTCAATTCGAAGGCATTTTGAGCAATTGGAAGCCCGTTATGGAAAACTGAACTTTCATAAACAAATCCCTGACGCAGTCTGGGGGGATGTTTTGCGGCAAAACCGCAAAACGGGTAAACTTGTACAGTTGCATGAATGGTCACAGTACTTTTACGTTGTCTTTCCGGATTTTGTACTCATTGATTCCCTTATGGCAACAATGAAGGAGTTGCCCGAAGTAGATTATGTTCGGGCTCCCGTAATTGCTGTGCCCCAGGTTACACCCATCGATCCAGAGTTCAATAGTCCCACCGGACAATGGAACCTGGTCAAAGTCGATGCAAAAAATGCCTGGAATATCAGCAGGGGTTCTTCAGATGTTATTGTGGCAGTTATAGAGGCAGCAGGCGGCGCAGAAACAGGTATACCTTTTTTTGCAAATCCAGATTTTTGGACCGGTGATGGCGGTACCAGCGGTACGTCTAAATTTGCTCCCGGGGGGCATACCGGTGCGGCAGGTCCGCACGCAACCGGTGTTGCCGGGATAGTGGCGGCAGCAACCGATGATACGGATGGCATTGCAAGTCTGGGATGGGATATACGCATGAGACCTTACAAGTTCGACGAAAGCCGGTTACCTGACTTTGGTAATGTAGGCCTTGCTGCGGCAATCGAGTTAGCAATTGCTGAAGGCACTGATGTGATTAATTTTAGCTTCGTGTTGGAGACCTTTGAAACAAGACCTCCTGTTCCTTGTACAGGTTGTCTATTTCGTAGGTTGGTCAATTGCGGCGACATGCCGGACACCGAGGCAGCCATTGAGGACGCCAAGGGCATGGGCATTATAATGGTCGCGGCTGCCGGCAACAATATCAATAATTGGGTTGTTTCGGGTGGAACAAATTGTGCCCCATGCCTTGAACTAGGTGCACAAGGGGCGTACCCCGCTTTGAATGATTACGTTTCTGCAATAACTGCTACAGACAGCAATGACGATGCCGTCACAGATTTCAACTTCGGCAACTTCATTGATTTTGCTGCTCCTGGTATGGTAGTCAGAACGACCGTAGGGAATGCAATCGAGAATTTCAGTGGTACTTCGTTCGCCTCGCCACTGGTCGCATCCCTGGCAGGTCTTGTTAAGTCCATCAATCCGATGATTACTCAAGCAGATTTCAAAAACATTTTGATTACAACATCTGAAGATGTAAATCAGGCTCAATATCCCGGAAAGGATGTCTATCTTGGTTACGGCCGCATCAACGCCTACGAAGCCCTCAAATACACGCTTGAAAACTATGGCGGCACTTTGAGCGGTGATGTTTTGCTTACAGAAGATTTAACCATTGCATCAGGAAAAACACTGACGATAGAGGATGGTACGACCATAGAGTTTGATTCCGGCGTTCAACTCACCATCAACGGCGTTCTCAATGTCAATGGTCTAAGTGTATCTAAGGTCACTTTTACCCGCAGTGGCGGCACTGGCAACTGGGATGGCATCAGATTCAACACCGGTTCCTCCGGCAATGTCAACCATGCGATAATTGAGTACGTCAGTAACGGAGACGGCATCAATATTCAGTCCGCGTCGCCAACCATAGAAAACACCACCATCAGCAATTGCCTGTGGGGTCTCAACCTGAACACATCCAACGCTGTTATTGAAAACTGCATTATCGACAACAACGATGAGGGCGTTTTTGACCGCTATGGCGCAGCGCAATACTTGGACAACACCATCAAGAATAGTTTTGGCACCCTCACCGATGGCAACGGGCTCAATTTTAATAACGCCGATCCGATGCTCTTTCGCAATGTTATCGAGGACAACGATACCGGCGTTTACGGCAGCAATGCCGCATTTGCACAATTTGGGGCACCGGCTTGACCGGCAACAATGTGATTCGCGACAATAGCGTGGGACTTTCTTCTTCCGGGGCAAGTACGTATTTATGGCTGGGAGAGGACGGCAATTTCGGCGGCGACAACAGCGTTTACAGCAACACCGGCCTGGATGCCCTTGGCTTGAGCTCCAGTTGGGTTTGGGCTGAGAATACCTGGTGGGGCAGCGCCTCCGGCGGTAATGTTTATGGCAATGTTATCGATGATTCCCCTTTGTCTTCCGACCCCAATTCGGGCATGGCGCCGGCGAGAGAGATGGAGTTGCAGGTCGCTCTCGAGCCCACGGAAGAAAAGGGTGTGGACCAAGCCATTCTCGATTTACTCAAACAACGCCGCCTGCACCGCACCGGCAAACTGCCCGGTTTCATTAGTATTCTACAAACTACTGCCACTAATAAATCCGGCACTGAACTGGGCAAAGTAGCAAGAGGCCTGTTGGCAGTGGAATATTATTTAGACGGAAAATTTGACAGCGCCCTGGCAACTGCACAGGAAAGCAAAATTGAGGTTGCCGGAACAGAATTGGAGGCGCTTGCCATGTTGGTTTTGTTCGACACCTATCTCTACGGTTAAAAGGACAGCAATTCCGCCAGCACGATTTTGACTGAGTTGACTGCAAAATACGCCGATGAAAAGTTGGTCAAACGGCTACAGTTTGAACTTGACCGCAACGCATTCGTTAAGACAGAAAACTTCTCTGTGCTTAAAAGTACATCTCAAGATGAGACTGAATTGCCTCCTGCGGCTCCTGAAAACAAAAGCCTGTTTTCAAATCACCCGAACCCCTTCAATCCCGAGACCCGGATTCAATACCAAATCTCCGAAGCCAGCTTAATCCAGCTTAGAATCTACAATCTGATGGGGCAGGAAATCAGAACGCTGGTGCAAGAGCAACAAAATCCCGGAACTTACTCAGTCGTGTGGGACGGTAAAAATGACTCCGGCATCGAGGTGAGCAGTGGTGTTTACATTTATCAGGTTACGGTTCAACCGAATTCGCCGGACTCCCGTCCGTTTCAGAAAAATGGCAAAATGTTGTTGGTGCGGTAATTTGATTCAGGATTGACCTAAAAGTGTGCGCTGCTTATGAGTGCGGCGCACACATCTAATACTCAGAATTTTAAGGGATCTACAAAACTCAGGAATCAATAAACTCCTTAACGTGGTTTTCATATTCCGCAATCAGGGAATGGCAACGGTGCTCTTCGGCGGCTTCAACCATAACATGGCAAACGGCTCGATCATGATCCGGCAGTACAAGCACCCAGCCATCCTCAAAAATAAGTTTTACGCCGTCAACCAACACTCTTGGTTTCCCTTCCGAAAGTTCGGTCATCTTTCTCATAACGGTGCCCTTGCTTTCCCAGGGGCACGGTACAATTGCAGTCTTAAAAAACTTCCTGGGTATGGATTGATTTAATTCATGGAGAGAAACGCTATTTATTGTCAGTAACTCAAGGGTTTTTACAAGGGCATACATCCCATCAAATGCAAAATGGAAGGCGGTAAAAATAAATCCGCCACGGATGCCCACTGCAAAATCTACATCGGTATCCTCAGTGGCTTTAATAATTGCACTATCAGCATCCGGGGTGTAAACTAATTCGAAACCGTGTTCAAGAGACAATTCTTCAATTTGACTGGGTACACAAACAGGTGCGGCAACTTTGCGGGGTTGATTGGATTTTAAGAACAATTGTGTGATTAAAACTGCAAATCTTTCACTGGGAATAATTTCTCCGGTTTCGTCGACTGCAATTATTTTTTCAGCGCCGGGGTCAATCAGAAATCCCATATTGGAATTAGTAGATCTTACAATTCCGGAAAGCTGTTGTAACGCATTGTCAAACTCTTCTTTACTTTTGCTTAGTTTATTGTGATCCAAATGTGCATTAAGGGAAATAATTTCACACTCGAGGTCACCGATAATTGAGGGAAAAATTTCCGTAGCAGAACCATAGGAGTAATCAATTACAATCCGATAATTTGCATTTTTTATAACATCAAGGCGGGTGTTCTTTAAAAAATCGGTAATATAGAATTCAGTAACACGGCCGGGATATTTAATTTCACCGACCTCTTCACTATCTACTCGCGGAAAGTCCTCACGGAAAAAAACTCTCTCCACTGCTTTGCTAATGCTGGTGGGTAAATCCCTTCCCGCGCCATCAAAAAATAAAATATCGGTCATTTTTCTGTCGTAAGGGGATAATCGAATGTAAACACCGCCGGTGCGTACCGAAGATAAAAGCGCGTACCGGATTAGCGGAATAGGCAATACCTGCAATGTGCTGATATTTACACCGGCAGACATTAGTCCGGTGATTATCGCCCGGTAAATCATTCGCGAGGCATGGGTCGCATCCCTCCCCAGTAAAACATGTTTTCCTTTGCCAACCCAGGCGCCAAAACTTGCACCTAATTTTGCTGCAAACTCGGGGGTAAGTTCATAATTCGTTAATCCGGTCACTCTTGAATTCACAAAAACTTCACGCTGCCATGTGTCCCCCCAGACAATGCTTGAATTAACAATTGAAGCAAAATCAATAGATTTTTGGGGCCAGATTTTTATGTTCGTGTTTATGAAACTATCCGCGCCAATATTCACATCATTGCTAATGTAAACATCATCATTTATAATTGTATTTTTACCTACTTTACAATTATCTGCAATGACATCATTTCTTAGTTGGCAATTTTCTCCAACCTCGACATTTGCACCTAAAATGACGTTTGCCATTTCTGCACCACTTCTAACTTTACAATTATCACCAAATACAACATTTTGTAATTTTACATTTTCATCAATTTCACAGTTCTCTCCGAGGAAAATATTGCCATCCCTTAACTCAGCCTGGTTCTCTAAGGTGATCAAATTATTCATCGCATCCCAATGAACCTGAGAATAAGTTTTTAAATCACCAATATCTTTCCAATAGCAATCCGATGTATATCCAAAAACTGGTTTATTTTCCATTAATAAAGCCGGGAAAACATCTTTGGCAAAATAATATTCTTTTTCTTCAGGAATATAATCGAAAATTTCAGGCTCCAACATATAAATCCCCATGTTCACCGTATCGCTGAAAACCTGGCTCCACGATGGTTTTTCCAGAAAGCGGGTGATGCGATCATCGGAATCTGCAATAGAAATACCGTAAGGTGATGGATTGTCAACTTTGGTTAGGGCGATGGTTGATATTGCCTTTTTGTTGATATGAAAACCGGTTAATTCATCGAGGTCAATGTCTGTTATTGCATCCCCCGACAAAACCAGGAAACGCTCTTGAAGCCGACTCGCAGCTTGCTTTACGGCGCCGGCAGTTCCAAAATCATCCTTGGCAATAATATAATCCAGCTTAACCCCGAGCCCGGAGCCATCGCCAAAATAATCTTTAATTACATCCGGCAGGTAGTACAGCAGAATTATAATATTTCTGAAATTGTATGTTTTAAGGAGTAGAATTGTATGTTCGAGGATGGGCCTGTTCATAACAGGCACCATGGGTTTTGGGACTTGGCAAGTTAAGGGCCGTAAACGCGTACCGAGCCCACCCGCCATAATTACTGCTTTCAAAATTATACCTCAGCCAATGGCCTGATCGTTTCCCCTGGTTGAATATTATTAGATTTATAATCACCCGCTCTAAGCCGCGGATGCAAAATACTATTTTTCCCCACTTTAATATTTGGTGGAACAATAGCGCCTTTACCAATCACCACCAGCCCTGACGACAGATGTTCCGGCTTATCGATATTGGCGATTGCACCACTCCCAACCCCAATCTCGGTATATTCGCCAATCGTTACTTTTTTATCCAAAATACTTTCCTGCACCTTACTTTGTTTATGAATCAAACAATTGTGCATAATCACCGAGTCTGTTATTACAGCGCCCTTTTCTACAATAACTCCAGGCGATAAAATTGAATTTTCAACATAACCATGAACAATGCATCCAGGAGACAAAATTGAATTTTTAACATTCCCGTCCGGCGCAATAAAAGCAGGCGCCCGATCAGCAAATCTGCCTTCTTCTTCAACATTGCTGCGCATACCCCAATCTTTGAGCGCTAAACCTGATTCGGGTTTAAGCAAATCCATATTCGCTTCCCAGTAGGCCTGTATCGTCCCGACATCGCGCCAATACCCTGAAAAAGGATAGGCAAAAACATTGTCATTTTTGATGGCGTCCGGAATAATATTATGGCCAAAATCATGGCCTTCGTGCTGTTTCAGGCGATGCAGTAAATAATCTGCCTCAAACACATAAATGCCCATTGAGGCATAATTATTACGCGCTTTGGCGGGTTTTTCTTCCCAGTCAATAATTCTATCCTCATCATCTGTAATAGCAATTCCAAAATGCCGGGTATCTTCCCACGGGACAATGAGCATACCAATTGTTAAATCCGCCTTCTTTGTTTCATGGCAGCGAATCAATGAAGCGTAATCCATATTATAAATATGGTCACCTGACAAAATAAGAATTTTATCGGGATTATTGGATTCAATAAAGTCAATATTTTGGCGAACAGCATCGGCAGTGCCTTTGTACCAGTCAGAATCTTCCTGCCCGGTTCTGGGTGGGAGAATTTTAGCCCCGCGTGTACGTCCCACAAAATCCCAAGCCTCGCCGGTACCAATATGTTCCATTAACGAAAGCGGCTTATATTGCGTTAAAACACCAACAATATTAAGTCCGGAGTTCATTGCGTTGCTCAAAGCGAAATCTATAATTCGGTAGACACCTCCAAAAGGTACTGCCGGTTTAGCACGCGCAGCTCCTAAAACATTCAGCCGGCTTCCCGCTCCGCCAGCTAACAACATGACAAGCGTCGATTTCATTATAGAATAGAACCTGATTTATATTCTTTTTGTTGAAAATGTTTTTCGGTTAATCCGGGACTAATGACACAACCTTTTCCAATCACAATGTCCCTAGGGACTGCTGTACCTTTTCCAATTAATGTAATGCCGAGTTCAGAATGCTCACCACCTCCGGAATTGTTTCCTAACCCAATCTGGGTACCGGCGCCAATAGTCACATCAAAATCTGTTATGGTATAATCAAGCTTTGCGTCAAAGGAGATTATATTGTCACTGAAAATTATAGAATTCTTTACAACTGCCCCTTTTTTAACTTTTACTCCCGGAAAAAGAATGCTGCTTTCAACCTCTCCGTCAATCTCACACCCATTCTGGATCAGTGAATTTCGAATATTGGCTTCCGCGCCAATTTGTGCAGGTGCGCGATCTCTCAGCCTGTCATGATCGAGATTGGTTCTTACTTTCCACCCTTCCAGAACAATTTCAGGGGAGTCTCCCAAAAGCGCCATGTTGGTTTCCCAATATTCATCGATGGTTTTAGAATATCCCCAATAACCACCAAAATTATAACCATAAACTTTATAATTTTCTAACATTTTAGGAATAATATCACGGCCAAACTCATGTGACTGAGAATTTAAAGAGTTGTCCTTTAAAACGGAATACAGAACTTCGGGCTTAAACATATAAATCGTCAAACTCGCCCACTCTAACTTGCTCTCATTATCTTTTTCCCGATATTTTAAAACACGGCCGCCTGAGGCGTTACATTCAGTATCAATTTCAGCTGCACCAAATCGATGGCTCAAATTCGGGTCTATCGGTGCAAATGCAATGGTTAAATCCGCATCCGTTTCTTTATGCATTGCATGCATCGAAATGTAATCCATTTTATAAACATGGTCACCCGATAATATCATAATTGTGTCGGGCTTATTTTCCTGGATAAATTCAATATTCTGGTAAACCGCATCGGCAGTGCCCTTGTACCAATTTCCCGCGCTATGGCGCAGGGTTGGCATGAGCATGGTTGCACCGCGGTCTCTTCCAAGAAAATCCCACCAGGAACCTACACCAACATGGTTATTCAACGCAAGGGAGCGATACTGGCATAAAACACCAACGCGTTCAACACCAGAATACATTAAATTACTTAGGGGAAAATCAATAACTCTGAACATACCGCCAAAGGGGACGACGGATTTAGGTCGGAATAGAGTCAGTACACTTAGCTCGTCTACCCGGCCTCCTGCCAGAATAAGCGCCAATACATCCTTCACTAAGATTTACCAAATTTTATCTCAATAAGCCTACCCACGCCAAAAATAGCCACACCAATTAATGCTATTTTCAATTCGGCGGCTAAATCATCTTGAGAGATTCCGATGAAAACGCCAACGAGTACCTGACCCAATCCAACTACTTCTAATATTTTGGCTAAATACCACATAAATTCTATGTGCCTAAATTTTCAAAATGAGTAAAATACCTAAAATTATTTCTGCCTTGCAACTTACCCTAAATGCTCAGGCTTCAATAATTAAACAGAAAGAATAGAGCCCGGTTTACCCCAATCGCCTTTTTCTTCCAGAAACTTAATGCTTTTATCAATCAACAACTGGCCGTCTTCAGCGAGAGCAACTTTTACCCGTTCCAAAGGTCGGGGGGCCGGTCCTTCAAAATTAACTCCTTCACTTGTGAAGCCGCTTCCGTGACACGGACATTTAAATTTATTTTCGGCATCCAGCCACCTCGGCGTACAGCCCAAATGAGTACATTGCGCGAAGATAGCATAAATTCCTTCTTCATTTCTCACTATCCAAACGCGTTGGTCTTTCACCCATTTTGTAGAAACAGCGCCCAGAGGATAATCATCGGGATACCCTGCTTTAAACACGGGTGATGGTTCAAACAGTACGCGTGGAAACATAAACCGCAGCGAACCGATTAAGAATGAGCCTACAAAAGCAAAAAAAGCGATCCAACCTGAACGGCTAAAAAAATTACGGCGGCTCATCCAAAGCGAACCTTTTTCATCAACAGCAACTTTTTCTCTTGGCGAAGGTCTATCTGTTTTAACAACTTTCTCGGTAGAACTTTCCCCTGGTTTGACATCTGAAGTTACATTTCGAGTCGGCTTGCCTTCTGCGGAACCTTGATTTATTTCGTCTGCCACTTTGCAGTCCTCCAGATTTATATATATTTTGAAATGATTAGTGAAAGCGATTAAAAATATATAATATTGCAGAGAGAAAGTCAAACGGTTTTTGACCTGGATATTTAAGAGATAAACTTAAAACAAAAAAGGCACACAATTAAATTGCGTGCCTTTTTCAGTTGAAAAGTTAAATATTGTTAACGAATGAAAGTCAACTTTCTTGACTCACGAAATTTATTGGCGCTAATGCTATAAATATAAACACCACTCGCTACCTCCAGGCCGCTGTCGTTTCTACCATTCCAATTAACCGAATGAAATCCCGGCGCTTGTTCGCCATTTACCAATTGACTAATAAACTGCCCTTTGAGGTTGTAAATTGCGATGCTAACGTTTGCATTTTCAGGCAAAGTATAATCAATTTTTGTTTCAGGGTTAAAGGGATTAGGATAGTTTTGGGCAATGGTGAAATTTTTTGGTGCCGTAATTTCAATCTGAATTGATTCGGAATAGTCGAACGCGCCATCTAAATCAACTTGTTTTAAACGATAGCTGTAGGCACCGGGCTGTAAACTATTGTCTTCAAAACTATAGCTTTGTGCAACCACTGTGGTACCACTACCTTCAACAAAACCAACTTTTTCAAAATCTGCTCCTGCTACGCTGCGCTCAATTTCAAAGCCCAGGTTATCGGTTTCGGTTTGTGTTGCCCAGTTCAGAGAAACCTTGTTTTGAAAAACATTATGGGTGAAGGATGAAAGTTCAACCGGTAACAAACCATCCGAATCGTTGAGGGTACCAATTGAAGCTACAGTTATTTCGTCATCCACAAAAATACCTGTCTGATTTGGAGATGCTGTCCTCCAAGCTAAATTAGCAGTAAGCTGAGGTTGTGCAATCGTAAAATCAATGGTTGCAACATCCATCCAGTCAGTCGAAATAGTTGTACCATTGTTAGTGCTATTTAGCACGATATTTATAACTACCCGGCCGGTCACCGGCTCCGAGAGTGCAAGAGTTGAATAATTACCACCGCTAAAATTAGCCGGTGCAATATTAGTTGGGGCGTTCAACCCAGTTGTGTTATATGTAAAAGCCAATCCACCTGTCCCCATGGCGAACTGTTGTGAACCTGAAGATTTAATTTGTATTTTCACATCATATTCACCGGCTGCAACCATATCATTCTTAACAATAACAAATTGCAAATCATAGGCATTTGTTTGTGCAACAACTTGACTTGTTCCAAGTGAAAACAACATTGCAAATAAAATAAATAGAACTCTTAGTCTCATATACGTACTCCTTCAATTATTAATTTCTTCTTATTCAGGAATTTCTGGTAATTGTGTAGCTTTTCCGTTATTTGGCCGCCACTCAAGATTTATATCAAAAGCATCAATTCCGCCATCCAGGTTAAAATCACCTAACTTGGTGTAATCCCACGTTGAACCATTTTGAGTACGCCAAATCAGATTTCTATCAAATGCGTCAATACCACCGTCACCGTTGCCATCACCGGCAATCATACCGAAATTTCCTTCTCCCAAACTAACCATCGCATCTCCACCTAAAGAAAAAGTTTTGTCAAGTCCCGTGGTAAAGTCATACAATGTAGATGTTTCGTTAGATAAATTAACTTCAGCAGCACTCATAATTGCCAAATGGTTTCGATGTTTAATGACAATATAATAGGAATAGGTCAATTCAGAAACACCATTTACAGATTGTTTATCAAACTTGAATTTTCTCTTTGAAAGTGCCTGCTGGAATAGCACTCTGACCTGGCCGGTTGTTCCATCATCTGCAACGATGCGACCATCCGGGTGCAGAAAAGCGCTATATCTTGTGACAGGAAAGTAAAAAGTTTCATTGATACCGCTTGCAGATTCAACTTCACTTAAAACTTGCCACAATTCAATCGAAACCCAATCTACAACACCTTCAGGAACTTCATCCACAGTTCTTCCATCGAAATAAGGAGAACTGGTGGGAATGCCCCCCTGGGTGTTAAGGTTATTGGTCATTGCATTATTGCCATCATAAGGTCCTTCGAGGAAAATTTTTGCCTCGACCAGGACATAAGGCGGCTCACATGGTGAATTCGCAAATAGTGTAAATGTTTCAAACGGTATGAACGTAACACCTGAATCTATCAGATCACCATCTCCGGTTCCAGCACCGCTGGGTCCACCCGGGTCACCCCAGTAATTGCCAGTAGCAATCACATTGGAAGCGCCATCATTATCTACGGCAATACCGCTGTTGCAAAACTCATTGCCTTGAATTTCCGTACCTGTGCTGGCCTCGTCAAAAATGTAAACTGCAAATCCTTCATTATTGCTAAAAATATTATTCTCAATTTGACCAGACGAAAGAGTGACCATGACCCCATCGCCGTTGTCAATAAATTCATTAAAATCAAGATCGAAAGTAGGTACGCCATCAAACAAGACACCCAACTGATTATCCATGAAGTCAGTTGTTTTTGCTTGAATATATTGAGCGGACTCAGTAAAAATCCCATGACCATTGCTACTCAATGTACTATTTTTAATTTCTACTCTGCTTTTATCGGAACTACCGTCTCCAACATATATACCCACAGAGTTGTTA
>JAJDAE010000282.1 GCA_029262035.1 Candidatus Zhuqueibacterota bacterium
CGGCCTGAGGAACATGTAAGTGTGTCAATTTCTGAAAGAAAACGAGGATTCACATTAGTAAGGCGGTAACTGTTATCGCCCTCACTTGGCTGTTGCGCTTGAACAGGTAAAAACAGAAGTAATGCGAAAACTAAAGTCAATAAAGTGGCTACAAAAGTATTTTTCATGAAATACCCCTTTTAGGAAAAGTTACTGATAAAATTAATGTACATACAATCTTTAAGCTGCATGTTTTATTTAATAAGGAAAGGAAAGCGATCAAAGTACAACTGAAATGAATCAATATTTGTGCTGAATATTTAGCTATTTTAACAAATAATGTCAAGCACTTTTTAAATGAATGGACTTAGAAATTAGTTCGAAATCCTTCCCCATTAACAACCACTACAACGTCTATCTTCTTTATGAATAATTTGTTAAGACATATTGGAAAAAGAGTCAACAAATACATACATGTTAAAATAGTATCAACTTGTGATAAAATTTATGTAGAAAGTTATCAACATTTTATTATTTTATATAATGTAGCAATTATCACATCAAAACATTAATCGCTTATCATTTTTCTTGACATCATCTTAATATTTTAGCTATATTTAGGTCGAATTTCGTTTTTGCTGAATCAATTCTACATCTCCATCTAAAATTTTTCATACAAATGAGGTTTTAACATGTTAAAAAACGTGTGCAAGCTGTTTATAACTATAGTGGTTTTTAGTTCATCACTATACGCCGGTTCAACGGGTAAAATAACCGGTCAAATTACTGACAGTGATATTGGTGAAGGTCTTCCCGGAGCAAATGTTATCGTTCAAGGTACAAATTTGGGCGCCGCAGCCGATGCAGACGGTCATTACACGATTCTCAATGTACCGCCGGGGCTGTACACAATCAATATATCCTTTATAGGTTATCAAAATGTGCTTTATAAAAATGTGCGTGTAAATGTTGACTTTACCACCCGTATCGATCAAGCTTTAAGCCCCAGCGCAGTTGAAATGGCGGGAATAGAAGTCTTTGGCGAGCGCAACCCGTTGGTGCGTCAGGATTTAACCAACACACTGGTTGCAGTCACCGCTGAACAAATTAATGCATTGCCGGTTGATCAAATCAGGGATGTAATTGCCCTGCAGGCAGGTATTGTTCAGGACAATGCCGGTGCTTTGCATATCCGTGGTGGTCGTTCAAATGAAGTAGCTTTCCAGGTAAACGGCGTCTCAATTAATAATCCTTTAAGCAATCTTCAGGGTGTGGGTATCGCTACAAATGCCGTACAAGAAGTCTCTGTTTCGACGGGTACATTCAGTGCTGAATATGGGAATGCGTTGAGCGGTGTTGTCAACTTTGTTACAAAGGATGGCGGCCAGGATTACCATGCTTCTTTTAGAAGTTACACGGGTGGCAATTTCAGTTCAAGAGATGATATTTTTTATGAGATCGATGATGTCGACCTCCTGAATCACAAGCGGTCGGAATGGACATTGAGCGGCCCGGTGCCTTTATTGGGAAAAAAGTTCACCTTTTTTGCTTCCGGAGTTTTGGAAAACGACGATGGCCATCTCCGTGGGATGCGCGTATTCGATCGTGAAGAAATCGGTTTCATTTTTGGCGATTTTCTGGTCATCGATCCTTTTGGTGACTCAGGAAGAGCCGGTTTTGCAGATGGTGACCGGGAAGTTGTACCAATGGTTACAAGTGAAAGTATAAATTTAACAGCAAAGCTGACATGGAAATTAGACCCGCGTCTCAAATTGACTTATGATCTACTTCTGGATGATGGTGAAAGGTTCCGAAGTAGCAACTTCCGTCGCTATAGATTTAACCCGGATGGCCGACCCAAAACATTTAGTAACGGAATCAACCATTCTTTCGGGATTACGCATACTTTAAGCAACAGAATGTTTTACACTTTAAAATTTGGCGCTGCTTTTACACATGATCGCACCCATGTTTTTGAAGATGCCTTTGATCCGAGATACGTACGCAGTTTTGACAGCGCAATTACGAACAATTTGATTGCACCTACAGATTATCTGGCAGGCGGAACCAGTCTTGATAGATCTTTCGATAAAACCAGATCTCTAACCGGAAAATGGGATATGATCTTCCAGGCAAATCCTGTCCACGAACTTAAATTCGGAGCAGAGTTTCAGCATCACCGCCTTAAGTCAGAAACTTTTACATTGATTCACAGCGTAAACTTTAACCCTGAAGACGGCAGTAAAATATTCGACCAACCCGACCCATGTCGGGATATGTTCGGAGACGATCCATGTATTCCACTGCCTTCCCTGGATGAGGACTTTACAGATTATCAATTTTTTGACAGAGAACCAATTCAAGCCGCCGCCTACTTTCTGGATAAAATGGAGCTTTCAAAAAACTTCATTTTAAATATTGGCGCCAGGTATGAATACCTCGATACCCGGGCCTTCTATAATCCCAACCTTGCCGGAACCGTTGACGATGGGGTTGAAAAAATCGAAAATCAAAAGAAATCTACACCAAAACACAGATTTGCACCAAGATTAAGTCTGAGTTTTCCCATTACTGCCCAGGGGATTATACGCTTTTCCTACGGACATTTTTACCAAAACCCAAGGTTCAGCCAGATTTACAGGAATCCTCGGTTTGAGGATTTTAAATTCACTCAGACACCCACTTTTGGCAATGCCAATCTTGAACCGCAACGCAGCATACAATACGAAATGGGCTTGCAACAGCAATTAAGTGATGATTTCAAGGTTGATTTTACAATCTTTTACAAAGATGTTACAAATTTAGTTGAAAACCGTCGGGTTGTTGCTGGTGAAGTCGGCGCTCAAAAGAATTTTAATGTTGTAACCAATATCAGTTACTCAAATGTGAAAGGGTTCACACTCTCACTTCAGAAACGCAGGGCTCCCGGCGGTATCTTATCCGGAACATTTGATTATACTTTTCAGGTTGGCGAGGGTGCATTTGATGATCCTTTGAGCCTGGCAATTAACACCAGGTCAGACCGGGACAGCGAACAATCACTTGTTCCATTATCATTTGACAGAACACACACCCTTAATGGAACGCTCACCTTGAGCAAACCAAACAACTGGGCAATCAGCGCTATCGGAAACCTGTGGACAGGGACGCCATACACGCCTTCCCTTCCCAGCCAGGTTCAGGCTGTCGACTTCGAGACCAGGAGCGCCCGTAGAGAGATCAACAAAAATCTGGACATAAAATTAGAGAAGTTCTTTAATCCAAAAGGTGTACGCTTCTCAATTTTTATGCAGATAGAAAATGTTTTGGATTCGATTAATGAGCGTTCGGTTCACACCAACACGGGAAGTTCTCTGACTTCACTTCAAGAGTCTAACAACCCAAGACGTTTTGATGCATTACGTAATAGAATCGCATTTGAACAGCAATTCCTGGGAGAAAGCAACATATTTCCAGAACAATTCTTAGATGATTTTTATCAAAGAGAAGATTGGCTTGGCCCGCCCAGAGAAATACGCTGGGGTCTTTCGTTTGAATTTTAGTTAAATTGTCATTATTTGAATTTGAGAAAACAATTTAAAGGAAAAGAAATGCGCAAAATAGTCACAATTAGCAGTCAAGTATGTTTTTTTCTGTCCTGTTTATTTTTCACACTTAACGGATGGAGTCAGGAAAAAACCAGTTTGAAAGAACTTCCGGCGGTAGAACGTTTTGAGGTAATGAAAAAACAATACGAATCCCTCAAAAAAGCTCTGCAGCAAGATCCTGAACACGCAGACCAAAAATTCACCACAATTGAGGGCAACGAGATTAAAGTCTTGTTGACAAACCTGGGGTCAATATCTACGCCCGATGCAGATTTATCGGATGCAGATTTATTTTGGCCAAAAGGTGTGGGACTTGGATACGCTTATGAGTTTGGCCCATTAGTCGCTGTTGAAGTACCCCATGCATTTATTGACGATACCGTTATCCACATTGTTGATGACGGTTTTCTCACAGTGGCCGATGGTGATTTTCGGACAGGAACGGACATAAAGCGTGGCTGGTTGCCCAAAGTTGGTTTTTCAGATCCTAATTCCAATGAAATGGCAAGGCTTACTGATCTCGATGATGATTTAGACGGCAAGCCGGATAGTTGGCCGGAACAATATTTTAATCCGACTTTGGGAAGATATGTATGGCCGGCATTTCTCGGCGATGATGCAGCCGCACCGGATGAAGAAGTATTTTATGTGATGGACGATTTTAGTAATGATGAATTCGACTACTATCCCTTTCCGGAAGATTCCTCTAAAAGAGGCGTAGGCCTTGAGTTAGAAGTCAGAATTTTTCAATTCAACAATGCTTTAGCCGAAGACCTGATTTTTTTGGTTTACACAATTACCAATGTTAGCAGCAAAACACTTGATAAAGTTTATTTGGGTATGTTTGGAGATCCACATGTCGGCGGCCCGGGTGACTTTAGCGATGATAATGCCAACTTTATATCTGCCTTTGATGAATCTTTTCCCTTTGATACAAGAAATATGCTTTATGCTTTTGATGCAGATTCGAGAGGCGACGGCGGTCTGACGCCTGGTTACTTCGGCTATAGATTCATGGAAAGTCCCGGACTTGATAACGACGGACTCGACAATGACAATGACGGATTGGTCGACGAAAGCCCGTTTAATGATGCGGGTACAGAAATTATCGGACCAATCGGTATTTTCGGAGAAGAAAAGCTGCATTGGTCTGGCGATGAAGACGGGGACTGGCTGGTTGAATTTGATGATGTCGGAGTAGATGGCATACCCAATACTGCTGACCCCGGCGAAGGAGATGGAAAACCCACACAGTTATTTTATCTCGATGCAAATGGCAATTCAATCCTCGATGTCGGCGAGGCCACCTCGGAAACCCGTCTGGAAGGCATGCGTTTCTTTGGCGGTGAACCTAATTTTGGCTTCCTGGATACTGCTGAATCCGATCAACTTGGATTAACAAGTTTCAGCGCTATATTGTTTGGTGGCAACAACCGGCCAAAGAATGATGAATTGATGTGGCAGATAATGTCTACAGGTAATCAACGCCCGGAGGACCCTGAACCTGAAATAGAGCAGGAATCTGACAACGTATTTATTTATGGCTCCGGTCCATTTAGCTTGGCGCCGGGAGAAAGTCAGCGATTTTCTATCGCATTAGTTTTAGGGGTTGATTTGGACGATCTCCTGCAAAATGCAGAGATTTCACAACAAGTATTTGAATCGGATTATCGATTTGCACAGCCGCCACTCAAACCGATTGTCAAAGCGGTTCCCGGCGACAAAAAAGTAACGCTTTACTGGGATACAAGAGCAGAGTCCTCATTTGATCAGTTTATATCACGAGCAAATCCGGATAACCCTTCCGAAGGATTTGATTTTGAAGGCTACAGAATTTATCGCAGCCGGGATTTTAGCTTCAACGATACAAAAAGCATAACCAACTCTCGCGGTATCCCTTTCCTTTCTGAGCCACTAAAACAGGCTAACGGCGTAACAGCACAATGGGATCTGGTAAACGATTTTTCCGGCTTGTCAGACATAGAATTCCCGGGCGGCGTTCGATTTGACCTGGGAAGTAACACAGGTTTGGTTCACTCCTTTGTAGATTCAAACGATGTCCTAAACGGAGTGACCTACTTCTACGCAATCACATCTTACGATCATGGTGATGCAGAAGCTGGCATAGTACCCTCTGAAAGCCAGCGCACCATCGACCAGGATGCCCTGACCCGTGAGTTCACTTTTGATGTCAACACAGCGCTTATTGTGCCTGGACCTCCTGCCAAAGGCACTGTTGACCCGGATCTTGATAATGATATTTTGGGACAAAATCTGGCTGCCCAAGAGACGGGCAATGCAACCGGGACGGTGAGCATAAAATTTTTGGATCCTTTTGCAGTTCGGGATAAAGCAAAATATGATATTGAATTCTTAGACGTGAACATCGATTCTTTCACGACAGCCACAGGCTATTCGGTAACTGATACAGAAACAAAAACCGACACAGTTACCTCCCGTGGCATCTTTTTCGTTACTCTAAAACTTAAAAACCTTGTTGAAAATACGGTGACAGTTCGGAATCTTTCCAATGGCGGAATAGTAGACCCGGCTGATTATGAAGTGGATTTGATTGAAGGCAGACTTCGCGGTACCAGCTCCGGGTCCCTACCAGAAGGTCAGAAAATTGAGGTTTCTTATTTATTCAAACCGGTCTCTGAAAGTGTTGCCCTTAATAGCGAAGATAGCAACCCGGTCTTTGACGGTATGCGTATGTTTGTTCAGGATGAGGAAACTGCCCCGAATGCGCAAAAAAGTGGTTTCAAAATTAAAAATTCAACAACCAACTTTGAGCTTGAATTCTTAAAACTTTCATCTTTAGGAAACCCAAAAGCAACTGACACAGATTTCGAGCTGCGGTTTGTTGATTATGATACCACGGCAGATGGAAATCTGGTAGCGCCTGCCGACACATCTATTCTCAGGCCGGTAGAAACGCCTTTTGTACTAATTGACCTTTCAACGGATTTACCGATTGACTTTTTTATTTCGGAGAATGTCAGCGGTTTCCAAAATGGACGATGGGATTATGTTGAATCAATTAATTTTATTAAACCGGGAACACAAAATCAAACAACCTATGAAATAAAATTCACACCTCCGGTGGATACACTCGAAGCCGCAGATGGAACAGATTCACTTCTGGTTGCAGACCCTGTTTATCCCGGTAACGGAGATGTATTCCTGGTTTTCTCAAACAAACCGTTTGAGTCCGGGGATAAGTATTCAATAACAACCAATGCAACGTCTTTTAGCACACAAATTGCACAAGAGGCCTTGCAGGATGTCATTGTTGTGCCTAATCCCTATGTTGCATTTAGTGCTGCGGAACTCCGCTTTCGTTCCGGGATTCGCAACGATCGCATAATGGAGTTCAGAAATTTACCCCAGAAATGTACCATCAGAATTTACACAATCACCGGGGAATTGGTTGATACGATAATCAAAGATGATAATACGAATTCCGCTGTTTGGGATCTTCTGACCTTTGAATCACAAAGAACCGCTTATGGCGTTTACTTATATCATATCGATGCGCCGGGCGTTGGTACAAAAACGGGTCGGTTAGCTTTAATAAAATAATTTAGGCTCGTAGTACAGGCTTTAGTTTGCCTTGCACCATCCGGGAAGGCAGCCTGAAGGCTGAACTACGAACCCAACCAAAAAACAATCTGAAATTTATGGCGAATTCAAAACTAAAATAACATGAGAATTTTGAGATGAAAAAATTAAAGAAAATCTTTTTGGGCTACACGTGCCTATGTTTGTTCCTTCTGAATACAAGCTTATTTTCTCAGGAGGCACAAGATGTGTCATCTATTGACAGAGTTGGGACTACTGCAGCCAAATTTCTAACCATAGGCGCCGGTGCCCGTTCAATTGCGATGGGTGGAGCGTACACTGCAATCGCAGAGGATATCTTATCTATTTACTGGAATCCTGCCGGTTTAGCCCGAATTGGTGGATATGGAGAGGCGACCTTTAATCATGCCGAATGGTTGGTAGGTACCGATTATGATTTTGCTGCTTTCTCTTTAAATGCAGGCAATTTAGGCGCTTTCGGTTTTCAGGTTATTTCATTTAGAACCCCCGAACAGGCAGTAAGAACCATTAGAAGCCCGGATGGCACGGGGCAACTATGGGATGCAAGTTCTATTGCGCTTGGTTTGACCTATGCAAAAAACTTAACCGACCGATTTTCTATCGGGTTTACGGCAAAATTCATTCAGGAAAGTCTTTTCAACGAAACCGCTCGAGGAGGCGCATTTGACATTGGTGTCCTGTATGATACACCATTTAAAAATGTAACATTGGGCGCTTCCATATCAAACTTCGGCTCGAAATTACAATTGGATGGCCGGGATATTTTCTTTAATGAATCCCCCTTAGATGATCAAGGCGCAGTTGATGAAGTCCCCTCTAAGTTTCGAACAGAGAGCTTTGAACTCCCTTTGTATTTCAGATTCGGTTTAGCCTGGAAGGCTATGGACACCGAAGACATGAGCATCCTTGTAACCACAGATGGGTTACAGCCTAACGACAATACCGAAGTTGTAAATAGTGGAATTGAAGTGGGTTTTAAAGATATCCTTTTCTTGCGCGGTGGCTACAAGTCCTTATTCCTGGAAAACAATGAACAAGGGGCAACTTTTGGTCTTGGCCTACAATACGATGCTGTTGGTACAAACCTAAAGCTCGATTTTGGCTGGGCAGATTATGGACGGTTAGACGATGTGAAATTTGTTTCTTTCGCAATAAGATATTAAAGATGTTTTCGGTTTAATACAAACTACAAACAAGATAGGGAATTATTATAGAGAATAAACACAAGATCATCGACAAAATTGCTTAATAAAAATTACTATGCAATAATATGTAAATTTTTCTTTTCGCATTATCCTATATCGGGAACAATAGTATTTGAAAAACACCTGACTTTTATGGACATTTGATTGACATCTTTATTATTGATTTCTTTCCAAAAAATATGCTTTCGATTGACATTTCAAATTACTTTAACTTTATTAGGTTACAATTTAATTTATCCTAAAGCACATCACATCAATTAAAAACTTTAAAAAAGAAAGGAGGACTTCTTTACAAGCTGTTCAATTAGTTAAGTTATTAATTCTCTAAATAATGGAGGCAGGTTAATGATTAAAAAATTATCATTACTCGTTTTAATTTGTACAATAGGTTTTTTTCTGGCAGTAACTCCCAGTGAAGTTCTTGCCAATGTTTTTGCATCTGATGTAAAAGTAGTAAACCCGGGCGGCGCTGAGTTTGACGGCGATTTGAATGATAATACCCCAGGCGTAGGTATCCAATTCAGATTGAATGAAAACGCTACTTCAGTAGTTATCGAAGTTTCTGATGGCAGCGGCGTTGTTGCTACTGTAGATGCAGGTCCTCAGGCACAAGGGTTAAACGTGGTTGTTTGGGCCGGTGTCGATGATTCAGGCTCCCCTGTCCCGGCTGGCGATTACACATTTTCTGTTACAGCAAATGATGCTGTCGGGCACTCAAGCTATGATGTAGTTTATGCCCAGAGTGGTACAGTTATTTTTACACGTGGTGGTACCACAATTAGAAACCCTGCAGCGCCAAATTTTGGACATCCTATCGGCGGTAACGGTGGTGGTGGTGGTTTGAAACGCGGTCCGTTAAATTTCTGGGCAGACGGTACCGGTTCTGCTCAAACTCCTGAAAACCTGGATCGCTTCTCACCATTTGATGTAAGAGATCTTGGCGGCGCAGGTCGGCTCTACATGCTTACCAGCGATGATGATGGAAATCTATACTACTCTGACAGATTAGATCCTTTGAGCAAAATTTACACATTTGCTGCTAGTCTGGACACCTCAACGTTTGCAGTCGTTACCACATCTGATGACTCATCAAAAGCCGGTGTTGGTATTGATGTTGTTGGTACCGGTGCAGACAGAACAATTTACTGGGGTCTCGGTAACACGGTTGTTCGCGGTGCAATCGGCGAAGCAGCTACTTTTGATCCTGCTAATTTTGAAGTAGTTGCTGAATTTGCTCCGGACGGCGATACGGCCAACGTGTTTGTCCGTGATCTCGTTATCGATGATAGTGGATTCCTCTATGTTTCATTGCGTACCGGCGGCCAACCAACTGGTAATGCTCCCGGCCTTGCGGTTGAACGCTACGATATTTCCGGTGCACTTCCGGTTGCTCGTACAGATCGCAACTGGACCATTCCAGTAGGCTTCGACAATGGTGATGGACGCCCTGTGGGTTTTGGTTTAAATCGTGGAACTGACTTAACCAGCAACGCGGATGACCGAGTATATTTCTCCGGCGCGAGCGGTACAGCGGATGGTAATTGGAACACAATGAGTAGAATTGATGATTTGGCAGCTGGCGGCAGCACACCAGTCTTTGAGGATATTTCCGGTTCAGGTACTACAAGCAGCAATGCAGATATGTCTATTGATGCAGCCGGAAACCTGATTTGGTTTGAAAATAGTTCCGAGTGGCTAATTGCTGTTTCGCCAGCCGACGGACCAAACTCTTTTACCACCCCTGCAAATGATGCAATTTCTATTACAGGTGCTTCAACTGCTAACGCTCACCCAAGTGTAATCTTTGTTGATGACGTACCAAATGATCAAGGTAACCAGGTGCTGGTTGCATGGTCAGGCTCAATCAATGACCGTCACGGTAGCAGCGGCGTTGACGGGTATGAAGTTTATCGTCAAATTCATGATGGTGGTTCTGCTGCAGAAGGCTCAGAATTAAACGGACCTCCCGGAAAATGGGAACTGGTTGGGTCAACTTCTGCGCGTAATAGCTCAAACTATGCTTTAACAGTTCCGACTGTGGTTAACGCAACACCCGATGGCGCTGGTACATCTTATTTTTACGTCAGCGCAGTGGGCTCAAGCCGGTGGGATTCTAACAGAGCAGGCGGAGCATCGGTAGACAATCTCATCCCTGCAGCGCCACAGAGTTTGGCCGCTTCAGAAGGTGAAACTGCTAACCTGGAATCTGTTGTTCTCTTAACCTGGCTCGAATCTGATGAAGCTGATTTTAATTACTTTGAAGTGGTTCGCGGCACAGAAGCCGGATTTGATGCAGCTTCAGGTGAGGTCGTTGGAACAACAACTGAAACATCACTGACTGACGCTTCGATCGCTGACGGCGGAACATACTTCTACCGTGTTGTTGCTTATGATTTTAATGGCAACCAAGGTGATTTCTCTGAAGAAGTTTCATTGGTAGTAACGAGTGTCGGTGGTTCAGGCAGTTCTATACCGGATAATTTTTCTTTACAGCAAAATTACCCGAACCCATTCAACCCAACCACAAGCATTGCATATGATCTTGCTAAAGATAGCGATGTAACACTTCAGATTTTCAACATGAGAGGACAGGAAATCAGAACTCTCGTTAGCGGAACCAAACCTGCGGGTAGCCACACAATCCAATGGAATGGCCGGGATGATTCCGGACTGAAAGTAGCAAGTGGTATTTATGTATATATGATTAAAGCGGGTGCTTTTGTTAAATCACGCCGACTGACATTGCTGAAGTAATAATCAGTTAATTCAGGAAAACATAAAAAGCCTCGCTTCTTTTGAAGTGAGGCTTTTTTTATGCTAACAACGATTCTTGTAATGAATTTAACAGTCAAATTAAATGTTATATTTTGAATTTTGAAGCCACACCCCTCTCCCTATTTTTCCCCACATATTTTCAGTGGCAACTACAAAAACAGGCATTTATGGATTCCCGACTACAACATTCGAGAATGACACACTGCTCACGCGGAGCAATTAGCTCGTAGTCAGAGCTTGCTCTGTTGTTCTCGTTCCGACGGTTTCCGTCGGAATGCGTGCGTTGACGCTCCAGCGTCAAGTAGACTCATTACGACTGGACTCAGAGCCGTCCGTCAGGTATTCCTACGCTGGGGCGTACAAACGAGCAACAGTCTTGTATCAAGGAAGGGAAACATACCCAAAGGGGGCTTAAAAACGCGGGGCTACACCAAAACCTGGCTCATCATTTAAAACTAATTTCCCGGTTTGAGTTTTGACACCGGAAAACGGATCGTTCTTTATCAGCAAATTTCCATCCAAATCCGCATAATCAACAAGAGGGGATAAACTGGCTGCTGCCGAAATTGCTACCGAACTTTCAACCATACAGCCAAGCATTATTTTCATATCTAATGCCTTTGCTAACCAAATCATGCGCAAGGCCTCCTGCACCCCACCCGCTTTCATCAGCTTAATATTAATACCATCAAAACATTTTGCCAGCTGAACAATATCAGACGTGGTTTTCACGCTTTCGTCAGCTATAATTGGAACCTCACAATGCTGTCGTAACCACTCGGATTCCTCAAGCATATCTGCCGGCATTGGCTGTTCGATGAATTCTACGTTTTGGGTTTGCAGCCACTTAATCTTCTCAAGTGCCTCCTCTTTACTTTTCCAACCCTCATTGGCATCCACCCGGATTGGCTTATCTGTGACAGAGCGCACCGTTTTAATTATTTTTTCATCATTCTCGCTGCCGAGTTTGATTTTGTAAACAGGAAATTCCGCAGCTTCTGCTATTTTTTGTTTGATAAGATCCGGTGTATCAATTCCGATTGAAAAAGTGGTAACAGGTGCTTTATTTTTATTCAGGCCAAGATATTGGTGAAAAGCTATCCCTTTTGATTTAGTTATCCAATCCATTATTGCGATATCCAAAGCACATTTAGCTGCTGTTTCCTGTGTTGCTATATTTTGGATTGCCAACGTTAAATCATAGTAATTTCTTAAATCGAATTTCTCAAAGACAGGCAAAGCCTTTTTGATAAATTCAATTGTTGAATCCGGCGTTTCATCATAGCGAATATTAGGTGCGGCTTCGCCAAATCCGGTTATACCATCTTTTTCCACATTAATGAAAACATTATCTTTAAAATCTGCAAAACCACGTGCGATGGTCCATTTGTGCTTTAATTCCAACTTCCGCACGCCGTAGCTTATGCTCAGGCCGTTGTTAAGTTGCACCGTGTGTTGGAGAGTCATAAAATTCTTTTAACTTTCAGGAGTGTTTGATGGCGATATTCATTATAATCCGCATCACCCGGAACCAGGCTATTTATTTGAACGTAACCATCGGCATGAATAAATTGTTTTTTGTCCAGATAAATAGACACATGGGTAACCCTTTCAGCGGTCTTCCCAAAAAATAAAAGGTCTCCGGTTTTTAAAGCATCAAAATTATTTGCTATTTCTATTTCATTTCCAAGTTTAATCATCTGACTTGCATTTCTGGGTAATGGAACATTTAAAAGCCAAAAGACCATTTGCACAAACCCGGAACAATCAAGCGCTTTTGAAGATGTCCCACCCCAAAGATAAGGAAGTCCCATAAATTGTTTCGATGTTTTTACAATTGCTTCAGGGGATGGTTTGAAAGTTTTTTGTATCTCCGAATCAACGGTTAATTCTTTTTTTACATACCCGACACGTCCATCGGGTAATTCGATTTTTACAAATTCGGGCAACTCCTCAATTACTTTTAAAGTGGCACAGCATACCAAATCAGAAATACGCTCATCCTCGCTTGCAGTGGTTTTGGTTACCATACCATTCATACCGGTAAAAATAACTTTCTTGGAATTTTTCCAGTCTTCAGCTTTTTCCCGATCTGTTAATAATACCGAGGATTTACTGGTCCAGCCACGATAACCATCCCAATTTTCAATAAAATAAAAATCATTTTGCTCTTCATAAACCGGAACAACCGTACCAAGTAGTGTCTGATTCACAAGTTCGGATTGGAACACCGGTTGTTGTCTTAAGTTTGCCACACTAATATTAATAATACCGTATTTTGTCGAATCAGAAAATTTCAGATTATTTTCCACGTTTCACTCTCTAATTAATTGCTGCCCGAACAAAACCATTACTTTTTTTCAAACGTTCACAGGCTTCTTCTGTGTCCACCCCTGCCAAAGCCATGACAATTGCTGTCTTAACATGCCCCCCGGCTTTTTCTAAAACAGAAGTCGCGCCTTGATAATCAAAGCCGGTCACCATCATTACGGTTCTTTTCGACCTCTCTTCGAGCTTCTTGGAAGTCATCATTAAATCCACCATCATATTACCATAAACTTTACCCAACCGGATCATAGACGCCGTTGTCAGCATATTTAAAACCATTTTAGTTGCGGTACCGGCTTTCATGCGTGTAGAACCCATCACAACTTCCGGACCAACGACCGGGCAGATGGCAACATCGGGCTTTATTCTCAGTTCGGAACGAGGGTTGCAGGTGACATAAATTGTTTTTGCACCCATATCTATTGCTGATTTTATTGCTCCGAGCACATAAGGCGTTCTATAGCTGGCAGCAATTCCACAAAGTACATCTTCTTTTGAAAATCCCCGCTCAGCCATATCCAATGCTCCTTGATGCTCCTGATCTTCACTCCCCTCCATTGCACTAACAAGCGCCTTTTTGCCACCGGCGATGATGCCTTGAACCATATTAGGATCAGAGCCGAAGGTCGGTGGACATTCAGATGCATCCAAAACGCCTAAGCGTCCGCTTGTTCCGGCGCCAATATAAAAAAGGCGACCACCTGTTTTAAATGCCTGCACCAAAAGTTCTACTGCTTCAGCAATATAACAAATTTCGCCCTGAACTATTCCGGCAATGGTACTATCTTCAGAATTGATAATTTTTAGTATATCAATAATACTTTTGCTATCAATATTCTCAGAAACAGGATTTCTCGCT
>JAJDAE010000283.1 GCA_029262035.1 Candidatus Zhuqueibacterota bacterium
AAAAAATAAGTGTTTATCCAAATCTTCCACGGTTAGAGCCTGTAATTGAGGAATCACTTTCACAATCAATGATTTGGGAAGCACAGCGCCTGCTGCCATTCCCTCTCTCATTTTTTCCTCTGCTGAACCCATCCAATCTGAATAGCCGTCCAGACGCTCTAACCAAGCATGGTAATCTTCAACAGTCTTAAACGGTTGCGCACTGGCACCACTGGCAAATTGTCCTATCCTTAAATTAACCGACCACATTTGGTCAATGGGGAAAAAGTCTTCTTTAAATGTCAGTCGCTTTAAATTAATATCGCAATTCCACCTAAGTACAGCCTTACTCATTTTTTGATTTTCAGTTAAATCCTCATCAATAAACTGAGTTAATTTTTCTAAATAACTGGAATAATAAGCCTTTAGTTCAGCTTGATATTCATCAGACAGAGTATTGGGGAAACTATTATTGTAGCGATTATCGCCGGCGACAGTCGCCGCCATAGGATTTAGTTTTAAGCCATCTTCATAGTAGTCATCCAGCATTTGGTTAAAAGTATTATTGCTGTTGCATGAGATGAAAAACTGAATGGTTACAAATGCAAGAAACAGAGCTTTTTTATTCATATAAATCCTTTTTTTTATTAAAGGGTAGAACATTCCGGTGGAATTTTACAACTAAATACAACAGTAACAGCTTCGGATGATCCAAAGAGAAATGCATGTTGCGATAATTAAAAATATAAAAAGTTTGTAATAAAAGAAAGAAGTTTATACTTTTAGTCTACGCTTTTCTATTCATATAAATCCTTTCAAAAAGAAAACTATCAAATGTCAAATTCAAATAAAAACAGCTTGTCCCGTGATATGGGACTTTTGGGGTTGGCGGCTACCGGCATCTGTTCCATGCTCGGTGCGGCCATCAATGTAATTCCGTTTATGATTCAGCGCAGTGTGCCGGGCATTGGACCGTATGTTTTACCCGCATTTCTATTTGCCGCGATCCCGGCAATTTTTGCTGCCTTGGCTTATGCCATATTGGCGTCAGCAATGCCCCGTGCCGGTGGCAGTTATATTTACGCCAGTCGCGCCATAAATCCATACCTGGGTTTCGTTGCCAGCTTTTCACAATGGTTTGGATTGTCAATTGCCATTGGGGTTGTATCTTATGTAATCGTGCCGTTTTTGCGGGATGTTGTCGCCGCCATCGGCTGGCAAGCCACCGCAGATTTACTAAATACGGGCACAGTTCGGCTGCTGTTATCGCTGGCATTTCTCTGGATTTTTGTGCTGATTAATTTGCGTGGTATTCAGCTTTATGAAAAAACGCTAATCCCGTTAATGTTTGTGATGTTTGCGCTCGGCGCAGTGGTTATTGTGGCGGGGCTTTTATTCAACCAACAGGATTTTGCTGTCGCGCTGACTGCACGCGGCGAACCAGTGGTAGCACAGGCCGCCGAAACGCCGTTCAAATTTGACTTATTTTTGGCCGCAGCCGCCGTTTTGTTTGCCAGCTTTATTGGCTTTGATTCTATTGCCCAGGCTGGTGGTGAAGCGAAAAATCCGGCCAAATCTTTGCCCTTGGCAATTGGCATCGCTATCCTCACGGTCGGCACATTCTATTTCCTGTTTACGGCTTCAATTTACCATGTCGTGCCGTGGCAGTACATCGCCGAAAAAGCACAAACCATGGACCTGACCGCACCCGGACTGCTTGGCCATGTCCTGCCGGTCGGTTGGACCGTCGCTATTGTTTTAGGTGCAGCCATTGCGTTAATCAACGATTTACCCGCCATGTTGCTGGCAGTTTCCCGGCTCATGTTTGCCTGGGCGGAGGACGGTATCTTCCCGAAAGGCATCGCAAAAATTCACCCAAACTGGCGCACGCCGCACGTGGCGATTATAGCCAGCGGGATGATGGCTTCGGTGGGCATCCTCGGTAGCCACCTGGCAGGAGATTTTTTTCTCGGTGTGGACTTGCTCGTAATCTCCATGCTGGTGAATTTCATGATGATGTGCATTTCCGTCCTGATGCTGCCCAGGCGCAACCCCGAACTCGCCAAACAAACCCGCGTCATTTCATCGCGTGCGGGACAGAGACTTATCGCCATTGCCGGGATTGCGATGCTCAGCGTCTTTCTTATTGTGCACATCCGGAAAGATCTTTCTGCCGATGTTGCTGCCTGGTATTTTCGTTCCACACCGGTTTGGCTTTTGGTGATGGCAATGGGTTCGGTGATTTATATCAGGGAACTTAGCAAGTTAAAAAACAAGGGCGTTGATGTTAAGGGAATTTTCTCAAAACTACCGCCTGAATGAGGAAATAAATGACATCCAAAATTGAAAGATGTAATCTCGCGCAAGACTTAAATATCTCGCGCGTACTGACCGGACTCTGGCAAATTGCTGACCTTGAACGCGACGGCAAACCGCTCGACCCGGTTGCCACTGCCAAGAAAATGCAGCCCTACGTCGATGCCGGTTTTACCACATTTGATATGGCCGACCACTACGGTTCATCAGAAATTATAACCGGTTGTTTTCAAAAGGAAAGTGACCAGCCGGTGCAGCTTCTCACCAAATGGGTACCAAAACCGGGCGGCATTACCAAAGATGATGTGCGTGTCGCCACTGAGCTTGCTCTCGAACGCATGCAGGCTGACCACATCGACCTGATGCAATTTCACGCCTGGAATTACGCCGACCCGGAGTGGCTCGATTGTTTGTTCTGGCTGCAGGAGCTAAAACAGGAAGGTCTTATCCGCCACCTTGGGCTCACCAATTTTGATACCGCGCATTTGCGTATTGTACTGCACAGCGGTATTGAAGTGGTTTCTAACCAGGTTTGTTTTTCCTTAATTGACCGACGCGCCGCAAATGCTATGAGCGCACTTTGTCAGGAGCATGACATAAAGTTGCTCTGCTATGGCACTGTTGCCGGCGGCTTTCTAACAGACAAATGGCTGGATAAACCGGAGCCCGACATAAACAGTCTGGCAACCTGGTCGCAGATGAAATATAAGCGCTTTATCGATACGGCTGGTGATTGGCAAGTTTTTCAGGGTTTACTGCAAGTGATGAATAAAATCGCAGCTAAATATGAGGTTTCACTTGCGAATGTGGCCTGCCGTTATGTGTTGGCTCAGCCAGCTGTTGGCGGCATAATAATCGGGGCACGTTTGGGCAAAAGCAAGCATGTGGAAGACAACTTGCGACTGTTTGGTTTTTCCCTGGATGAAGAAAGTCATGCTTTGCTTGCCGGAGCGCTCGACGCGTTTAACCCGGTTCATGGTGGCTGTGGCGATGAATACCGAAAGCCGCCCTTTCTGACCGCATCGGGAGATTTGAGCCATCATATTGAATCTTTGCCGGCGCCATTTGCAACTCGTACTGCGAGTGATGGCCGGATGTTGGCATTGAGCGGCACAGTCTGGGAAGATATCGCCGGTTTCTCTCGGGCGGTTAGACGCGGTGACCGGATTTGTATTTCGGGCACAACCGCCACTCACGGCGAACGCGCGATTGGCGGCAATGACCCTGCGGCACAATGCCATTTTGCCATCGATAAAATTGAAGGCGCGTTGCAATCTCTTGGCGCAAAGTTGGAAGATGTAATCCGCACCCGCATTTTTATCCGCCATGTAAATGATTGGGAGCCGGTTGCCCGCGCACACGGGGAGCGTTTCGGGCATATTCAACCCGCCAACACAATGGTGCAGGCGGAGTTGATCGGCGAAGTGTACCTGGTTGAAATTGAGGCCGAAGCCGAGGTTCCTTAATTCTGAAATTGCGTGAAGCTAACCAAAGTCAGGATTACGAAAATAACTGCAAAAGTTATCTATTTTCAGGAAAAAGTTGATATGAATCTTTCTTACAAAGAAGGCCACCAGACCAATCGCCTTGAAGCATTTAGCGATGCTGTATTCGCATTGTCGGCAACGCTGTTGGTGGTCTCGTTGGAAGTGCCCGGCAGTTTTGCTGAGCTTACTACGGAGTTGCAAGGCTTTGCTTCTTTTGCCCTCAGTTTTGGCGCACTCATCCTTATTTGGGCGGTACACAATGCATTTTTCCGGCGCTACGGACTGGAAGACAGGGTGACCATTCTCCTGAATTCATGCCTGCTGTTTGTGGTTTTGTTTTATGTTTATCCTCTAAAATTTGTGGCTGAGGGCTTTATTAGCTCTCTGTTCAGCTTAGGAAATCATACATTTCGGATAAATACTGTTGATGAACTCAGTCAGCTTTTCATGCTGTACAGCGGCGGTTTTGCTGTAATCTTTTTCTGTTTCAGTCTGCTATATTTGCATGCCTATCACTCCCGGGAAAAACTGGACTTGACGCCAGAACAAGCGCACAGCGCCCGCTTTTACCATCGGCATTATTTAATTTTTGTAGCAGCCGGGCTTTTGTCAATTCTGCTTGCTTGGTCAGGCTTTGGGCTCACTGCAGGCGCGCCGGGATTTATTTATGGAATATTAGGGCCGCTGTGTTACACGCACGGCGTCTGGTCGCAAAAGCAATTGGATAAATCCACCGCTTAAAACATTCATCGAAAAGTGAATGAAGCAAGAATTGTATAAACTCTAAAAGAGGAACTATAAAAAATTCAAATGAAAACAAATCTTGAAAAAAAGGATGTGAAGGAATTTTTCTCCGAGGCCTACATCAAACGTGCTGTTAAAGTGCTGAAGCTAATCAGTGAGGAGAGCAAGCTGCGAATCATGCTTCTGTTGGCCAAAGGAGGTTCGTGCCGGGTAACAGAAATTTCAGACACCCTGGGTATGAATCAGAC
>JAJDAE010000284.1 GCA_029262035.1 Candidatus Zhuqueibacterota bacterium
GAAAATACTTATAAACTCATCGATACGTGATTTTGCATAGTGAAAGTTGTAAAGCCCGGTGAAGGTAAATAAAATGACCCAAACCGTATTAAAAACCAGGGAAACTTGCAAAAGTGTTGAAAAATCAGATTCAGCAAAAAATCCCATTTCTCGGCGTAGCCAAGCCCATGTAAGGAAGGCTATATTGAGTACAAAGAAATCAAGCAGGACGAGAAGTATTTTTTCGAGTTTTTGCGGCATAGAAGTGTTATAAGACAGTATGAATGTGTTAGAAAAAAATATGAGGTGAACTTAATGAAAATGTTGATTAAGGGCAAGTTTATTTGAGGTGGCGGGTTAAAGTTTGTTGGAGTCCTGAAAAGTTAGAATTGAAATCTACTACAAATTAAGTGTTTTTCTAACCGATGTAAACTCGAAGTCGGATAGCAGCTTATTTAACCTATCAATTGTTTTGTCAAGATTGGAATAGTGTCGAAATCCTTTAATTGGATTAACTCTAACTCTTGGTTGCAGTGGATCAACTTCCCATGAGTGTAAGTAAAAAATAGCCGGACGATTTTGTTTATTACACCGTTTTAAGAGCGCTTTGGTCATTGAATAGGGGAACATCCTGAAATAACCGCCGCCGCTGCATGGAATTCTAATCCCACCAAACTCAGCACAACTCATTGGAAACTCCATCAGTGAGGAATGGATTGGATAAATACTTAAGGAGCCGTTAGGTATTCCATAATCAGGATGAATTCTTATTGGATATATCGAAGAGTCATAACGGAAACCATGCTTTGCAAGAATGTCAATCGCCCACATCGTATTTTTGGTAATTGTAAATGATGGCGCTCGGAACCCAAGGATTCTGGAATTGGTGCATTTTTTTGTTACTTCGAGTGCTTTCTTTAGATCATCCTCAAATTCTTGAGGTGACATTTGAGTCAGGAGCGTATGAGAATAACCATGGGAAGCTATTTCATGTCCGCGTGCTTCTACTTCACGTATTAGCTCCGGAACCCGTTCGGCCACCCAGCCCAAAACAAAAAATGTTGCTTCTACCTTATGTTTGGAAAATATGTCTAGTATTCTGGTTGTAGACTCCACCACACGAAGCTCGTAATTATCCCAATCTTTTTTTGCTATAACTTTACTTAAGTTATAAACACAAAACCAGTCTTCTAAATCTATGGAGAGGGCATTTTTCATTTGGTTAATATTTTAGATTATGTGTTTTTAGAAAAGGCTTCTTGATATGTTCGCAAAGTTAATTGCGCAACACCTTTCCACAAAAATTTCTTTACCCGTTCTTCTGCCTTCTTTGAAAGTTCTTGCTGCAATTTATCGTTACTTATTATCTGAAATATTTTATTTGCAATATCGTTTGGGTTATTGGGTTCAACAAGAAGCCCTGCGTCCCCAACAACTTCCGGAAGAGAGGTAACGTTCGACGCGACCACAGGTTTTTTATGAAGCATTGCCTCAAGAACCGGAAACCCAAATCCTTCATAAAATGATGGCAATACGACAACTTTGGCTGAATCATATAAATGAACAAGTTCTTCGTCAGGTACAAAGTCAACAAAATGAATGCTTTCTTGCAGCCCAAGAGCAATCGCGAGGTTTTCGGGTTCTTGGTAGTCTGAATATGATTTTCCGGCAATCACCAGGTTGATGTTAGAATTATACTGAGATTTTAGCACCGCAAGCGCTTTTATCAAACCTTCAATATTTTTATGAGGTCTTCGCGTGCCTACAAAAAGTATGTAGTCATTCTGAAAAACCCTGGATACTTTGTCTCCCTTTAAAATAGGTTTCTTACAGTCTATGCCATGGTATACCACGTTTATTTTGTCCGGTTTAGCAAGATTTGAAAAACGCAGAATATCATTTTTGGTATTCTGAGAGACAGCGATTATTTTTGCGGCGGTTCGGATTGAATACTTTAATGATTGACGTGCATAGAGGCTTTTTAGTTTACTTCTTTTGGATAAGAATTCATGATGAAATACATATTTTAAATCATGCACTGTGACAACAGTTGGTGTGTTGACGAACCTCGGCATATCAAACTGTGGGTGATGATAACCATCTGCTTTTAGTTTTTTTAGCAATCCGGGCAGAATAAAATGCTGCTTTAATGATGGTCCCATCAAGTTCAGCTCATATCTGTCCACGTTTGGGAAATCAAAAATGTACTTCGGCAAGCCGGACTTGGCTTTAGGCAGTTCAAGAATGGTATATTTAACACGGTTATCAATTTTGGGCAATTCGGATAAAAGGCCGATTAAGTACCGGGTAACGCCATCAATTTGTTTAACCGCCAGGTGGGCGTCGATAACAATATGCATAACTAAAAGAATTTCAACCCTTGTCTACGAAACTGTTTTACATCATCCCGTGTGGGAAACGAATTATAAGTTGATTCGTTCTTATTATTCGGCTTTAATTCTACTTTGTCATCTCTGAATGATTTAATAGCCCGCAACATCATTTCAGCGCCGAGTTTTTTGGTTTTTTTGATGTAAGAGTCTAAGGTTTCATTTGGCACTATTTCTACATCTTGCTGCAGAATGATTTCACCATCATCAAGGTTTGCATTCATTTTATGGATAGTTACCGCGCCACTTTTTTTCTCATTTAATAAAGTCCAGAAGCTTGGCAGCATACCTCTGTATTTGGGTAATTTCCCAGAGTGAATGTTTATGCATCCCTTGCCTGGAATACTTAAAAGTTCTGCTTTAAATTTTTGCGGCGCTGCTACTGAAATAACGAGATCAACTTCTAGCGCATTCAATTTATCTAAAAAAGTTTTATCGTTAACGTTTTCCACTTCAAAAACAGGAACATTATAATTTTTCGTCAGATTTCTTATGGAGACTCCTTTTAGTTTTTTAAAAACATAAAGCATGCCCATCCTTATGAAGTTAAACAAACCATAAAATCCAAACATTTTTTTTGCCAATGCCAGGGTTGATTTTTTGTCAAAGGGCTCTAATATGACAATGCCTTTTAAATCAGCAGACTCAGTGGTGTATTTTTTGAAAAAAGTCTCAAAAAACAGGTAAACATAGAAAGGATCTTCTTCCGTGATAAAAATGAATTTCATGCGTTGGCTGCTTTCACTTTTTGTTGCATCAGGTCCAGATAAAGTTTTTCCAATTGAGTGATCATGGTATCAATTTCAAAAATAGTTCTTACCTTGTCTCTCGCATTTTTACCAAGCTCGGTTCTTTTCTCATTTGAAGAAAGCAAATCTATTAGACTTTGCGCAGCAGCATTAGGATCCTTTGTTGGAATCAAAAGTCCTGTTTTTCCATTCTCGACTAACTCCGGTACTCCCTCAACATCTGTACAAATAACTGCTTTGCCCATGTACATTGCTTCGGTCATTGCTCTGCCAAGGCCCTCCCAAAGCGAGGTTAAAATGAATATATCCATTAAATGCATGAGTTCCGGAATATCGTTACGGTAACCCAGAATCTGAACCCGCCCATTAAGGGCAAAGCCTTTTAGTTGGGTCTCAAGTTCTTTTCGTAATTCACCATCTCCTACAAGGATAAAGGTTGTTTTAGGGAATTTTTCTATCACTTTTGGTATGGCTTGTATTAAATACTGCGGCGCTTTTTGTTCGGAAAGTCTGCCAACCATGCCAACAATTTTGTGATTTGCCGGGATCCCTAATTGGGTACGTATGTTTACGGTGTTTACTTCAATGTTAAATTTTGAAAAATCAATACCACTGTAAATGGTTGTAAATTTTTCTCTTGGAGCTATTTTCAGTTCGACTCCCTTTTCGAGATTCAATTTTGATACGGAAATTAATTTATCGGTAATACGCCCAACCATTTTTTCAATGGTAATAAAGATCTTCCTTGCCACGGGTTTCATAAAGTCATGAAAGGGGAAGCTGTGATA
>JAJDAE010000285.1 GCA_029262035.1 Candidatus Zhuqueibacterota bacterium
AAAATTGAAAGTGCCTACTTTAATATTATCGAGGATAGCAACATTACGCAAAATCAGTATCTGGATTTAATTAAGCAGAACGCGATTCCAAAACTTAAGGCCTTGAAGTTATCCTACAAATCAGGACATTTTTTAGCATCTTTTATTGGCAAAACTCTTGGATTACTGAAACAAAAGTCCCCTATTCGTTTGCCTTATTTACGACTTTGTGCAAATCAGTATTTTTATTCTACGGAAAAGGCACGAAAAGAACTGGGATGGAAACCTCAGAGCGATGTAGTGGAGACAATAAAAGAGGTTCTCACAGAGTATGTGGATAAAAGAAAGCCGAAACGCAATTTGCCGATTCTGAAAGGCAAAGTTCAAATCGATAGTACCAACACACTCAAAGTTGGTATCGTTGGCTGCGGCATGTTTGCAGATACGCATCTGGGCATTATTAAGAAAATCAAAAATGCAGAAGTTGTGGCGATTTGTGACTTGAATCAAACTGCTGCGGAAGAGACTGCAACCAAATTTGGGATACGAGGTAAATATTCCGACATCAATGAAATGCTTGAAAAAGAAAAATTGGATGTTGTGCATATCGTCACTTCAGGGCAAAGTCATTTAGCTTTGGCTTTAGCGGCAATTAAGAAAAAAGTCAACGTGCTTGTAGAAAAACCTTTTGCGCTAAATGCTGATCAGGCCAAACAGATTTTTCAGGCTGCTGAAAAAAACAAGGTTAAAGTTTGTGTGGATCACAATCATTTGTTTGATGAGGTTATGATTCGTACACGCGAGCTGTTAGCGCAGGGAGCAGTTGGCAAAGTTTGTTATGTTGAAAGCTGGTATGCGACCTCTTATAGTTCAAATAGCGGCAATCGTTATCTTTCCTACGATGCAAAAGATCATTGGGTTTATCAATTACCCGGGTCTCTTTATCAGAATATGATATCGCATCCAATCAGTTTGTTGACAGATGTAATTGGGAAAACCAAAAATATCCAGCCGGTCGCCAAATATATGCATATTGTTCCCCACATGAAAAACGATGAACTTCGTGTTCTTGTTGAAGGGGAAGATGCAATTGGTGAAGTTCATCTTTCATTTTCGGTTACACCACGATACCACTTTTTGAATATTTATGGAACGAAAGGCACTCTCAAAGTTGATTTTCTGAACAAGTACATTTATCACGAAAAAGCGATTCCGATGATTCCAAAAGTAATTGTCAGGAATATTCAACTTTTTAGCCAGGCCTTTGCGGCAATGGGCGCTGTTTTTAAAAATTTATTCCGAATTGTTACAGGGAAATACAGTTTGTTTGAAGGCAATGAGCGGTTGATTCAACTTTTCTATCGTAGTATTTTACATGGTGAGCCTACTCCTGTGACCAAGGAGGAAACTATTCATTCAATGGAAATTATGGATGAAATTTGGCAAAAAGTTGATGGTATGCCGGCGCAAAAAAGTGGCGTAGCAAAAACCAATGGGATTGCAAACGGCAAAGTGACTCGCCCAAAGGCCAGAAGAACTGTAAAGAAATAAATTAAGGGAAGCCAGCGATAGGTATCTGGGAAAGTTGTTTCAGGTTGATTATGCTGTATTTTTTGTATAAATTGGGGAGAGTCTAATGTTCATAGTTATTAAACGGTATGAAAAAAAAACTTCCCCCAAATTTCGAGAAAACGCATTTTAAATGGCTCTACTTCCTTTTCATAAGTCTAACTTATTTGGGATGTCTCGTTCTTTTTGACTTCTTTGCCGGGAAAATTCTGTTCAAAGATAATGCATTTAAGAACTACCCGTTGCCTCCTTACAGTACTCTTATTACCGAAAACCAAAAAAAGAATTTTGTAAAGCTCGATAAAGATGACGTTGCAAGTTATATAGTTTTTGACCAGCATTTGGGATGGAGTGTTGGAACCAATCGGGCGATTGATGATAGTATGTATGTTTCAAATTCTTATGGAATGAGATCATTTACAGATTATAATTTGCATAAGCCTGTGGGTAAGATTAGAATTGCTGCTTTTGGGGATTCGTTTACGGAAGCAGCGGATGTTAAAAATGAGGATTCCTGGCCATACCTTCTGGAGCAGGCTGTAGATAATGTGGAAGTGTTAAATTTCGGCGTGCGGGCTTATGGTACAGATCAAGCATATCTACATTATAAACGGGATGGTGTTAAATTTAAACCTGATATTGTTTTTATTGGTTTTCTTGTTGAAAATATCCGAAGAAACGTCAACCGCTGGCGTCCGGCCTACGAACATAATACTGGAGGACTTGGGGTAAAGCCTAGATTTGTTGTATCTGGTGATAGTCTCAAATTAATTCCAAACCCGATTCGATCAAAAAAAATGCTACGCCAGGAGATTCAAAATAATACTCTTTTCGAATCAATTGGAGAAAATGACTACTGGTACCAAAAATATAAATTTGCATTTAACCGCAGAAGTATTCTGTTTTATTCTAATTTTGCCAAATTGGGCTGGCTGATTTTTGAGAAGTATTCGCGCGATTTATACTCAAACTATAGTGATGAGCATGGCGAGCTTTTTCAAGTATCTTCAAGGCTTTTGAAAAAATTTTATACTGATGCGTTAGAAGATGGTGCAGGACATGCTTTAGTACTTATCTTCCCCGGTAAAATGCATCTTAGTGACTTCGCTAAGACTGGTATAAAGGCTTGGAAACCTTTACTTGAATATTTTGAAATGCAAGGGGTTGAGTATTTGGATCTGACAGATACTTTGAGTCAATACTATGGTGGCGAGCCGGAAATTGTTTATGGACATTATTCCCCATTTGGAAATGAAATTGTTAAAGATGCTTTGATGGTTTGGTTAGAGAGAAACTCTAATATGATTTCTGAGTAGTTTTTATTTCATAAGTGTAATTGTTCCCATACTTTATTCAATTATATTTCAGGGATGAGGAATTGAATTCACTGTTTTTATTTAGTTTAATGACTATTGCGTAGAAAAGTTCTCGCTGGCGTAGTTATTGCTAAGTATATAAAAAGTAAGCACTCTGTTAATACAGCTAGGAGCAACCACATGAGAAAATACTTTGAACTAAAGGGAATGCAAAACTGGCTTTTTATCGCCGCGCTCAATTTTATTCTTTTATTACTTAGTATGGAATCGGGATTCAGCCAAGACGCAAATCGATTTAAAATAAACCCTGACAATCCGCATTATTTTTTATACAAAAACCAACCTATCTTTCTTGTGGCTTCTGGTGGGAGTGAAGATATTCGTTATTCAAAAAATAGTTTGACGAGTTTCAAAGAAAATCATGCTCGTTTAAAAATATGGCTGTATGATTGCAATGGTAATGGTAGTCCGGATCGACCTTATCGTGGAGACAATATAAAAAGCGGCTTTAATGAAGAATACTGGAATAGTTTAAGATCCCATGTTGACTGGGCATTTCAGAATGATGTAATTGTAGGCATAACCGTTTTCATGACAACAGTTTTGGAAACTGACAGTCCCGGGCGCTGGGGTGGACATGCATGGAACGCCAAATGGGGCGGCCCGATTGATATTGCTTCAAATGGGAAAGACTCTTTTTATTCATTAGATGATTATAATAATTCAGTCTCAGGCCCTTATAATGATTCTTGGGCATGGCAAAAGAAAAATCAGTATCGACAGCAAGAGTTGATTGATAAAGTCCTTACTACCTTTGATTACCCAAACGTTTATTTAATGTTAATGTGGGAAATTCATGATACCGAAGGGTCAAGCAATCAAAAAGCTCAGAACTGGTGGCGGACAATGGCGCGTTATGTGAAGGAAAAAGATTCTGGAATGCTTTTAACTGTAGCTGAAGCATCAGGTTCAAATGCTCTTTATGGAGGCGGGTTGATCGATCAGTGGGTATTTGATCTCAGTGGATTGGATTTTATGACTTTTCAAAATCGGCCGGTTTTTGAGAATGACTTACGGCAAGTTTATGATGCATATTGGTCGTTAAATAAGCCATTTACAAATATCGGTACACGCTGGGAGTGGCATGCTGATCAAGGGCATAACTACACCAACAGTGAAATTGAGGCTATAAAACGAAGTATGCGTGACATGTTTCTATATGGTATGCAGCCCGGTGCCAACTTTGGGGGGCATATTTTTCAGGACGGCTCAGCAAAAAACGAAATACATTCGTATGCTAAAAAATTAGCCGAATTTGCAAATACGGTTGAGACTTGGTGCGATGAACCGGGACAAGAAGTAACAATACAAACCTTGCCCTCACTCTCTGACGGCAACAGTGTAGATTTACCACCAAGTGGCAGTTGCGACGATGTTGTGATTTCTGATCCACCACCTGCTGCACCCGGTGGTGTTAAGGTTTCTACTAATTGATTATGTGATAGTAACATAAATTTATCTTATTTAATGGCAAAGAAAAAACAACGCTCCCTGATAATTTTTCTGGGAGCGATTTTTATTAGTGTCGCGTCGTTAATATGTTATTTGCTGTATTTTGCGAATTTCCCAATAAATAAAGGAAGATTTTTTAGGATTCTCAAAAATCAGCCTCACTTTGAAATTGATAAATCTGGTCTTGATTTTCATTTCAATAGCGGTGATTTAAAATTAGCCGGTACACTTTATGGTTTACCGGAAGATAATTTTTTAAAACCGTGCATCATAATTTTACACGGTCTTACCCCCTACGGAAGAAAATTGGCTCTGTATAGGACGCTTGGGAAAAAGTTAGCCAATAGGGGTTACATGGTATTTGCAATCAATTATCGCGGTTTCGATGATTCTCAGGATCCAGTCATCAATGATGACGTATTCGCTTTTCGAATGGATGTTGAAAACGCGATTAACTATGCTATTACCCACGCAGGAGTTGATTCTTCCCGGCTGTATCTTCTTGGACATTCTTTGGGTGGAAGTGTTGCTTTTGTAACGTCAACCTATGATCTTAGAGTTAAAAAAGTAATCGCAATCGGTCCCAGTCGGCGGGTACAAGATTTGGTGTTGGCGCCTCTGCAACAAAAGCTAAATAGCGGAGATGTATTTATAAATGCCGAAGAATTTAGGCTTAGCCATGAGATGGGGTTGTCGGGGAATCTGGAAACCAAGATGATAATCAGTTCCATTAAAAATATATTTATTGACGATTTTAAACAATTTTATTCGCAAGAAGAACATACGCCTTTATTTTTAATAGATGGGGAGTTAGAAGATTATCGTGATAAAGAATTCCTCGCCGAGTTTTTTCAAGATATCCGAGCAAGAAATAAATACCAGACTTTTCAAAATGTTTCTCACTATCATAACACAATCAATTGGGATGGCGGCAATTTAATTGCTTATGATATGAAGGCTATTTCCAACTTAACTGAAAGTATCGATTATTGGTTAAAAGCTGAACAATAATTTCTATGAGTAGCAAACAAGTTTCTAAAAATATATTCTTTTCCGGACTAACCGTATTTACAAGTCTCTCAGTAATTTTTTTGTTGATAATTGCCGCCAGGAGTTTTAGTGTTGAAGATTTCGGTAAAATCAACTTCGGAATTTCTTTTGCAAGATTGTTTGCGTTTATATTTTCTTATGGCTTTTTGGGACTGAGTATTCGTGAAATTTCCAAAGAAAGAAAGTTAGCTGAAAAGTACTTGGTTAATATCCAGGTATTAAAACTAATACTCATCGCTGTTACTTTTACTCTTATGGTTATAATTCTAAATCTCATGAATTATAACACAGAATATCAGATGGTCATTTATGCCTTTGCATTTGCTCATTTTATAACCTCGCTCAATGCTACATTTAGATACGTATTTCGTGCGTACGAAAAATTTCAGTATGAAACAATTACCTTAACTATAGAACGGGTGCTGATTTTTTTACTTGGCGCACTTTTCATTCACCTGCAAAAGGGTATCTTGTATTTTGCAATTGCATTTTTAGCTGGTAGGGTTGTGGGTACAATTGTCGCTTATATTATGTCAAAGCGACTTGGTGTAAATTTTGAAAATGAGTTTGATCTACAATTCAGTAAAAATTTAATGGTTGTGGCTTTCCCGTTTGCAATAACCACGGTTTTGTTTTCAATATATTCTGCTATAGACACCTTTATGCTTTCAATACTGAAGAATGATGTTGAAGTCGGAATTTATAACGCCGCCTACCGTTTACTTGAAAGCTCAATACTTGTCCCTTCAATTATCGCCGATGCATTTTATCCCCGGTTTTCGGTTGAGATTAAAAATTCCCGAGATGCTGTTGAGAATTTATATGGAAAATCTATCAAGTATATGTTTATAATTGCGTGTCCGGTTGTGGCTATAATTCTTGTTTTAGGCCCACAGATTTTAAATCTGGTTTACGGGGAGGCGTACCTTAGCTCCCTTCAAAACCTTCAAATATTATTTGGGGCATTTTTGTTTTTATCGATTGCCCGACTTAGCAAAACTTTGTTGGATTCTATAGATAAACAAAAAATGAGCGCTTATCTTTTCGGCTTAACTGTTATTGTCAATATTTTGTTGAACAGTTTTTTGATTCCCAGATATGCTTCTGATGGCGCCTCCATGGCGACTTTTATCTCAGAGTTTGTCTATTTTGTTTCCACAATTTATATTCTGAAAAGAAATGGGTATAAGAGTCATCTTTTCAAAAATGGTATAAAACCATTGGTTGCTGCGGCTTTGATTGGCGCGATTATTTATACCTATTCGGAAGTAAATATATTTTTGCTGATTCCCGTGGGAATGATTATTTATTTTATCTTACTTACTCTTTTGCAGACTTGGGACGAAGAGGAGAAATCTCTACTGCGGTTAAATAAACTATTTAGCCGTTTTCGTTTGAAAAAGGCTTAGGCCGATATTCGGAACTCCGGAAAGAAGGAAGAAATGCTTAGAAAATATTTTTATAAGAACAGAATAGTTTTTTATTTACTGATATTTAATTTCTTTTTTTCATGTGCCGGGGGCGAAAGCAGCCCGGTTTCTGCTCAGGAAAACATGGAGGAGAACCAACAGGAAAGTAGTGCCACGGTATTGGGAATCCAGGGCGATAAATTTACTATAAATGGCACGGCAACGTTTTTGCTTGGCGTAAGTTATTTTGATGGCCGTGGTTGGCGCGAGTCAGATTTTGACGAACTATCTGCCAAGGGTTTTAATTTAGTTCGAATTTGGCTGTTCTGGCGCAACAGTTTTCCTGAAGGCCATTTTTTCGATTCAAATGCAGAATGGAAAAATGGAGTAGATGACGATCTCGTAGCACTGGTAGATTACGCTTCCAGTAAGGGTTTGATTGTTGATGTATCAATTTTACAAGCGAATTTGCCTTTTACCGATTCTGCCAATCGTCTTAAAGCTGTTCAAAAGACTTCTTCCTTACTAGCTGGATTTGACAATGTTTTTTTTGATATTTCAAATGAACATGATCATGATGGTAATGCTACAATTGCTCATAACGAGATTGAGGATTTAATTAACGCAGTCAAAGCAATTGATCCGGATAGAATTGTGACAGTCTCAAGTCAAGGTGATCATATTTTGCCAGGTAATAACAGGGGAAGTTTAATCGAAAGCAACGTTGATGCCGAACTAAATGCCGGTGTTGAATTTTTTACACCTCATTTCCTAAGAACGGGAGATTGGGCCGAAAGAACAGGTGAAAGAGTGCAGGTGATAAAAAAATATTTGCAGTCCGTGGGGCGAAATATGCCAATTTATTTGCAGGAGGAAAACCGAAGATTTAATGACTCCGGTCCATCTGAACAAGATTTTATTACTGCGGCAAAACAGGCCAGAGATTCTGGGGGAGCTGCCTGGGTTTTCCATACGGGCGCGGGTATGAGCCTGTTAAAAAATAATACAACTTTTTTTAATTCTTTGGATTCCATCGAAGAGGATGTTATGAACAGTTTAGGTACTGAAATATTTGGACAGCAAGATAATACTGCGCCAGCCCCGCCTGAAAATCTAAGAACAATTCTCGATTGAGTTTTGGAGATTTGTCCTGCTTCAATACAAAACATCGTTTCATAATGGCACATTCAAATCTATCAAAATTATACTTATAACCTTAATTCCTGTGTAAAAATTGACCAGCAACGGTTTTGGCATATTGTTTTTTAGTGGCACTAAACTTGCTAAGGTTAATCCACTTGAAACCGAAACTATAACTATATCGATTTAAACGACTTAAAGAGATAAGTTGATTTTAGTATGCCAACAACAATAGGACACTCTTTAGCCGCTTTTGCGGTTAATGGATTCAATAGAGTGCCGATAAATAAAAGTATGATGATTACAGGAATAGTAGTCGCAAATTTAGCGGATATTGACTTTCTGCCTGGTTTTTTTGTAGGTGACCCAAACCGTTTTCACCACGGACCGACTCATTCAATAGCTGCCGCCTTGTTTAGTGGAGTTCTTTTTGCATTGATTAGCCCTCTCCGGAAACTTGGTTTTATGCGCGTTTTTGTTTTGCTGTCCGGGCTATATTTCTCGCATATTTTATTGGACTTTTTTGCTGCTGATACTTCTTCTCCGTTTGGTGTACCCCTCTTCTGGCCGATTTCCGACCAATACTTTATATCCGGATTTTCGATATTTTCAGATGTTCATAAAGATTCATCTTCGGGGAGTTTCATTCAGAGTCTTTTTGTGATGCATAATTTTTGGACGATTGTCAGAGAAATCTTAATTCTGACACCTTTAACTTATTTATGGTTTAAGTTGGGAAAAACTAATAGCTAATGGGAACCTCAAAAGACAAATTAGAATACTCGGTGGTAATTCCGGTTTATAATGAAGAAGATAATGCAGAGCTTCTTTATAATAGAATTGTGGAGGCTTTGGAAAGCATGAAAAGCCCATATGAAGTCGTGTTTGTTGATGACGGAAGTTCTGATAAGACATTTCAAGTATTGAGCGATTTAAAGAAAAGCGACGAAAACTTGAAAGTCATAAAATTCAGGGGAAATTTTGGGCAGTCTGCCGCAATGGGAGCTGGGTTTAAATATGCTTCAGGCAAAATAGTAATTGCAATGGATGGTGATTTACAAAACGATCCGATGGATATCCCCAATCTTGTAAAAAAAATGAATGAAGGATATGATATTGTTAGCGGGTGGCGTAAAAACCGCAAAGACAAAATGATTATTCGAAAAATCCCTTCAAAAATTGCAAATAGGTTAGTTCAAAAGTTGACGGGTGTAAAAATTCATGATACCGGCTGTTCGTTAAAAGCTTACCGGAAAGATATTCTGAATAAGATAAGAGTATATGGCGAGTTACACAGGTTTATACCTGCGCTTGGTGGGATAGAGGGTGCAAGGATAAGCGAAGTTGAAGTGACACACCATGAAAGGAAATTTGGCGTTTCCAAGTATAATATCACTCGTACTTTCAGAGTGATTATGGATTTGATTTCTTTGAATGTATTCATGAAATATTTGTCAAACCCTTTGCAATTTTTTGGAAGACTGGGGTTAGTTTTTAATGCGCTTGGTTTAAGTTTTTTGGGGATAATGTTATATTGTCTGCAATTTTCAAATTTTACTTTTGAAGAAGTAAATGTCCTGGTTTCCACGACTTTTTTATTTTTTGCAGCAGGCTTTCAAATCTTATTTTTTGGGTTGATTGCCAATGTGGTTGTTCGGACTAGTAATAGAATAAAGAAATAAAACTGTAATTTTAATAAGGAATACAAGATGCCGACATCAGTTCTGAAAGAAAATCAAAAGAAAAATACGAACGGTAAAAGAAAAAGTAAGGTGCTCGGAAAGGTGTCAGCCATTGTCACAATGAGTCCGAATATGGAATCGATTGAGGTACTTGCAGACTCTATCACAAAGGCCATTGAGTCATCGAAATATGATGCTGAAATTATTTTTATTGATAGTGGAAATACAAAAATTAGTGATGACCAAAAAAGTAAGGCGCTTTCTTCTTTCAAAAATATTAAGATTGTAAAACTTAGAAGCATGGCAAGTGAAGCCGCTGCCTTTGATGCCGGCCTGCAGAATTCGTTGGGAGAAAACATTCTTTATATTAACAGCGCAAAGAGAATGAACCCCACCGGAATTAATGCTTTGTTGGAAGAGCTGAGTAAAGACCTGGATTTGGTAATGGGCTGGCGCCACGAGCGTAAAGACTCCTCTTTGAATCAGTTTATTTCAAAAGTATTTAACTGGTTTATCAAAAAGCTTTACCATTTGAAATTGAAGGATATCAATAGCGGTGTTTTTGTAGCACGCCGGGCCATGTTTGAAGAGTTGTCGATTTATGGAGATATGAATATTTTTCTTCCGGTTTTGGCTGCAAGAAAAGGCTACAAAGTTGGGGAAGCTAAAGTTGAGCAAGTACCGGGCGAATTCAGACAATCAAAATTTATTTCTGAGTATGTGCAGCGTATCTTGGATTTTATTACGGTTATTTTTTTGATGAATTATTCCAAACGTCCCTTGCATTTCCTGGGGTTTTTAGGTGTGATTTTTACAATACTTGGCGTTTTGATGAATGGTTATCTTTTCATTTATAGATTTTTTGGGTTTGGTGGTATTGCCGGCCGGCCGTTATTGTTGCTGGGTGCTTTATTGCTTGTCATTGGTGTCCAGATGATTTCAATTGGGTTAATTGGGGAAATAATTATTTTCACTCATGCACGCGAGCAAATTGAATATTCTATCGAAGAAATTCTCGAATAAAATATTCCAACGAAGTATTGAATTTGAACTATAAACAAAAATAAAGTGAGCTTATGAAAATCGCATTAATGGGAATTCGTGGCATACCAGCGAACTATGGTGGATTTGAAACATTTGCTGAGCAAATTGCCCCGAGGCTTGTCGAATTGGGACATGATGTTACGGTTTACGGACGTTCGAATACTATTAAATATAAAGAGCCTTATTATAAAGGGGTTCGACTGATAATTTTGCCGACTATTACTCATAAATATCTGGACACGGTTGTACATACATTCTTATGTTCCCTGCACTCTTTAAAAGAAAACTATGATGTGGTTTTGAGTTGCAATAGTGCAAATAGTGCCTTTGCCTTTATTCCTCGTCTTGCCGGGCAAAAAGTAGCGTTGAATGTGGACGGGTTAGAATGGCAACGGGCAAAATGGAATAAGTTAGGACAGTGGTTTTACAAGATTTCTGAATTTATTGCGACTTTTACTCCGAATGTAGTCGTCACTGACGCGAAAATTATTCAGAATTATTATCTGCAAAAATATAATAAAGAATCAGCTTTTATTCCTTATGGCGCACCGGTTGAAAAGGCCACGACAAAAGGAGCTTTGGAGGATTTTGGGGTTGAATCTAAAAAGTATATTTTGTTTGTTAGTAGGCTTGAGCCAGAAAATAATGCTCATTTGGTCGTTAAGGCTTTTGAAAAAGTTAAAACAGATATGAATTTGGTTGTTGTTGGAGATGCACCGTACAGCACAGATTATATCGCGAATTTGAAAAATACTAAAGATCCCAGAATTATTTTTACCGGCTATGTTTTTGGCGATGGCTACCGGGAGTTTCAATCTAATGCATACTGCTATATTCAGGCAACCGAAGTTGGGGGAACACACCCGGCGCTACTCGAAGCTATGGGACATGGCAATTGTGTTTTAGCAAATGATGTACCCGAACATACTGAGGTGCTTGAGGATGCAGGGGAGTATTTCAATACCAAGGACCCTGATAATTTACGGCAGCAAATTCAATATTTAGTGGATAACCCTGAAATTGTCAGTGAAAAACGTGAAATGGCGGTTGAAAGAATACGAAAGAACTATACATGGAAAAAAGTGACAAAAGATTATGAGCTGCTTTTTTATAGAATGTTAAATCAGGAAATAAGTGAACCGAAGGTTGAACAAGTGGAAGGAGTATTAGAAAATGTCTAAAGGTCTAATAATAATTCCTGCCCATAACGAGGAAGAAAATTTAAAAACCTTGATTCCGGAAATCAGGCAAAAAGTATCTGATATGGATATCGTAGTTATTAATGATTATTCTACGGATAGAACAAGTGACCTTGCCCGGGAACTTGGTGTTAACGTTGTTGACTTACCTTGTAACCTTGGTTATGGAGGTGCTGTGCAAACTGGTTTTAAGTACGCAATGAAAAATAATTACGATTATTGCGTGCAAATAGATGGTGATGGGCAACATGATCCCAGTGGTATTTCCAGTTTAATAGATGAATTACAATCGAATGGTACAGATGTGGCGCTGGGTTCGCGTTTCCTCGGCAAGGCTGATTATAACATTCCATTTGCACGCCGTTCGGGAATGGTGCTTTTTAGCAAAATTATTAAAACGCTTTCGGGCTTGAAAATAACTGATCCGACCAGTGGCTACCAGGCACTAAATTCACGCGTAATTAAATTTTTTGCAAATGACAACTACCCCATCGATTACCCTGATGCTGATACTTTAATTATGTTGAATTTTTCGGGATTTAAAGTGAAAGAAGTTCCGGTCACGATGCGCGATAGAACCTTTGGAGAAAGTATGCACAATAACCTGAAAGCATTTTATTATGTTTTCAAAATGTTTTTAGCAATTTTTGTTATCGTTTTACGCGGCAAGAATTTTTACTTAAAAGCCAACCAATTTTAAAGAGAGTTATTTTATGGATTTAAGAGCCCGAGTTTTCGTTATTTTAATAAGCCTAGGCATTTTGTTTTTTGTGATAAATCTTGTCAGGAAAAAATATCTCAAAGAAAACTATGCAATTATGTGGGTGTTGACATTCGTTGTTATGAGCATTGTGCCAATGTTTATCAATTATCTTGATCAGGTTGCTTATGCCGTTGGCATCTCCTATCCTCCTGCACTTTTGTACCTTATGGCGCTTATGTTTATTTTTGTTTTGATTTTGAATTTTTCAGTGATCGTTTCAAAGTTAAGCGAACAAAATAAAACTCTGATCCAGAACTTGGGGATTTTAGAAAGCAAAATAAAACAGCTTGAATCTAGCTTAAACAGTCCTAAGGTTACAACTTTGAATGGTAGCGGGCATAAGGAATTATCTCAGACAAAAAATTAGATATGTCCGAAAAAAAGAAAAATTGGAGCCGAATCGAATTTATTGGCCTCGCTATTTTAACCATCATGGCGGGGCTTATCCGGTTTTATAAGTTGGATGCCTGGAGTTATTGGGTTGATGAGCTTTATACATTAAAGGGCTCCTGGTTAAATGAAGTTATTAATTGGCATCAGCCTTTTTGGTTGATTACTAATGCTTCGATTAAAATGTTTGGAATTAATGCATTTGCCATTCGGTTTTTCCCTGCTCTATTTGGCATGATTTCTATTCCTCTTTTGTACCGGCCTTTTAAAAAAATTGTCGATGCCAAAATTGCTTTTCTTGCAGTTGTCTTACTTACATTTTCTCCGTGGAATATTTATTTGTCCCAGTTGGCAAGATGGTATTCATTGTTGATGTTAGTCTGTACGTTGTCACTGGTGTATTTTTACTTTTTTGTTGAGCGCAACTCATATTCTAATCTAGCCATAAGTCTGCTGCTTTTTTTATTTGCTTTTGCTTTACACTTAACCGCTGGTTTTGTTATGGTTATTTGTATTGTGTATCTATTTATTTTAACCCGGGTCCCAGAGCTGCAACCTGATTCCTTTAATACAAAAAGAGTTAATGTTTTTTTGATTTCTTTGTGCGGGCTCTCATTGTTATTTATCCCGAAATTTATGTGGTTTGTAGAAAAGTGGCAGTCAATGCAAAGCAAGATGGGGTATTGGGGGAGCACACCAGTAGACTTTATATTGCGCACAACCTACCAACTAACACCCGCCATTGCTGTTTTGGCTTTAGTTGGGATTATTTTGCTGCTTATAAAAAAACAGCGTGCAGGAATTTTTCTTTCTCTGTATTGTTTGATTCCACCCGCAATATTAGTCCTGGCTACGATATTCAAAGTTAATGTTAGTGCCAAATACATATTTTTTACTTTGCCGGGTTTGTTGCTGGCGGCAAGTTATGGTTGTCTTTATTTGGTTGAGCAGATTAAACAGGCAAAATTTGTTGCCTGGGTTTTGGTTTTTGTAGCGGCTGTTTTGCCTTCGTTGGAAGCAGATTTTTTGTATTTTAAAGCACACCACGGAAACCGTGACCGCTTGCAAGAAGCTGTTCAGTATATCCATGATATTGGTAATGAAACAGATAAGATCATGCTATTATATGTTTTTGAAAACCCGGAGGAAGCAAAATTTTATTTCGGTACAATTGCAAAGTTGAATAAATGGGAAATAGCCGAAGATCGATATATTTTTCCGGAAAAGCCTGAAGAAATCGATATCAATGAAAGAATATGGGTGGTTTCAATTGGGAAAACAATTGCCCCGTATGCGACCGGGCTTTATAAGTGGGTTTCCGAAAATGCAAACTTGGTTACCGAGTATCAGGCAAGCAGGGGCATAAATGACAATACGGTTAATGTCTATTTACATAAACCGAACGGGACGGAACCATTTTTTGAATCGACCTACTGAGTTCAAAAATGTTTTGCATTAAACAATTTTGTAATTTGAAAAGATTAAAAAAAGATGATTTCAGCCAATTCCTAATTGGCTTGAAAATTGCAAACAATGTATTTGAAAACGATTATTTGAAATGATTGATAAAATTAAAAATATTTATAACCACTTAGTTAACAACAAGAAATCGTTGTTCTGGGCAATTTTTCTTTGTGCTTTTGCAGTACGATTCATTTACATATTAACTTTGGAAGACAAATGGTACTTTTACGATACTGTTCATTATGACAAGGCAGCCAATAGTATTGTAGCCGGAGAAGGGTTTGGTACTGGTTATCACTTCAGTAGCATTGAAGAGTTCTCAGGCGCCTATAGTTTGCCTCCGGTTTACCCGATATTTTTAGCTGGAATTTATGCTGTTGCCGGCCAGAATTTTTATGCCGTTAGGATTGTACAGGCAATTCTTGGGGCGTTACTCTGCCTGGTAATTTATTTGATCAGCACAAAGGTTTTTAATAAAACAGTTGGCTTGCTTGCAGCTGCGGCTTCAATATTTTACCCTCTTTTAATTTTTACCAGCGGACTTTTATACAGTACCATTATTTTCGCACTTTTTATCGCTCTATTTGTGTGGTTTATGTTGCTAAGTTTGGAAAAAGATAATGCAATTTGGCCAATCCTTGCAGGTGTCTCTCTGGGAACAGCCACTTTGGCCGGCCCTATTCTTTTCGCGTTATACCCGATGACAGCTCTTTGGATACTAATTGCTGTTCAAAAGAGTTTTTTGAATAAAATTCGCTTGGGTACATTGGTGTTTGTGGCTGCTATTTTAACGTTAGTTCCCTGGGGCATTCGGAATTACCAGATATTTGGTAAAATTACTCCGGTTAGTGCGTCTGCGGATTGGTTTCTTTCGGAAGCTCAGAGCAGAGTTCAGAATAATGTTAAGGTGAAAATGTCTACAGATGAAACCGGAAATCAGTTCCACGTTTTTGTCAGCGATGAATTCGATGGTACTTTAACTGACACGTCTCACTTTCAAACCAATGGCAAAACACTCTACAGCGGGTTGGAGTTGCAAGGGGGCCTTAGCAAATATATTGAAAAATTTGAAATTGGCTCATCCTCCGGCGAGAAAATAATAGAAGAGTTTGACCAGGGTGAATTGTCAAATCAGTGGTTGGCAGATAGCGCATTCGGAATTGTGGAAGGCCAACTCGCAGTTTTTTCACCCGATATAAGTAAAGCACACTGGGCCTTTTACAAATCCGGATTTAATCCAAAAGAAGTAGCTTTTGAGTGGGGCAAAGATACTGAGGCGGCAGGAGTAAGCCAGACAGCGTTAGCGCTTATGTTTGATGCACCAAGTGGTGGCAATGGTTACTTAGTAAAAAGACTGCCACATGGATTATTAGAATTATGGAAAGTTGAAAACGGTGAGCCAATTGAGATAATTGATGAAAAAATGGGTGAAAAATCAATTGGTATTGGGGATGGTTCTCAGAAGAAAGTAACTGGTGGGATCTTCGGTAAAATCCTTTACATTTTAACGGATAATCCTATAGGATTTATTGAACATTACACCCACGAATTTATTCATTTCTGGCAACTTTTCCCTGATCGGGTGATGTCCCAAAATCAATTTACAAATTGGAAAACAACTGCGATCAGTCTATTTACATTTGGGCCTATATTGGTTTTCTTTGTTGTTGGCATTTTCTTTTCTGTGAAAGATTGGCGCAATGCCGCCCTATTGGTTATTACAGTTATGTCCTTCGCCCTTGGTTATTCTTTTTTTCAAACCAGAATACGGTATAGAATTCCGATTGAACCGTTTATGATTATACTGGCAAGTTATGGGTTTTACTCTCTTCTAATTAAGTTGAACATTATAAAAATTGAAAGCGAGTCATAAGTAAAATGAGTATTGGAATTCGCATTCTACTATTTCTCTTAATGTTTTTGGCTCCATTGCAAATCGGATGGATTTTTCGGCATAATAACGGCATTTATATTGTCGACGGCATTTTATTTGGTTTATTGTTTGCCAGTTTTTTTAGACCAGGGAAATTTAGATTCCATGGTGCCCCACTGGTTTTAACCTTTATCGCGTGGTGTCTTATCAGTTCTGTTTTTTCTACTAGACCTGATATTGCTTTTAGTGAAGTAACACGTTTAGCACGTGCTTATCTGGGTTTTCTATTGATTTGCAACCTTACTAAAACCAAAAAGGATTTCGATGCAGTTTTTTACGGGTTGATAGCGACAGTTGCGTTCAATGCATTCATAGGATTTCTTGAGTGGCGGCAAGGATTTCTGGGTTTAACATTTCTTGGAGAAGATAGTTTTTACTATAGAGCCGGAGGGTTATTTACTCATCCTAATATCTATGGCTCATTCCTTATTATGCTTTTGCCTATATTGCTCCGACTTTTTATTTTTTACAAACATAAGAAGAAAAGCCATCTTGCAATGTATGGTATATTGTCCATGATAACCGTTGCCGCATTGTTGGCAACATATTCCCGTGGTTCCTGGTTGAGCTTTGCAGGTGCCATTGTAGTAATGTTGTTATATTCACTTTTTAAAATCAAATTTTATCCAAAAGTTATCAGCGCCACCGCTGTTATTGTCTTGCTTGGCACCGTAGTGGCGGTACATTATGCGCCAACTATATTAAGCCAGTTTCAGGGCGAATACCGTGGCCGCGCAGCAACAGTCAGACTTCCGTTAAATCGAATCGCGCTCAAAATGACCATGGATAATCCGATTTTTGGCGTTGGACTTGGCAATTATACCGAACATACAGTTTTGTATGCTGAGGATGAAATTAGTGACGAGCATCACTATTGGGAATTGCTTCAAATTGTCCATAATACCCATCTCTTAAATCTAGCTGAAGCGGGGCCTATAGGTTTTCTTCTTATTTTAGGGATGTTGTTTTGGATATTTAAATTTGGTTTAAAGGCAGTGAATATTAATAATAGGTTTTCATCGAATATTGCACTGGGTCTGTTAACGGGATATGTTGCAGTTTTAATTGCATGGATGGCAGGCCCCGATGGCAGGAACCATCAAATTCAAATGATGTTTTGGCTTTCGGCAGGTCTTTTGTATACCTTAACCCGATTTAAAGCACAAAAACCAGGTGCGAAAAACAAATTTAAAAAAGTCAGTGGAAAGCGGGTAGGAATTCCGAACCAGATGACACAGAGTATCAATAATAATCAAAATCAGTTGGAGAAAGTAAATGGCAGACAAACCAGTCATATCCGTCATAATCGTAACCTATAATCGTTTAGGCGTTCTAAGGGGTTGTATGGAATCTTTGCGGGTACAAACAATGCCCAAGGGTAAATATGAAGTTATTGTAGTCGATGACGGCAGCACGGATGGTACCAAAGAATATTTAAATAGCTTGGATTGGGGCGGTAAACCCAATGTAGATATTTATTTTAATGAGCATAAAGGTTATGTTGTGGCGCGTAATTTTGGCGTTGAAAAAGCCCGCGGAAAGTATGTTTCATTCACCGATGATGATTGTATCCCTGAACCGAAATGGTTGGAAAAAGTAGTTGAGACATTTGAGATGGATGAAGAACTTGGTGTTGTTGGAGCTGTAACAACTGTTGCTTTTAAGAATACATTATTCTCATCATTAAATACTGAGTTAAGAAAAAATCAGCCCGCTGATGACAAAATGGAAGTTGAAATTATAGAAGGTGAAACAGGTTTCATCGGATTGAAACCATTCAGCGGATGTAATTTGCACATTAAACGCGATATTTTTCTCGAGATAGGCGGCTTCGATTTAAGCATCGGGCCGGCTGAAGATTTGGATTTCTTATACCGTTATTTGAATACGGGCGGTAAAACAGCACATCGTAAAGATTTAAGAGTTGATCACTACGAACGCGATGATTTGAAATCCATGTTTAAACGCTGGTTTACTTTTGGGAAATGCGACTCTGAAATGGTTAATCGATATTTGCGATCTAAATTATCCATTGAGGTTAATATTTTTCACGGAATTCTAAACTACCATTTTATTAATATTCCATTCCCAATCGGTGTATATTTTCAACTGAACATTTTTAAAGTATTTCTGCTGCTCGGATTATTAGCTTGGGCATCTCCTCAATTAGGGCTAACCTTGATTGCTGGGCTTGTGGCTGCGTTTTTTATTAAGCAAAGAAATCCAAAGGCCACACTGAGTTTCTTATTCTATTCTATTTACTTTGAAGCGAGTTATACCATCGGCGCATTTTGGGGCGCTTTAAGAAAAGGTGTGATTTGCATTTAAGGCTGTATGGAAGCAAACAAAAAAGATTTATCTAAGAATTTAAAGCAGGCGCCGATTTGGCAGCTTATAGATCAAGGTGCCGGACGGTTTGTAAGAATTGCTGCTTCGGTTGTCCTTGCAAGAATGCTGTTCCCGGATGACTTTGGTATTTATGCCCTGTCGTTAAGTATTCTTGAACTTTCCCGACTTTCATTAAATTTGGGAATTGGTTCGGCGATTGTCCAAACAAAGGATGAAGTGGAGCCGTTTTCAAATTCTGCTTTTTGGGTTAACCTCGTTGCTTCCCTTTGTATGTTCATTAATGCGGTATTATTTTCGTTTATTAGTGCAAGCGTTTTTGATCAGGCCATACTCGTTTACACTGCACCTGTTTTGGGAATTACCTTGGTTAGCGGTGGTTTTGTCCATATCAATCAAAGCTTGCTGATGCGCGACCTTGAGTTTAAGGTGTTGGCAAAAGCATCTGTGGCGAAACTGGCTGTTGAAAGTCTTGCTTCTATTACTTTAGCTTTAACTGGTTTTGGTGTCTGGTCATTCATCCTGGGGTATGTTTTTGGTGATTTGGTTCAGTCCGTTATCATCTGGTTTTCTACAACATGGCGTCCCAGTTTAAAACCAGACTTTAAGTATCCCAAGAAATTTTGGAAATTTGGTGCGAATATTTTTCTGTTTTGTTTTTCAACTTATATGCTTGAATATCTACCCAACTTTATCGTTGGCAGAGTAGCAGATGCCTACATTCTCGGCTTATTTGCCTTTGCCTGGCGCCAAAGTCGTTGGATCGCCGACATCCCAAAACTGATTGGCAAGAATATGCTTTTCCCGGCTTTTTCAAGATTACAGGAGGAGGCTGGAAGATTTCAGATGGCTTATGAGCGCTGGCTGCGATTCATGTTGATTTGGGGCTCGGCAATTTTTATTACCCAATTTGCTTTCGCACCGCTATATGTCCCACTTGTTTTTGGGGAAAAATGGATCCCCACAATTGCCGCTCTGCAAATTTTGGTTATTCTAGCTTTTATTGATAATACCTTTTATGTACCACACTCAGAAGCAGTTACTGCTCGCGGAAAAGTTGAAAAGAATGTCTATTGGCGAATTTTTGAAGCAATTGCCGTTGCTGTCACTTTAGTGATTGCTGCTCCAAGAGGTCCTGCAGCTATTGCACTGGGTATGCTTGTGGTACGGGTGGGCGTTTTAATCCCTTATTTATTAAAAACCAAATCAGTGATAAAAGTAGATTATGGTGTTGTCATAAAAAATATTTTCCCAACACTCATTCTTTGTGTTTTAGGATGGATATCAGTGCCGTTAATATATAATTACGGTTTGATTCAGAACACAGGCTTGCTTGTGGGACTATTGGTTTCTATTTCAATTATTTGGGGCATGGCCGGGCTTTATTATGTGCCTGAAACCAAGACACTGGTTGCAGAAATTTCTCGAATTTTTATGGGAATTTTCAAAAGCAAAAAACAAAAAGTGGCGTTAACTTCAGAATAAACGGAAAAAGTATGGCAAGCGATAACCTCAAAGTTTTAATGATCAACAAATACCATTTTGTTAAAGGCGGCTCCGAGCGTTACATGTTCGACCTGCAGGAATTACTTGAAAAAAACGGTCACGAAGTAATTCCGTTTGGTATGGCCGATGAAAAAAACATACCTTCCGATTATAATAAGTATTTTGTTGATGCAATTGATTACGATTTTAAATCCAAGGTTGATAAAATTTTAAGTGTGCCAAAAGTATTTGGACGAATGACTTATTCTTTTCATGCCAAGGAACGACTCGAAGCTCTGCTTAAAAATACAAAGGTTGACATTGCCCATCTACATATGATCGATCACCAATTGTCACCTTCGATATTACATGTTTTAAAAAAGTATAATATCCCGGTGGTGCAAACTGTGCATCAGTATAAACTGGTCTGCCCGAATTACCGTTTGTATGTCCCACAAAAAGCTGAGTCTTGCGAACGTTGCCTTGCAGGAAATTATTTTAATGCAGTCATTCAGCGCTGCCATAAAGGATCATTATTTGCTAGCGCAATGGTAGCTGTCGAAACGGCGATTCATAAAGCGATGCAAATTCAGGAAAATAACATCGATTATTTTATCGTACCCAGTGGGTTTATGGGAGAAAAACTCGCGCAAGGTGGTATTCCGGAAGACAAAATTAAACCGATTTATCATTTCATCGAATCAGAAAATTACCCGAAATCTTTTGAAGAAAGTGACTACTTTGTTTGCTATGGCCGACTTTCCGAGGAGAAGGGATTATTCACCCTTTTAAAAGCAATAAAGAATTTACCCAGCGCAAAACTTAAAATGATTGGCGATGGCCCTGAAAGAGAGAAGTTAGAGGATTTTGCAAAAGAAAATAATATTAATGTAGAGTTTACCGGTAAGAAATTGGGTGATGAACTAAAACAGCTTGTATCAAAATCCAAGTTTGTCGTGCTCCCTTCTGAGTGGTACGAAAATTCTCCCATGGTGATTTACGAATCTTTTGCAATGGGAAAACCGATTGTTGGAGCTAAAGCTGGCGGTATTACCGAGCTGATCAGGCATGAAGTAGATGGCCTGCTATTTGAAATGCGTAATGAAAAACAATTGCGGCAGGCGATTGAAACAATGTTGAACGATCACGAATTGGTAAAAAAATACGGGCAAGCTGGGTATGAGCGAGTAATTGGCGAATTTGACCCGGTGACACATTATGATAAGGTTATGG
>JAJDAE010000286.1 GCA_029262035.1 Candidatus Zhuqueibacterota bacterium
TTGATGGACTTATTTCCGTTCCTGCCAGAACTGCTTTTGTTTTGATGAGAAGGTGAAGAAATGAACCGTGACCAAATGTTGGAACAAATCAAATCCAATAAAGAAATCTGGGATTTTGTCATTATTGGCGGTGGCGCTACGGGACTTGGAACGGCTGTTGAGGCCGCATCGCGTGGCTACAAAACATTGCTTTTGGAGCAGCATGACTTTGCCAAAGGCACCTCCAGCCGGAGCACCAAACTTGTCCATGGTGGCGTACGTTATTTGCAACAAGGCAATATATCACTGGTGCTGGAGGCGTTGCATGAACGCGGTCTACTTATCCAAAATGCACCTCACCTGGTGCGCCATCAGTCGTTTGTTGTACCAAATTATGATTGGTGGGAAGGCCCTTTTTATGGCATCGGACTAAAAGTGTATGATATTTTGGCCGGTAAACTCGGCTTGGGTCCTTCTGAGATTTTATCCAAGGAAGAAACCTTAAAACATATACCAACCATTGAACCCGAAGGCCTGAGCGGCGGCGTAATTTATTATGATGGTCAGTTTGATGACGCACGGCTGGCGGTCAATCTTGCTCAGACGGCGATTGATCTTAAGGGTGTAGCTGTAAATTATTTCAAAGTTAAAAATCTTTTAAGAGCAAACGGGATGGTTCAAGGGGTTATGGCTCAGGATGTATTAAATGATGAGGAGTTTGAAATCCAGGCCAGAGTAGTGGTAAACGCGACCGGCGTTTTCACCGATGATATTTTGAAAATGGATAATGCCAGCAGCAAACCGGTTATCGTGCCCAGTCAGGGTGTGCATCTTGTGCTGGATAAAAGTTTCCTGCCCGGCGACTCTGCAATTATGGTTCCACACACCGACGATGGCCGCGTTCTTTTTGCAGTGCCGTGGCATGGTAAGGTGTTAGTGGGAACAACTGACACCCCGGTGGAACATCCAACTCTTGAACCGTGCGCACTTGAAGAAGAAGTCGAGTTTATTTTAAAACATGCAGCGCAATATTTAACCAAAGATCCTGAACGCAGCGATGTTTTAAGTGTGTTTGCAGGTTTGCGTCCTTTGGTGAAAAGCGGGGATAACGAAAATACCGCTGCTTTGTCGCGAGATCATACAATCATTGTTACACCGTCCGGCTTGGTGAGTATTGCCGGTGGCAAATGGACAACCTATCGAAAGATGGCAGAAGACGCAGTAAATCAGGCGGCAATTGTGGCTTGTTTGGATAAACGGGAAAGCGTTACTTCTAACCTAAAAATACATGGCTGGATGGAAAAAAGCGACGAGGCCGATCCGTTACAATTTTATGGTTCGGATGCCATGGGTATAAAAGCAATCATTCAGTCTGATTCAGAATTGGCTGAGCTTCTCCATGCCGACCTGCCCTATATCAAAGCGGAGGTTGTTTGGGCTGCCCGACATGAAATGGCTTGCACGGTAGAAGATATTTTGGCGAGGCGCACAAGAGCTTTGCTGCTCAATGCCCGCGCAAGTTTGGTGGCTGCACCAATAGTGGCGCAACTTCTCGGGAATGAATTGAAAAAAGATTCAAACTGGACTGAAAGGCAAATTTCTGATTATACTGCGATTGCTGAGAATTATATTCTTGCATAGTTTGCAACGGATATAAATTTTGAATTAATAGGATAATGTGGAATGATGGATTTACAAGAAGGCATTTTATACGGCCCGTTACAATCCAGGCGACTTGGCCTTTCTCTTGGCGTTAATATTCTGCCCAATTCATTTAAGCTTTGTTCCCTCAATTGCTGTTATTGTCAATACGGCTGGACACATGAAATTTACGAGAGCGGCCAACAATTTGCTGATGTCTTGCCTTCAATTACTGAGGTTGAAACGGCAGTATCTGGAGCAATTGACGGTTCAATTGAATTCGATTATTTGACTGTGTGTGGTAATGGGGAGCCAACACTGCATCCGGAGTTTGCCGCAATTATTGAATTAATTTGTAATTTAAGGCAGAGAAGTAAAAAAGATTTCGGGATCGCTGTTATTTCTAATAGCACAACTTGTTTTTTACCGGGTACGAAATCGGCGCTTGACCTGGTAGATTTAGCCGTTATGAAATTGGATGCCGGCAACGAGCAAATGTTTAAAAAATTAAATGGGAAAACTGCTGCGACATCTTTGGATTCAATACTGAATGGTCTGAAAAAGTTAAATAAATATATTGTCCAAACAATGTTCGTGGAAGGCGCTATTAATAACAGTAGTGATTCTGAAGTAGACAGTTGGTTGGAAAGCCTGAAGAGCCTAAATCCGCAATGTGTTCAGGTTTACAGTTTAGCCCGCACAGCAGCAAGTGATAAAATTAGGCAGGTAAAAAAAAGTCGTCTCGAAGAAATAGCGAGGTTAGGGCGGTTAAAGACAGGTTTCGAGTTTGAGGTATTTTAGAAAATCAATAATGTGAAAGCGGTGCACTTTCATTATGCCAATAACCAATACCCATTAGAATTAAATATGAATTTGGTTTAGTAGCGAAGTAATCAGTAACATGCCGCCCAGTCCAACCATGACTCCCCAGGCAGTTAAAGTTCTGTCTCCTTCCTCGAGAGATTCGGGGATCAATTCAAGAACCACCAGGTAAATCATTGCACCACCGGCAAAACCCAGCGCGGTTGCCATTAATGGTTTGAAAAACCAAACGGCCAATGCCGCTGGTACTGCAGCAATAGGTTGCGGTATGCTGGAAAGTACCGACAGATTAAAACATTTCATAAATGATGCGCCTTCGGTTTTGAGCGGTAAAGAAATCGCAATCCCTTCCGGAATATTGTGGACAGAGATCGCAATGGCCATTAGCAGGCCGAAGTTAAAATCACCAGTCGCAAAGCCAACGCCGATTGCAATGCCCTCCGGAAAGGAGTGAATAAACATGGCGATAAAAATCATCATTCCGCGCTTTGATGATTTTTGTTGAGATACAGAAGCAGATGAATTAATGGAATGAATATTTTTATCCACAAACCAGAAGAATGCGGCTCCAAACATTAAACCAATAATAACCTCATACGGGGCGGTCGGTCTTTCGACTTTTAGAGCAATGCCTTCTTGTGCCAGTGAAAACACAGAGGCGGAAATCATCATGCCTGCGGCAACGGCACCGGAGAATGCCCGTACAAGATTTGAACTAGTCCTGATCAGGGCAACAGGTATAGCGCCAAGACCTGTGGCTAATGCACTTAAAATTCCTGTTCCCAGCGCCCAGTAAATAACCTCGGTCTTGTTCATTTAGTCTCCAATATGCAATAATTGATTTTGAATTTAAAAACTAAGGATGTTTTATTCAATACAAATTATATTTATGATTTAGCTTGAAATCTTTACACCGAAGTAATTAAGTCGAATTATTTAATTACAAATAGGCATAGTTTAGAAGACTGTTTTCTTTGTGGGCACTTTATGTCTCCTTTACCAATATTCCCCCCGATACCGATAATTCTTTGTAATTCATTGGATATACTTGGTTTTCAGTGAATTCTGTCAAAAAATAAATCTTATCTGTATTAAATAAGCAAGAATTCCAATAATATCGCCCCCCTATTCCATAAAAGTTCACATAAATTCCGTCAAAATTCCACAAAAAAGTCCAACTGCATAAATGTAGACTTGCAATTCGTCCAACTACGTAAATCAGGACATAGAAATATGAATAAATATTTTAGTTTTCCTGTATACTTTTACACAAAAGTAATAAGCCCACGTTTTCTAACAGCTTTTTTTCATCGAGGTTCATCTGCTTGTTTATAGATAGTTGTCCGTGAAGGAGATAGTGCTAATGAAGTTAAATAGTGAAACAAGAATACTCATCGTTGAGGATGATAGAAATACTTTATCCGGCCTGATAGAAATTATGGAAATGGAGGGCTATGATGTAATCGGTGTTGATCATCCGAGAGTCGGTCTTGCCAAGCATGCTATCTGTAAATTCGATGTGTTGCTCACTGATCTCAGGCTTCCCGAAATGGATGGTTTTCAACTGCATAGAGAGGCCGTCCGAGTAAGTCCCAAGTTGACCACTATTATCATGACCGCTTTTATTTCCAATGTAGATATTGCGCAAGCCAGAAAGAATGGAATATTTGAGGTTATCAGTAAACCTATTGATTTAGATAATCTTTTTCAAACAATCCAAATCGCACTATCCGAGCCAGCTATCCAGCAAACACGACTAAATTTACAGCATTCCATTTATGCTTAAGTATTCTTGATTTAATCGGTTTTAACTAAACTATAATTCAAATTTAATATAAAACGGATCTCAAAAGGAGGTGGAGACAGGAAAAAAATTAAAGTTTTGTAGGGCGTGTTGTTTGCTTTCGGCACAAAATTCTAATTTTTCAGGAGGAAGAAGTTAGGTGTCTGTCAAAGCAGTTATCAAGTATTAAAAAGTGGTGAATATTTTAACAGAGGAGAAATACTAAATGAGATTTAATACAACAACAGTTATGCTGGCTTTGCTCTTATCAGTAGCATGGCTGGTGGGTTGTGTTGATGTTCCCTCAAATGGCCCTGAAGCGCCGGTAATCGAATCAGAATATCGTTTTCTGAATGTCGCTTCGGACCTTGCGAGTGTTAGCATTGACATGGATTTAGGCCCTGATATTAGTGGTTTGGCTTTTGGAAGCGCCACTTCACACGGGACCTACCCATCGGGCAACCGTTCTGCTGCAATAGCCGGTGACGAAACGATTCCCGTTGCCGTAACTGCCGAGCAGAGAGCTACGATTATGCTTTTGCCAAAAACC
>JAJDAE010000287.1 GCA_029262035.1 Candidatus Zhuqueibacterota bacterium
GATGCCAGCGACTATAATGAAACAGACAAAACCATTCTAAAAAAATTGGTACAGGCCGCAGCTTATATCGATACTATTTACTGGATGCAAACTTCCAAATACGGTTTAAGTTTACGCGGGAATTTGCAGGCAACCCCAAACGATCCTGAAGCCCAAAAGCAGCTCACGCTTATTAAACGTAATGCAGGCCCATTTGAACAGCTGGCCGACCATGCAACTTTTGTTGGAAATCAGGACTATTTCCCGGGCGATGAGCTTTATCCGCGCGGCATGACCCCGGAGCAGTTTGATAAATATTTCGAAACGCTTTCGGCGAAAAAACAAAAAGAGTTTATGTCACCCTACACCGCCATTCGTGGAACCGGCAGCGGCGGTTACAAAGCTGTGCCTTATCACAAAGAATATGAAAAATGGCTCACACCAATTGCGCAACTACTGAACGAAGTCGCCGATATGACCGACAATCCCGGCTTTGCAAAATACCTGCGCCTAAAGGCAAAAGCCCTAACCACCACCGATGAATACTTTGATACCGATGTTGCCTGGATTGATTTTGAACGTGGCAAATTTGATATTGTGTTCGGACCGTTTGAAACCTATTCCGACGGCATCAAAGGTGTAAAGGCAAAGTATGAAGCCTACGTTGAAATCGTGGATCAACAAGAATCCAAAAATCTTGAAATTTACACCAAGTACTTGCAAGAAATTGAAGAGGCGCTGCCAATTCCGGCAGAATATAAATCTGTGGTGAGCGGCCTGACCGCCAAATTTGTTGTTGTTCGGGATATCATCCGAGCCGGCGAAGCTGGCGCCGGTTATCAGTCTGTGGCTGCCAACTTACCCAACGATCCTCGGGTGCACAAACAAAAGGGCACCGTTAAAACTTTCTGGAAAAATATGTTCGAAGCGCGTTTTAATGCAATCATCACTCCGGTTAGCAATAAATTGATTGATGAATCTCAGCTTTCCTATTTGTCAGACGACGGTTTTTTCCAATTTGTTTTGATGCATGAAATTTGTCACGCCATCGGCCCGCGAACCGTCAAAGTTGGCGCCAACAAAGGCATGGCGGTCAATGCTTCTATAGGCCCTAATTATAGTGCCCTGGAAGAAGCCAAAGCAGATGTTACCGGACTATATGCGCTGGCATTTTTGATTGACAAAGGCGTAGTTGACGCCGGTAAGGAAAAGAACTTCTACGTATCTTATTTGGGTAGTCTTTTTCGTTCAGTCAGATTTGGATTGCATCAGGCACACGCCAAAGCCGCATCCATTGAGTTAAACTATTTACAGGAAAAAGGCGCGCTCGTTTATAATTCCGACTCCTCAAGATGGACGGTGAATTTTGATAAATTCCGCGAAGGCATCAAATTGCTTGCCGCCGACCTCTTGATTTTGGAAGGCGATGGCTTGAATGAAAATGTGCAAAAATTCTTTGACAAATGGGGCGTGTTGTCCCCGCCACTGCAGGCCAGTTTGGAAAAAGTAAATGACCTGCCGATTGATGTGCTGCCGCAGTATTCTATTAAATGGGAATAGAGAATTTGAACAATTGCAGGGGTAACTGGCAGTTCGCCCCTGCAATAAATATAAAATATTGCTAAACTATGACCGATAGCGTTCGACCAAAACTAACCTCCGAAGACATTGTAATTATCGTTGTCTGCACCCTTGGTCTGATTGGCGGAGTTATTTTATTTTACCTGAACAGTCCACCAATTATCATTTCCTTGTTTCTGGCAACCGGCCTTTCTGCCTTGGTTTACCGCTTTCTTGGCGGTATCGAGTATGCTGTTTTTGGTATAGGCGCGTTGAAACTGGCAGGAGTTGGCGCTTTTTTAATTGGATCCGCCTTTTGGATAAACAGCTACCTTGAAAAACAACTCGTCAATATTTTTGAACCGGGTATAAACAACTGGATTGCAATTGATTACGAAGGCAACCCCATTGATGTTAAAATCTTCGGAAGTAACTCGGTCAGCAAACCTGATAGCGCTATTTTTTATGATAAGCCCCGGCGCATAAATTTTGAAGGCAACCGCTATTTAATTTCTTCTAAAAAGAAACCGAATTTTATTTTGGGATATGTTGAAAATGCTGATTTATCCGCTGCTAAACTATTTAATGATCTGGATGACGGTCTCAGCGATTTTATTGTGACAGCAAGGCTTCGGGAAAATACTTCGGACATCACTCTGGATGCGTTACCATTCCGTTTAAATACTCAAGAATTTAACTATGGACACACAAAATACAGACTGGTAGATAATGATGGCAGGTTGGTTTTGGAAGACATTCTTGTCGGACGACAGGCAAAAATTCTAAAACTATCCGGTAAGTTTTATTTAGCTGCCGTAGTGGAATTCAAGCACCATGATAAGAAAGCTAAAAAAAACTATTCAAAATTCGCCTTTGGAAAAATTAATCCTCAAATTACTCTCGTTTCTGATAAGTCAACAACAATAAAGTAAGACACGCCGAACCTTTCATGTTCTTCTAAAGCCAATTTGTATCTCCAAAATAGCATTGATTTTAAGGCATGGTAACCTTATTTTCAAAAATTACTTCTTTAACTATATTTTCTTCTTATGCATAATTGAGAGATAGCCTTATGAGAACGAGACTTTTTGCCGTAACTACTTTGCTCTTATTGGTTTCATTTAATCAAAGCGCTTTAATGGCGCAGCACTCGGTTGCCCGACAATGGAACGAAGTTTTACTGGAAGCAATCCGTGATGATTTTGCACGCCCAACCGTTCATGCCCGAAATCTATTTCACACCTCTATCGCCATTTACGACGCATGGGCAACTTACGACAACACCGCCGAGACCTATTTGCTCGGCAAGACTGTGGATGGGTTTACTTGTGACTTCAATGGTATTTCCCAGCCCGCCGACATTCAGGCTGCCCGTGAGGAAGCCATCAGTTATGCCGCTTTCCGTCTGCTAAGACACCGATTTGTTTTTTCGCCGGGTGGCTTTGATTCCTTTTTTAGGTTTGATTCGCTTTTTTCAGAATTGGGTTATAACAGCACCTTTTCTTCAACTGATTATTCCACAGGTTCACCGGCAGCTTTGGGAAATTACATTGCGCAATGCTTGATTGAATTTGGCCTTCAGGATGGTGCTAACGAAGTAGGCGAATACGAAAATATTGCTTATGAGCCCGTCAACCCACCGCTTATTATCGTAGAGCCGGGCAATCCCGATATTATTAACCCAAATCGTTGGCAACCGTTAACAATTGGGCTTTTTATTGATCAATCCGGCAATGAAATCCCGGGTGAAACACCGCCTTTTCTAAGCCCGGAATGGGGAATCGTTTCACCGTTTGCACTCGCAGACTCCGACTTGAAAACCTTCAACCGGGATGGATTTGAATATTGGGTTTTTCACGATCCCGGCAGCCCGCCTTATATTAATCCGGCAGAAAAAACGCCAATGTCGGAAGAGTATATGTGGAACTTTGCCTTGGTCTCAGTCTGGTCATCGCACCTGGATCCAACTGATGGCGTGATGGTGGATATCTCGCCGGCCTCACTCGGCAATATGGATATCGAGACCTTTCCCACTACAATTGAAGGGTTGAGATCTTTTTATAATTTATTTGATGGAGGCGATGCCAGTGTTGGTCATTCAATCAACCCCCATACCGGGCAAGCCTATGAACCGCAAATGGTACCACGTGCCGATTATGCCAGAATATTAGCGGAATTTTGGGCAGATGGCCCCGATTCAGAAACACCGCCCGGGCATTGGTTTACCCTTTTAAATTATGTAAATGACCAACCCGAGCTTGAAAAAAAATTTGCCGGTACCGGGTCGCTGTTGGATGCTCTTGAGTGGGATGTAAAATCCTATTTTATTTTAGGTGGCGCAATGCACGATGCCGCCGTTTCAGCCTGGGGAATCAAAGGCTGGTACGACTACATCCGACCGGTTTCTGCCATTCGCTACATGGCTGAAAATGGACAAAGTACAGACATGAATTTGCCCAATTACCACCCGGCCGGAATACCTCTTTGGGAAGATTACATAGAATTGGTTGAAGCCGGAGATCCATTGGCTGGCGAAACTGATGAACATGTCGGGGAAATAAAATTATATACCTGGCGTGGACCGGACTTTATTCCGGACCCGGACAGTACTGCAGCAGGCGTTGGCTGGATTTTGGCTGGGAACTGGTGGCCTTACCAGCGACCGACCTTTGTTACTCCGCCATTTGCCGGTTATGTTTCCGGGCATTCAACATATTCACGCGCGGCAGCAGAGGTATTAACCCTCCTTACAAACGATCCTTTTTTCCCGCGTGGCCTGGGTGAATTTCACGCACCAATGAATGAATTCCTGGTTTTTGAGGATGGGCCTAGTATTGATGTAACGCTGCAATGGGCCACTTATCGTGATGCGGCGGACCAATGCAGCCTTTCCAGAATATGGGGCGGTATCCATCCCCCGGCTGACGACATACCGGGTCGTCTCATCGGTGAAAAAATTGGCATTGATGCATTTAACCTGGCAGAAAAATATTTTAATGGCGAAACGACAACAACCCGGGTTTCCGAGACAGCTGGTACGCTAACCACCGAAGTTAGTATTTTCCCAAATCCCATTAAAAGCGGCGGACAATTGAAAATAGAATTAAACGCGCTTGATGGCAATGTGGAAATAAAGTTGTTTAATATAAAAGGCCAGATTGTTCGAGAACAAAACGTTCAGCAGCATACCAGCGGCCAAAACTTTGCTTTAAATACAACAGGATTAAGTTCCGGTGTTTATTTTTTAAGATTAAGAGGCGACCACAGAAAAGCGCTGAAGAAAGTACATATCATTAAGTAGGTGTCTTAAAAATCACGTAAAGATAAAATTGTAAGGCGAAGAGAGAAGAGCGGAAAAAATTGGGAAGTTCTATAACCTATCTCAGGCAGCCCACGCTCTACTCCCTTCGCTTCAACTTCTCCCAAAACTCCGCCACACTATATTTTTTTCGAAATAAAATATCTGTAAATCACCGTATCTGCAGGTAAGTTACTTTAGGTTCAAACATTCGACACCAAAGTTACACACACTTACAATTTTAACCGGTAATCGTTATCATCGATAATCTTTTATGATCGTTAGTCATAAATATAAATATATATTTTTGAAGACCAGAAAAACCGCAAGCACGGGAGTTGAAATTGCACTTTCTCAATTTTGCGGCGCTTCAGACATTATTACCCCAATTCTCCCCCAAGATGAAGAACTCAGAAATAGCTTAGGTTTTAAAGGCCCTCAGAACTGTTTTATTCCTATAGGTAATTATTCCAAAGCTGATCGGCTGGAACTCTTTAAAACTTACCGCAGAAAAAAATATTACGACTACATGACAGCCACAGAATTGCGACAAGCCCTTGGAGAAGAAATATGGGGAAGTTATTTTAAGTTTTGTTTTGAACGCAACCCTTACGACAAAGCCATCAGCCGTTATCTGCTCAGCATACGACCTTTACAGCGCCGTCCCTCAATTGAAGAATACCTTGAAAAAACTCAACTTGAATTTTTATCCAACTGGGAAATCTACGCCATTAAAAACAAAATTGCTGTGGACTATGTAGGTAAATATGAGCAGATTACTGATGACCTTAAAGTACTATCTGCCAGAATCGGTTTGCCTGAAGAAATCACACTTCCCACCACCAGAGGCAGATCGCGTAAAAAAAGAAAACACTACAGCGAAATTTTGGGATTGAGAGAGCGTGTTCTTATCGAACAGGCCTGTAAACGGGAGATCAACTTTTTTTCCTACCATTGGGGTTATTGAGCCTGCCCGAATGCCCTTACCATCACCACTAAGTATTCTATTTCTGAATGAAATTAGAAACGATTAGAACTTTCCCACAACCCGCTCCTTCACCGGTAAAATCTCCAGACAAGTTGTCCACCAACCGGTGCGCACTGTTGCTACAAACTCCTGCGGAATACCCTCTTCCTGCATTTCATTTGCAAGGCGCTCGTGGTCATATTTTAACGGGATAAAATCAATTTTTCCGGATGTGTGCAAAATGGAATACCAGACGTTGGTTTGACCATCGTTTTCCGGGCGGCCAATAACACCGACGTTGGCAAATGTATAACCGTTCAATTGCCGCTGCCAATGCAGGCCTGTATGCGTGGTTAAAATGATGTCCGCTTCATAATCCACGAACTGCTTTTCTAAAAAATGCTCCGGTGTGGTGGACTCCCACAAAAACTCATTGGTCTGGCGTGGGGAGCCGTGGCACAGTAAAAGCTTTTTACCGCCAAATTCCAACCGGATTTCTTTGGGGAGATTTTTCTGCCAAAGCTTAAATTCATCGCAGGTATTGGCAAAAGTGTAGTCGTAGCTGATTTGCGCAAAATGGTTATCGCGCGGGTCGGTGTAGCCGCACTGGCAATCATCCAGATTATTACCGATGGAATTGTCGTAATTGCCCTGAACCACTTCTATTTTATTATCAAGCAGCAGCGGGAAAACTCTATCCGGATGCGGCCCGAAAGCACCCAGATCGCCAAGACAGTAAAAGCGCTCAACGCCGCGTGATTTTGCATCTTCAATGAGTGCCTGCAAAGCGAGATAGTTGTTGTACACGCCGCCAAAGACGGCTATTTTGTTATCTTCTATTTTTTTCAATTTGTTACGTTCTCTCACATGTGCGTTACATCACTCTCTTATCGCTCCCCTCTCGCGAGACTGTCGAAAAGTCCGGCCACTGTCATTGCTGTGACATGTATTTTTCTTTTTCGACGTCTCCGAAGGCCGGGGTGGGTTCTCCCAATAAGTAAGCTGGAAGACAAACTTCCAAACCTCCTGCCACTACAAAACATTCCTCTGTTTTACGCTCTGTACAAGCGCAAAACTGTCTCCCTGCGAAGAGAGATTAACAACACCCATCCGTATCACAAGCAGGACCATCGCTTAGCTCCGTCACATTGTACTCCTGACCCTTGGTTTCTTTTGCATGACGGCGTGCACTTTTGTTGCAGGCAAACGAAGCCGCTTCTGCCAACGGAATATCGTTATATGGCTCAATGGGAATAATGTGCTCGGCATAAGGCGCCTTTTGGTAGATGTTGTAAGTTTTGTCACATACCGCCATTCTTTCGCCGCGGTAGAGTGTATGGCCGTCATCGTCCAGAACTGCCTTCCAGGGGCCTTTATAAATTACGGCCTGATTGCGCTCCTGACAGGGGCCTTCTTTGCCTTTAAATGCAGTAATGGTGACAGAACGAAATTCAATGTCTTCGACGGTTTGCCAAGGTTTCTCATCGCGCTTTTCAATTTGAATGCCGTAAAAACCAAGTTCCGCAAATTGATTTACAAAATCGTCTTCGACAAAAGCGCCCGAAATACAACCGCTCCACAAAGTAGTATCATTTTTAAGATGGTCCGGTACAACTTCATCCGAAACAATATCTGAAATTGCAACTCGCCCGCCCTTTTTCAGAACCCGAAAAATTTCCTGTAAAAGCTGCTTTTTATCTTCATCCTGAACCAAATTCAAAACACAGTTGGAAACTACCAGGTCCACCGATTCATCCGGTATCAACGGCTGATTCTTTTTTTGATCGGCCACAACTTCTTCATAACTCAGCAAATCGGAAGCGTTGGAAATCGGATTTTCTTTTAAGTAGCTTTCAGACTTATCCAGGTCCAGTCGTAAGTCCTGAATTTTCCCCCGATGAAATTCGACATTTTGATAGCCGATTTTATCGCCGACTTCCTGACGGTATTTACGGGCAAGGTCTAACATTTCTTCATTCACATCCACGCCGATAACCCGGCCTTCCTTGCCAACCATTTGCGATATAATGTAGCAAATTTTTCCACCGCCACTACCAAGATCAAGTACGGTTTCACCAGGCTGAACATAACGCGAGGGATCACCACAACCGTAATCGCGCTCAATAATTTCCTGCGGGATAACTTTGAAAAATTTTGTGTCGTATTCAACCGGACAGCACAAAGCTGCCTCCTGTGCTTTCGCGCCATCGCTATATCTTTCACGAACCGATTTTTCAACATTTAATTTAGTTGAATCCGTTTTAGTGAAACCGTTGGAAGTGTCGGTAGTTATGCTCATTTTGTGTTAACCTTTTTAATTGTTAGAATTTGATGAAGAAAAATTGTGGCAAATCGCGCCGGATATATAACATGTGTAGCATGCCTGATTTTTTAACGCATAGGGTACGAATGAATCCTTCAAAGTATCCGAAACCTTGGCCTCAGGGTAGTCTATCAAAATTGGACAAACATAAACTCCTTTATCCGTGACCATGCGACTGCTGGTGCATTGTAAAAGATTATCATCATAATCATGCAACATGGCTTTAGTTATACGTTCATATTTATCGTAACCGTGGCTACGCACTTTCTCGCGGCCGATTCTCAATGGTGGAATGGTTTTAAAACGAGGCCTGTTGTAGCCAATTCCTGTCAACATTTTCTTGAACCCATCGAAGACAATTTCTGTCTCTGAATCTTCCCAGGTTTGAGCAGCGGTAATAATCGGCAAAAAGTCGTACTTCACCAGATTTGCCACACCATTCATTGCTTTTTCAAAGCTCCCCGCGCCTCGGATTTTATCATTGGTTTCCGGAGTGAAACCATCAATGCTAACTCGAATTTCCAGAGAAAATTCTGAGTTATCTACAATTTTTTTCAATCGTTTGGCAGTCCGTTCCTGAATCATAATGCCATTTGTTAAAACTGTCGCTGGCCCAATTACAAGCGTGTCCTCCAAAATGCCAAGCATGTCCTGATTCATAAATGGCTCACCACCCGTAAAATAATACTCCTTTACACCGATTGCTTTTGATTCCTCCAGATACTTTTTTACGACCTCCCTTTTCATAAATTCAAATTTATGATTTTTAGGGCTGCAGCTTATAAAACAATGCGTGCACCAAAGATTACAAATTGTGCCACCAACTTGAAACCAAAGCGTGTCGAGTTTATGAAGTGGCGCCCACGCAGTTTCGGTATTATTGGCAGGCGTAGTTTTTACAGCACTCTTTTTCCCATTATTTTCATCGAAAGTGTTATGACTTTTACCATTTCCATTTTTGCCGCCGGCATGAAGGTTTAATTCCGGCTTACCTGTTATCAATGAAAAAACTTCAACAATCTGCTCTAAGCCCGTTCGTATTAGAAATGTAGAATTACGTCCATAGCTTTTGTTGCCAAGAATAAAAAAGTTAGGCTCCGGATTTTTTAAGGTATTAGCGCCAAGGCTTTGCTGTTCTAGGCAATCGGCAGATGATGCGCCAAGCAGGGCTGCGGCCAGCTTCATGGGGCCGCGCGACGCATAACATTCATGCACCTGAAGCTCCCGGTAAAGCGAATTATCCGGACCGTACCCGACATTTGCGATAATTCTATCAACCGAAATATCTTGTGTATTTTCTCCGAGTTTGAGTGTTACTTTGAACTGGTCGCTCTTTTCATTAAACTCAATTTTTGAAATTGATGCGTTAGCAATAAATTCAATATTGCTATTTTTTGATTGCACGGCTTCATTTGCGATGGCTGTTAGTTTAGAACGTCCTGGCAGCGGGTCGTCTGCAATTTCCGGGATCGGGATTTGACGATTTTGCCTAATTGCCCAAACGAGTTCTGTATCTGGTTCTTCTTTGACTAAATTTAAAAAGTCGCAGATTGTGGTTGCAGCAGAATAACCAGTACCAACAACCAATGTTTTCTTTCCGGCAAATCGAGTTCTGCCTTTGCCATAAATATCGCAGATGTGGTAGTCAATTTTGGGTTGATTTTTTAGCTCTCCCAGCGCGGGAATACCCCCATCACCAATAAAATTGGGATTGCCATAAACGCCGCTGGCATCGAGAACATAGTCTGCAAATTCATAGCGTTCGTTACCCTCGCTATCTGATATCAACAGTTTAAATTTATGGCTGGTTCTGTCGGAACTACCAATTAAATCGCCTTTTAAAATATTTTCCCTGCCAATGGATATGACAGTGGAGCCTGTAAAAATTTTATTTTTAAGTATTGACAATTCACTTAGAGGCTGCAAATATTTGCTAACGTAATCCCGGCCTGTTAAAAAAACATCTGCGTTCGGCTCTTGCCAATCAGGGTAATTATTTTTAATTTCTGCGACGCCAAGCACAGAGCAGTTCATTTGCCAGGGAGAAAATAATGAAACATGTCCCCATTTTAGCATGTTGCCGCCGACTCCGTTTTTTTCAAAAACAACAATATTAAAGCCAAGCTTGGCAGCATAAAGAGCGGCTTCCAGGCCAATAGGACCGGCACCAATTATTGCAAGTTTATTTTCTGTCATTATTTACCTTAAAAATGGTTTAATGTAAATATGCATAAAAATGCATATAGCTTCAAACGCTAATTATAAAGTTATTATTCCCAAATGTCAATTTTTTAGTTATTTCTTCTTGAGTTTCGTAACGTGGAAGGGAGTAGATTTATTTTCGTAAAAACGGTAATTGGTCGCTTGGCCCATGCAATGTTCTTCCCGAAATATAAAAATGGGTATAACCTTTAGGACCGTGAATACCGTTACCTTTCATAAAATAGTGTGTAAATCCTTTTGGGCCAAAAACTTTGTCCCCATAAAAATAAAAATTAGTATAGCCGTCCGGGCCAAATATTTTTACATCCTTTAAGAAATATTTCGTCTTCATCTCAGTAATACCTTTCCAACTTCTTTCGCATGAATCATATCAGATTATCGGTCTATTTAAAGCAATTTTTAACTTACAAAAAATGTTATCAAAATCAATGCAATATTTTTATATTTTTGGCTGAATTTTTCTTTGTAAGTCTAAATATTTTGATTATAAATTTGGTGTCAGGCAATAGTTGTGATGAGGATTTTTATCACTTTTTTAACCACATCACACTGTTCAGAATGCTGCGTATTATCAGGCAAGGTATGAAAAATATTTGCCCTACCCTAATAAGTCTCGGCAAGTAATTGGAGTTTTATTTTAAAATCTTTTAAATCGGTAACTTGAACAGCACCTATATGGCGAATCAAAACTTTAATTGTTTCAACTGCCTGACCACCGACAAAAATGGTGGTGTCTGCCGGAAGATTTTTTTTAAGATGGGTGAACTCCGAGACCAAGTCTATACCGGTTTCAGGGTATACAACGCTTAAACCTATTGCCTTTACATTTCTTTCTTTGGCAGCCAAAAAGATTTCTTCTGCCGGCAAATCAGCACCCAGGTAAGTTACATTCCATCCGTTGGACGCAGCAATTACGGATGCAATTAAAGCACCCAACTCATGCTCTTCTCCGCTCGGAGTTGTAATTAAAATACCCGGCGCATCAGCTTCAACATTGAAGGCCAACCGCATTGTGCATAAAAACGTTTTTAAAATACTACTTGCAAAATGCTCCTGCGCGATCCTTAAAGTACCGCTGTGCCAGCGCTCACCAATTTTTTGAATTAAAGGGACGATAAACCGGTAAATAAAACAATCGTTGTGCAATGCTATAGAAGTTCTTAAAAGTTCATTTTCAAACGCTCTTGCATCCATTTTTTCAACAGAGCACAAACAAATATTTATATGGTCATCAACAAAGTCTTCGTCCTGGATAACTTCCGGCGCATCAGAAATTTCTGTGGGCTCAGAGTTATTATCAAGGGATAGTTTTTTTAAATCTTTCTTCGACAAATTCGCAATCAGTCCAATAGCATGCCCCATCTGAGTCGCTTGTCTTAACAAGGTAAGCCGTTCAACTTCACCCTGACAATAAAAACGCCTGTTTGTTGAGGATCTATTAGGGCAGATGGCACTATAGCGTTTTTCCCAGGCACGAATTACATGTGCACTCAAACCAGTCATTGCTGATACAGCACGCATAGAGTAACATTTTGAACTCTTCATAAGCAAACTATAGAGAATTGTCGAAGTATTGTCAAGATTCATATCGGTTATACTAAATAAAATTTTAGCAACAATAGTAGAAAAGTATATTTTTATCTTGACAAAAGTTAGACAAATCCTTAATTTGTGACCACTAACTTAGTTTTGTCTAATAATTGTTTTATTTTTGTATGCAACATAAATTGATTTGGAGGGTATAAATGTTGGAAGAAGGACAAATTGCTCCGGACATTGAACTAAATAATGAAAAAGAGCAGAAAGTTTCTTTGACTAGATTAAAAGGAAAAAACATCGTGTTATATTTTTATCCGAAAGATGATACGCCTGGTTGCACGATTGAAGCAAACGATTTCAATGCGCTGTTAGGAGATTTCGAAAAGGCAAATACTGTGATTCTGGGGGTAAGTAAGGATAATGAAAAGTCCCATCAAAAGTTTTGCGATAAGTACAGTTTAAAATTCGCTCTTTTGGCTGATGTTGATAAAGAGGTTGTCACCAAATATGGTGTCTGGAAAGAAAAATCTATGTACGGAAGAAAATATATGGGAATTGAAAGAACGACATTTATAATTGACAGCAAAGGTGTTATACAAAAAATTTATCCTAAGGTCAAAATTAAAGGTCATGCCGAAGCAGTTCTTGAGGTAGCAAAAAGCTTAACGGATGCTTAGTCAACTGATAATTTTGGTTCATAAAATAAGGTCATAGAATGGTCGGAAATAAAATGATAAATAATTTTGAGGAGGGTGTTAGCACCTATCTTCAGGAGATTTCCAAATACGATGTTTTAACCCGCGCCGAAGAGACAACACTGATGCCGGTAGCAAAAGCCGGTGATAAGGAATCAATTGATAAAGTAATTCGCGCAAACTTGAGGTTTGTTGTCACGATTTCCTACGAGTATAAAGGCCGTGGTATGACTTTGATGGATATAATCAGTGAAGGCAATCTTGGGCTTTTCAGAGCGCTGGAGTCGTTTGACCCCACGCGCGGGATACGATTTATTACTTATGCAAAATGGTGGATCAGGCAGTCTATTGTTTATGCATTTATTTACAAAGGTCATCTGGTACGCTTGCCGCAAAGCCAACTCAGAAAGTTTAACAAGGTGAAAGATGCGATTAATAAGTTAGAAGATCGGCTGCAAAGAAAACCAACCGGTGAGGAAATTGCCAACGTCATTGGGAATGATGACCGGGAAGGTTATGCTACCACGAACTTCCCCATCAGCCAAAAATCTTTAAATCAGCCCCTTACCAGTGACGGCAAAGATTCTTTAATTGATGTCTTACGTGATGAGCATGAAATAACACCGGACAAGGGTTTAGAGGATGAGTCGTTTGAATTCGATATGGCCTCCGCGTTAAATGTGTTGCGCGAACGAGAAATTGATATTCTGAAGAAATTGTACGGGATCAATTTACAGCGTTCTATGACGCTTGGAGATGTTGGAAACATTTATGGAATCTCAAAAGAACGCGTTCGGCAAATTAAAGAAGAAGCTTTATCAAAGCTCAGATCGAGCCGGGTTACTGAAAATTTGAGGACTTATTTAAGTTAAAAAGATATATTCTTTCTCAAAAGGTGGCTGTAGAATTTAATATGTTGAAAATTTTACGGCCACCTTTTTTTGGCAGTTCTTATATATTCTTCTCTGGTGAATTTGCTAACAATAAGTAAATTCCACTGTTGTTTTGGCTGCTCCTAAAACGAACCCATCCAGCAATTAACCCCATTCCCAAAAACATGGCACCTAAACCAAGTAAACCGGCTTCCGGTCCAAAAGCGCCGCCGGTCCATAATTCAGGGCCTGTTTGTTCAATTTTAACAAAGGTAGCCACCTCCGAAGGAACAGTAATGCCGCTCACCGGAAAGCCAAATACATTTCCTTCAAAGAAATTCCAGGCAATATGCAAACCAATGGGAATTGCCAATTCTCCGGTTAGAACATATCCGAGTCCCAAAAAAATACCGGCAATCATGATATTCAAAGTGCTAATAAAACCGGCATTGGGGTTATCGAGATGCATTAAGCCAAATACAATTGATGAAAGAATCCAACCTATCAATATTGCATTCTTGGAGCCAATTGCTCTAAAGTTTAAGCCTTCCGATAAATTTTTTAGAATATAGCCGCGAGAGAGTAATTCTTCAGAAAGAGCGACGCCAATAAAGACAAAAAAGAAAACAAGTATTGGCACAAAAAATGGCAGACTCGGGTTTTTCGAATAAAAAACATTTGTGACAGTGAGCCACCCGGCACTTAATTCAATCGTGAAAACCAGTCCCATTAAGATACCGCCTAATGCCAGGCCAAAACCCAAATCTATCCACCAGCTTTTATTTAAATGGAATCCAAAATTAGAATAGAGCCGTCGATCTAAGAAACGACCAACAACCCATGTACTCAGCAATCCTGATGTAAGAGAAATGCCGCCCAAACATAGAAAAAACCACATTGGTGCATCGCTATTAAGATCTGTTTGGGAACCCAACATTGAAAGTACTTTTTCCAGCCCCGCAGCTATCCCAATAAACAATATAAATTGGCCTGCCAATCGATAGCCAGTTCGGATACGGCGCTGCTCTCCATTCCAAAATATATTCTTAAGAAAATTCAATTAGGCTTCTCCATTTTATTAATCGCGTGTATTCTTCACTTGAGTTTCCCTCAACTATAAAACCCTGCATCATCTTCAAACTATCTTATGTGTTTACTCATGTCGCAAACCCTTGATTGGGTTACTCAGGCTGGCTTTTATGGACTGCCAGCTCACAGTGATCATGACCATTAAAGTAGTGATTAACGCAGCTCCAATGAATAAATCAGCACTGATGTCCACGCGGTAGGCAAAATCGGCAAGCCATTCATTCATAAAATACCAGGCGACAGGCGATGCCACAATAGCCGCAATTAACACCATTTTCATAAAGTCCCGTGATAGCAAAATAAAAATAGAAAGCGCCGATGACCCCAGAACTTTGCGAATACCGATTTCTTTTGTTCGCTCTTCAGCAGAATAGGCGGCCAGGGCAAAACTACCGAGACAGGCAATTAAAATGGCGATAATTGCAAAAATGACAAACAATCTGGATTCTCGTTTTTCCTGGCGATAATGCTGTTCGAGTTTATCATCAAGAAAAGTGATTTCAATCGGAAAGGCCGGCGCGATATTGACCCACTGCTTTTCGATTTGAGCCAGGGTATTTTGTAAATTTGATGTATTGATTTTTATCCCAAAAATTCTCGGTGAAGGGTTAAGTGTTACCAGCAATGGATCTATTTTGTCTCGCAGTGAAGAAAAGTGATAATCCTTAATAACCCCAACTACCCGGCGTACTTCATTGCCAAACATAGTCCTGTTGATTTCCCGCCCAATGGCCTCATCATTTGTCCAACCCAAATTCTTCACCGCAGTTTCATTCAGCAGAACGGCCTCGTTTTCATCCGTACCAAATTCTTTTGAAAAATCTCGACCCGCTACAATCTTCAGTCCGAAAGTTTTGACATAATCATGGTCAGAAAAGACGGTACGAAGGCGATAGGTTTCATCGTGACCCTGGATATTGTGTGACATCGTATCATGAAAACCACCGGGCTCGCCTGACATCGAAGAAATATTTACGATACCCGGTTCGTTTAACAGGCGTTCTTTAAATACTTCGTGCTTATTTCTAATCTCACTATTGTTCATTTCTACCAGAACTACCTGCTCTTCATCAAATCCCTTGTTTTTATCCTGCATGTAGCGCAGCTGGTTGCCAACCAAAAGTGTACCGGCAATTAAAAACACCGAAACTGCAAATTGGAAAACAACCAGCCCTTTTCGGATAAAAGCACTTTCCGAGGTTTTTGTGACACGGCTTTTCAGCACTTTTACCGGCATAAAAGATGAAAGCAATAATGCCGGGTAGCTTCCCGAAATAAGCGTGACTACTGCCAGAAAAAAGCATAGCGCAAGAACAACCTTTGGCTGTAGAAAATTTACGGTCAAATCCAGATTAAATATTGCATTGAAGACAGGTAGAATGAGTTCTACCGCTGCAACCGCAATGAGAATGGAAATCAGAGTCACCAAGAATGATTCGGATAAAAACTGCCAAACCAGCTTTGTTCGAACAGCGCCTAAAACTTTCCGAACACCAATTTCTTTGGCTCTGCGGCTGGAGCGAGCTGTGGAAAGATTCATAAAATTGATGCAAGCGATGATTAAAACAAATGCTGCTATAATTGAAAAAATTGTGACGACATTTTTATCGCCGTGTAAAGCTTTGTCATAACGTACGTCTTTGCCAAAATAAACTTCTGACAGAGGTTGCAGTGTAAGATCAATGCGGTTGCCATTCTTAGCAAAATCTTTTGCGAAGTATTTATCCATAAAAGCGGGAAAACCAGCCTCTACGTTTTCTGCTTCCTGAGGGCTATCGATCACGACATAGGTGATTAATGAATTGTTCCACCAGTCGTGAAACCAGTCGAAATCATTAAGAATTTTGATAGGTGCAACAAAGTCGAAATTGAGGTGTGAGCGATCTGGCAGGTCATCCAGGATACCGGTTACGGTCAACTCATAACTTGTATCAAGTGTAATTGTTTTGCCGATAGGATCTGTGTTGCCGAAATATTTGACCGCCATTTCCTGGGTTAAAATTACAGAATTGGGATTGGTTAGTGCGGTTTCTGAATTACCAGTCTTTAACTGAAACGAAAAGACATCAAAAAAATTATCATCCGCAAGAAAAAACTTCTTCTCAAAAAATGAATGATTTTTGTAAGTTATCAAACCATCTGTTGGCATCACGCGCACTGATGCTTCAATGCTTTGAGGGAAATCATTCAGCAGCGCTGGTGCAAATGGCCCTGATGTGACACCAATCAGATAATTACTATCCCCCCGACTGCCGATACGGAGTGTTCGGTAAATTTTATCGTAATTCGTGTGAAACTTATCGTAGCTTAATTCATTGATCACATAGATGCTAATAATAATTGAAACAGCCAGGCCAAGCGCAAAGCCGGTAATGTTCACAAAAGAAAAAAGTTTTTGCTTCCATAAATTTCTAAAGGTAATTTTTATATAGTTGTAAAACATCAATTTCTCCCTTTATAAAGATAAAATACGAAGAGTCAGTATTTAATGATTCAATCTTCGTACCAATCTATAAGTAGGCAGGTATGTTAGATAAAAAGCGAAATCATATAACACGAGCGGACAGCGTATGTGCGAATTCGAACACGGGCTCTTCGGAACAATCTGCAAAATAGCAAATTGGAATTCATCTTTGTAATTAAAAGAAGCGTTACAATAAATTTGGATTTTTTCAGCTAATTTGAAAAGGAGCCATCAAGGCAAGCAAAGCTTACTCGTATCTTAATGACTCAATTGGATTGCGCAATGCGGCTTTAACAGCCTGGAAACCAACCGCAATAAAGGCGATTGCACCGGCGATTACACCAGCTAAAATAAACACAGAAAATGACATCTCGGTACGGTAGGCAAAATTTTGAAGCCAATTAGTCATCACCCAATATGCCAAGGGCCACGCGATAATATTCGCCAGGCAAACCAGTTTGAGAAAATCTTTTGACAGCAATCCGGTTATTCCAGCGACTGATGCCCCGAGTATTTTGCGAACACTAATTTCTTTTAATCGCTGCTCGGTTGCATAGGATGTCAGACCAAGAAGCCCAATGCATGCAATAAAAATTGCCAATAACGAAAAAGAATTAAAGACCTGCCCAAACTGACGGTCAGCCATGTACTGATTGTTGAGGTCATCGTCTAAAAAGAAAAAATCAAATGGCTGATTGGGAACATGGGCTTGCCAGGTATTTTGGATAAAAGCCAGGGACTCATTAAATGAACCAGGCGCAATTCGAACCGAAATATAGCCAAACCAGGAAGGCCAGACCGTCATAACCAAGGGTTCGATTTTTTCATGCAACGAATTAAAATGAAAATCTTTCACAACGCCGATTATAGTGCCTGATTCGTTCATTTTGAACTTTTTGCCAATTGCCTCCTCCGGCGATGTCCAGCCAATTTCTGCCAGAGCTGCCTCATTTATAATGAAAGTATTTTTTACATCAGTTTTCAACTCGTCCGAGAAATCTCTACCGGCGATTATTGAGGCTTTATAAGTCTCAGAAAAATCAGGATCAACCACTAACATAGTTATGCCGCTCCATTGTTCTGCTGGCATGGTTTCGACCTGATAGCCCATTGTAGTCATCATTCTTCCGGGTACGTCCCCCGAAGCAGTAACGCCCATAATCATACTATTTCGAAGTAACTCATCTTTTATGGTTTGGTATTTTTTCTGCACTGAACTTTCCCAATTAAAAGGCAGTACGACGATCTGCTCTTCTTCAAATCCCAGATTTTGATTCTGGATATACTGCATTTGCTGCTGTACGATCCCCACCCCAATAATTAAGCTAATTGAAATGACAAATTGCAGAACGATCAAACCTTTACGAAAGAAAACAGCACTACCTAAACGGGAAGCAGTAAATTTACCTTTCAATACTTTGACCGGCTGGAAGTTAGAAAGATAAAATGCCGGATAGCTTCCGGAAATTATTCCAACCAACAAGCTTAGTCCAATCAAAACCAACAATGTGTAAAAGTTAGTTTGGTAACCCATATTGAGCTGTTTGTTCACAAATTCATTAAAATAAGGCAGTATGGCTTCAACTAATATTAACGCAAACATCAAGGCCAGAAAACAGGAAATAATCGACTCACTTAAAAACTGCCAGATGAGCTTTGAACGATACGCGCCCATCACTTTGCGGACGCCAACTTCTCTGGCTCGTTGATTTCCCCGGGCCGTTGCCAAATTCATGAAATTGACGCATGCAATAAGCAGTACAAAAATGGCAACCAGAGAAAACAGATAAACATAATTGAGGTTTCCATTAGGCTGCATTTCATGCTTTAAATGAGAATGTAAATGAATATCGGTCAGAGGCTGCAGATGAATAAACCTCTGTTGTTTGGAACCAAAGTCTGAGCGAATATTTTGAGCTGCAAATTTCTCCTCAAACGCCGCAGCTGAATGATTTTCTTCCAACAAAACATAAGTGTAATAAATTGAACTACGCCAGGTGTTTAACCATTTGGGGTCAGTGAAACTCTCGTATGTTTTAAACGATGCAATAAACTCTGCGCTGAAATGAGAATTCTCCGGAATGTCTTTGATGACCCCGGTAATTTGAAGATCAGTAGAATCATTCAGCGCCAGAGTTTTTCCGAGTGGTTGTTGATCGCCAAAATATTTTTGTGCAACAGTCTGCGTAATTAAGACCGTATTTGGCTCACTTAGAGCGGTTTCCAAATCGCCTGCAATTATCTCAAACGAAAACAGTTCAAAAATAGCCGACTCACTGAAATAGAATTTACTTTCATGAAACTGCTTTCCATTTTTTGAAATGGTTGCCGACCATTTCTTGAGCCGGATTGAACGTTCAACTTCCGGGAAGTTGTCTAGCAACATTGTGGCAAGAATGGGCGCTGTACGCGCAAACCCAACCTCACCTTCCGATGTTTTGTTAACGACCCGGAAAACCCGATTTGCCTTTTGATGAAATTGGTCGTAACTGAGTTCGTGGCGTACGTACAGGGCAATCAATAAAAATGCAGTCATACCAATTGCCAACCCAACGATGTTGATGAGCGAGTAGCCTTTATTTTTCAATATATTTCGAAGTGCGATCTTGAGGTAATTTTCAAACATGATTTTCTCCACTTTTATTATTAGACAGTCCAAGTGTTTAAAAGGTTGTCGTCTGGCTCTTCAGTAATGAATTCATTGCAGCTTTAAAAATTGTACTGAAGTTTAACGCCATGTTGTCAAACAAAATGGAGAAGAGCTTTGTCGAGAATCAACCTTTGCGATATTTAAGAAATAGAGCTATATTGTGGAAAATGGTACAACAGAAATTAAAAAATGAACTGGATAATTTTAATAATCGCAGGGCTGTTTGAAACTGGCTTTGCAACCTGTCTTGGCAAAGCCAAAGAGGTCAATGGAACCGCTGCTGCTATTTGGATGGGTGGATTTTTCATCTGCCTGGCAATAAGTATGTACTTACTTTACAAAGCCATACAAACCTTGCCCATTGGTACCGCCTACGCAGTCTGGACGGGCATTGGCGCTACCGGAACTGTGTTAGTTGGCATCTTCTTCTTCAAAGAGCAGACAGACTTTTGGCGCCTGTTTTTTATTACCACACTGATTGCATCAATTATTGGTCTAAAGATGGTTTCCAAGTAAGATACTTTCATCCTTCGACAGCTGACAAATTTAAATCCATAGCTCAATAAAAACAATAAAATTCATAAATAATTCAGGAACATTACTGAATGTCGCTTACTGATTTTTACAACGGGTTTTGGATTACGGAAAAAGTTGGCAACAACGCCTTCTCCTTTGAACAGCGAAGAAATCAAAAAATATATGTGCCGTCAATTTTATCCGGCTCTATTACTGATGTCGTGGTCGGTGATAAAGTTGTTTTCAGTGAAATAGAAGATGGCATTGAGCGAAACGTTTGCGGGCTGGCAAATTTCGTCTATTTTGATTTTGGCGGCAAACCCGTCTTTATTTTTGACAATCATAACCATGCATTTTTTTTCTGGCTTTATGGATTAGAACAGAGTCTAATTACTAAGGGCGGACTGCTAATTCATGTTGATCAGCATACGGATATGCGCGCTCCGGAGAATTTTCACAGACTCCCGAACACTAAAATAGATCTGCGCCAGGCTTTTGAGTATACGAATTTTGAGCTAAATGTTGGCAATTTCATCAAACCTGCATTAAAGCTTGGACTATTCTCGCAAGTGGAAATTATCGACAGCCAAATCAGTTTCGAAAAAGAGTTTTCTCCCGGTTTCGCTTTAGATCTTGATATGGATATTTTTTCAGATGATATGAATTATATTGAGGAGGGTTTCAAAAAAGAGCGCATCAAAAAGTACATCGCAGGGGCAAACTTTATTACTATTGCTACAAGCCCTTATTTTATGCCGCAGGAAAAAGCGATCAGAATTTTGCGTGAATTGTTTTAGTCTGATAGCCCAGGTTTACTTCACGGCTTTTATGGTTAGTTGTCTCCGATACTAAGCAGCGTTATATCATCCCAGTTATGATCGGGCTTGCTGAAATCCTTAGCTGCCTGCGTCAAATCGTTCAGCATAACTTTTCCGGACTTACAATCCAATCTGGCAAGAATTTCAAACATTTTTTCCTCGAACTGCTCATCCTTTTCATTTGCTGCTTCACTAATGCCATCTGTGAAAAGTAAGAGCTTGTCCCCAGAATTTAACTGCGTCCTAAATTCTTCGCCGGGCTTAAAAATAGATTCATCACAAATACCAAGCAGCAATCCGTTTACAGGAATTTTTTCTATTCTCTTGTCTTTGCGTATAAGTATCGGGTGCGGAATACCGCCATTTGAGATTTGGCACTCGCCGGTTTCCGTATCAATCACAATAGCCAGTCCTGCCACATAAATATTTTTGGGGAGAATTTGGTAAATCAAATTATTAATTGCCGTGAGAATATCTCCGGGTCGTAAATCACGCACCGTCATATCAATCAGCGCTGATTTAAGCAAAATAGTTATAAGAGCAGCCTGAATGCCATGTCCGGTTACATCCGCGATTAAAACGCCGAGTTTGTTGTTGCCCAATGTAATAACATCATAAAAATCACCGCCAATTTGTAAAGCCGGTAAATATTTTGCAACAATCGATATATTAGCGCTTTCCGGGAGTTTTTGGGGCAGCATACTTTCCTGTACATCTTTGGCAAGTTTTAATTCTTCTTTAATCATTTCATTGTGCTGGATCAGCTTATCACGCTCTAAAAGTACTTTGTCCAGCTCTCTGACTTTTCTTTCCAAAGTTTCTCGTAGTGACTTGCTGTTCAATGCATTTCGAATGATTAAGCTGATATGTTCATTGTCCCAGGGCTTTTCAACATACTGAAAAAGTTTAACTTCATTGATCGCCTTAACAGCGTTTTCCTTGTCGGCATAACCTGTCAACAATATGCAAGGTAAATCAGGGTCGAGCTGTTGAGCTTGAGCGATAAGTTGTAAGCCGTTCATTTCCGGCATCAAAAAATCGGAAATGATTAAGTCAACTCTCCTTTGGTGTAGTTTTTCCAGAGCCTTAACAGGGTCTTGAAATGTCAGAACTTCGAAGTCAGTTTCCAACTCAAGATAGGCGGCAAGTGTCTTGGTGACCATTTCTTCGTCATCCACGATCATAATTGTCTGAGGCACTTTGGCTCTTTGTTTAAATGTTTCTTGATTCATATCGAATGGTAAAGGTTAGGAACGATATTAGATTGGAACTAGCTCAGAGAGTTATCGCACAAAATGAAGAATACTTCTGACCGCAAAGTAAAAAACAATTAGGTTGAAAACAAGAAAATTCATATTACCAACCGTCAACAGTTTAAATCATTATCTTCAGCTAGTGATTTCCAACATCGGATTCTAGCTTGTTTATTTGGTTTTAAACAAATCCGGTTATTCAAACGCAAATTCTCATAGTCTAAATGCCGTCAAAGCTTCAATATTTTAGGAGTCACCATTTCCTCCCAAACTCGACAACAAGATCGTGCTCCCGAAATCACATAGCCAAGAACAGGAGCACAAATCACAACCAATATCATCGTTATGACTTAAATTGAAACGAAACACACTCGGAAGTCCTGCTCAACAAACCACATAACCCCACTAAAACAACGTGCTCCCAACTCAAAACCGGGAGCACCGCAGCCTTTTGATTTAAAAAGAACACCTTGTAATGGATTTAGTCTTGAAAAGAAACGCCTTGGTTCTCAACTTCTGAAACCAAAACCTGAGCTGCTATTTCTTTTTCCTCGGCCAAAGCACGCCAATGGTTCTGTAATAGAGTTTCTTTGTCTTCAGTAAAACAAAGTAGAGTTGAGCCGGAACCGCTGATACATACACCAAGGGCGCCGTTTTCATAGGCGATTTCTTCAAACTCATCGTAACCTGGGAGAAGTTGTTTGCGGAAAGGCTGGTGAAGTTTGTCCTGCATAGCAGTCTTCAGAGAACCAAAGTCACCGGTAAGAAAAGTATGGGTAAGTAAAGCACTGCGTTGTACATTAAAAATAGCCTCATCGTAAGCAACCAAAACTGGTAAAACTTCACGGGCATCCTCTGTCGAAACACTTGTTTCCGGAATTAGTAAAACTGCTTTAAGCGAATTGGTAATTTCAATCTTTCTAGAAATTATTTCTCCATTGTTTATGCAGTTTGTGGTGAACCCGCCATAAAGTGAGGCGGCGGCATTTTCAGGATGGCCTTCAATTTCATGAGCGAAATTTAAAAGTTCCGAATTAGAAAATTTGTCATCAAGTAATTTATTGGCTCCGGCTAAACCGGCAATAATTGCAGCGCCACTACTACCAAGACCTCGACAAAGTGGGATGGGGTTTTCAATATTTATTGATAAAAACGGTAACCTCGCGCCTGCCTTTTCATAAATTTTTGCAGCGGCTTTGAAGATGAGGTTGGTTTCATCTAATACAATATCTTGCTCACCTTCTCCGCTATAACTGATTTTTAAACTGTCGGCTAAACTTACTTCAACATTTAAATATATGTTGAGAGCCAGTCCAAAAGTGTCAAAGCCCGAACCAAGGTTTGAGGTGGATGCCGGGATTTTTAGTTTGATGCTTTTAGACAAGTTTACGGCTCCCCGGTTTTACGACAGGTCCCAATTCAGCTAGTTTTGGATCATCTGCTGAAAAGGTTTCGATTTGTAATGAAATCAATGACTTGTAAGGCACGCCCAATTCTGTTTTTCCGCCGCTACGATCAACAATACAGCCAACTGCAATGGGTATGGCGCCCAGGTCACGAACAGCTTGAATGACCTCCTTTACAGAACCTCCGGTAGTCACAACGTCCTCAACCACCAAGACCTTTTCACCCTTTTCAATTTCAAAATTGCGGCGTAGAGTCATTTTGTCATTTTCGCGTTCAGCGAACAGCGCACGAACACCCAATGATCTTGCAACTTCATGGGCGACAATTATTCCGCCAATTGCAGGAGCTATCACCAAATCAATCCCTTGATCACAAAATTTTTGCGCTAAATGTGAACAGAGGCGTTCAGCATGTTGGGGATGCTTTAAAACCTGGGCACATTGGAAGTATTCCTTGCTGTGCAAACCAGAAGTCAAAACAAAATGACCGGTGAGTAACGCTCCGGTTTTTTTAAAGATATCGAGAATTTCTTTATCAGTCATAGCTTAAATTGAATTCCTGATTTCATTCATTTGCTGTTGCATAGATTGAGCTTCGCTTGCTGCAGCTTCGGCAAAGTCCAATCCGGAAGATTTATAAATAATGCTCCGACTTGCGTTAATTAAAACTGATTTCCCCTGTGTATCAGCACCCATTAAAATTGAATCTTCCAAGCTGCCTCCTTGCACGCCAACCCCCGGGATCAAAAAGGGTAATTCAGGCGCTGCTTTTCTTATTTTTTTTATTGAAGCCATATTTGTCGCACCAACAACAAGTCCGCAGTTTTTATTGGTGTTCCATCCATTTGCTTTTTTCGCAACTTCTAAATAGAGCGTGCTATTTTCTGTTTTCAATTGTTGAAAGTCAGTTGAACCCGGATTCGATGTCAGAGCCAAAATAAAAACACCCTTTTCCGGCCATTGCAAAAATGGGGCGATGGAATCTGTCCCCATATACGGGCTTACAGTTATTGCATCAAAATCCATTTTCTTCAAAATGGCCTCTGCATACTTTTGCGAAGAATTCCCAATATCCGCCCGTTTAGCATCAGCTATTTTAATGACGCCTACAGGGATAATCTGTACGAGCCGTTCAAGTGCATCCCAACCTTTGGTACCTTCTGCCTCAAAAAATGCAAAATTAATTTTGAATGCACAGGTGTAGGAAGCGGTGCTTTCAATAATTTCTTTACAAAATTTAAAAAGAGAATCAGTCTCATTTCTTAGCGTATTGGGAAGTTTGTTTAAATCCGGATCAAGGCCAACGCACAGTACGCTATTTTGCAAATCAATTATTTTATTAAGTTTACTCGTAAAGTGCATAAATGATATGTTACATAAAATTCAAATTGTAAATTTAGTAAAATTAACCTGAGAAGCAATAGAAACAAATGATGTTTTTTGCTTTACAAAGTGCTGAATTATTCATAATTTCTCATCTTCACCTGAAGCTCAATTTAAAACAAATCATACCATACATCAGAACCTCGGAGGGAATAGTATGAAACTTAAACTGCATTGGCAGATAGTAATCGCATTGGCTTTTGGCCTTTTGATTGGGTTTATGTCGAGAGGTTTAGGCTTTGAGAGTTTCATGATCGACAGGGTATCGATTTTGGGAACCATATTTTTGCGCGGTCTGCGTATGGTTATTGTACCTATGATAGTTTCATCAATTATCTCGGGGGTAACCAGTATTGGAACAGCTCAAAACCTTGGTCGCATGGGACTGAAAACATTTGCATATTACGTAACAACCAGCTTATTGGCGATAATTACCGGTTTAATAATGGTTAATTTAATTCAACCTGGTGTCGGCGCTCAAGTTGGTTTGCAAGCCACCCCGGAAGGTATAGCCGCTAATGCTGCAAAGATAGGAGAGACTCTTTTAGGTATTATTCCAACCAATCCTCTGGAGGCAATGGTTAATGGCGACATTCTTCCCACTATCTTTTTCTCTTTACTGTTTGGATTTTTTATTACCCAGTCCCCTGACCCCTACAAAACGCAACTAACAGATCTGTTTAGCGGCATTTTTGAAGTCATGATGAAATTAACGCATTTTATAATTAAGTTTACGCCAATTGGTGTCTTTGCTTTAATGGCAAAAACAATCGCCCAAACTGGTTTTGATGTGATCCTGCCCCTTGCAGCATATATGGTTACTGTCATCTTGAGTTTAGGAATTCATGCTATTGTTACCCTACCTGCCTTACTTTATTTAGCTGGGTTGAGTCCATTAAAGCATGCCAAGGCAATGTCCTCAGCTCTATTAACTGCATTTTCAACATCATCCTCATCTGCAACTTTACCCCTTACGATGGAAAGTGTAGAAAAAAACGCAGGTGCTTCAAATAAAACTTCCAGTTTTGTATTGCCATTGGGAGCGACTATTAATATGGATGGAACGGCTTTGTATGAGTGTGTGGCAGCCATGTTTATCGCTCAGGCCTATGGTGTTGATTTGACTTTTGGTCAGCAGGCCCTGGTTGTCTTAACGGCCTTATTGGCGAGTATTGGCGCAGCAGGAATACCAATGGCCGGCTTTGTAATGATAACTGTAATCTTGGGAGCAGTTGGACTGCCGCTTGAAGGCGTCGGCATGATTTTAGCCGTTGACCGCATTCTGGATATGATGCGTACTTGCGTCAATGTTTGGAGCGATAGCAGTGGCACCGTTATCATTGCCAAGTCAGAGAAAGAGACAGGCTTACAGGTTTTGCGGGATGTATCTACCTGAAAAAACATGCAAAGCGGGTGAATTAATTACAACTTACCACACATTAATCTTGAATTTAATTAGGTGCTATATTTAATTAATTTTTCACTCAAAAAATTAATAATTCTTTAAAAATTTTACTTGGAAAACCTTAAAACCCAATCCCTATGCTGTTTGTGGGTAAAATGTGGATAACTTGTGATTAACATCAACAGACATAAAAAGGCGTTTAAAAACAAGAAATTGCGATTATACATAATTTTCGGTTGCTCCAGCTCCATGTTTATAAAGCATTAAGCCAAACAAGGCATATGTCTTTGTTTTTCAAAGACATACAAAGCTTTTAATAACTTCAAAACATTCGCTAATTTCAATATTTCTTGCAAGTTAGAGAAAACATATTTACCGCGCCTCTTTTCCATTTTGGAAATGGATTTCAAGTTAGTTTGTCTGAAAATGTGGATAACCTGGTCAATAATATGCTAAATCGAGTAAATTATTCATACTTTCTATCGAACTTTCTCTTGAGGTTACACACTATGTAGTATCTATATGCTTAAGTGGATGATTGTAGGGACATTTATTAAAACCCAAACTATATTTTTCTTTTCTACTTGTATTGGACTTTTCAAGGGATTCTTCATCACTGAGTGTATAATTTATTGACATAAATTATTTTGATTTTGGTACGATAAAGACTTATACAAAAGTGGAGGATATATGAAATCGAACATTAAAATACTCTCAGCAACAATAATGCTTCTTTTAGTTTTCATGACTAATGGTGTTTCACAAGCGCAGGTTACGGTTGTTCGAGGAGGTCAGGAAAACCCGGTTGTAACAATTGGCAAGTCAACTTTGTATGGTGGTGCAACCGGATTGTTGTTGGGTTTGGCCCTCGCGTTGGTTATTGAAGATAATACCGGCGAGATTATGCGTTGGTCATTTGTAGGCGGTACATTTGGTGGTTTCTTAATCGGAGTTTATCATGTTGCAAACAGACCCCAGCCTGCTTCTGCAATGTTGCAGTTCAATTCATCTGGCCTGGCAAAAGTTACCTTACCAAAGCCTGAACTTAGTCTGGGTTCCAATCGTTCATTGGGTTTAAAAGTTAATCTAATTTCATTATCATTATAATAGATGTAAAACATTCTCTATGAAAGAAGTAATAATATATACTGATGGCGCTTGTTCCGGGAATCCCGGTCCGGGTGGTTATGCGGCTGTGCTGATTTTTCAGGGCAAACGAAAAGAAATATCAGGTGGATATAAAAATACCACTAATAATCGGATGGAAATGATGGCAGCCATAGAAGGGCTTCATAGTTTAAAACAGCCTTGTAAAGTGAGCCTTTATAGTGATTCACAATATGTAGTGCAAAGTATCAATCAGGGATGGGTCGAAAAATGGCGGGCGAACAATTGGAAACGGAACAAAAAGGACTCGGCTAAAAATGTAGATTTATGGATAGATTTGATGAAGTTAGTTGAAATGCATGAGGTTAAATTTATCTGGACAAGAGGTCACGCCGGAGACACTGAAAATGAGAGATGTGACCAACTCGCGGTTGAAGCTGCGAGCAGATCCAATTTGCCAGAGGATGTGCAAAAAACTCAAGCAAACCCCAACTCCCTCTTTTAGGCAAACAATTCTATCTAATAATTGTTTGCTCTCTCCCCGAACCAACAGAGACAATCTTTGCAGGGGTACCCGTTAGTTTTTCAATCTGTTCAACGTATTTTTTAGCATTTGTCGGCAAATCTTTAAATTGACGAATTGTAGTAGTAGATTGCTTCCACCCAGGCAGCGTTTCATAAACAGGCTCGCACTCATTCAGGATTCGAATTTCACTTGGAAAATGAGTAATGGTTTTACCTTGATATTTGTAAGCAATGCAAACTTTGAGCTCTTCGAAGGTATCGAGTACATCTAACTTGGTTAATGCAAAAGCGTCAATACCATTTACCCGTACTGCATAGTTTGCAATGACGGCATCAAACCAACCGCAACGCCGCGGCCGGCCGGTAGTCGCGCCAAACTCGTCTCCCAATTCACGTAAATTTAATTCATCATCAGAAATTTCTGTCGGGAATGGTCCCATTCCAACACGAGTTGTGTAGGCCTTAATGACTCCCATTACGCTATTAATACGGGTAGGCCCAATACCAATGCCCGCGCAGGCACCGCCACTGGTTGGGTTTGAAGAAGTCACATAAGGGTAAGTGCCAAAATCAATATCAAGCAATGTGCCCTGTGCGCCTTCAAGTAAAATATTTTTATTTTTTTCGAGAGATTCATTTATAAATACGGACACATCCTTGATATATGGATCCATCTTTTTGTCAAATTCCTGGTACTCGCTGACAATTTGCTCCACGTCAAGTTCACTGGCACCATATATTTTTTTTAGTATTTCATTTTTTTCTTCAATGTTCCGGTGCAACTTTTCGGAAAATGTTTTTCGATCCAATAAGTCAACAATGCGAACCCCCATTCGGTTGATTTTATCGACGTAAGCCGGGCCAATACCACGACCCGTTGTACCGATTTTCTTTTCGGCATCTTTGCTTTCCTTTGCCTCATCAAGCAATTTATGATATGGCATAATAACATGCGCACGATGACTTATAAACAACCGTCCGTTCACCTCAATACCCTTAGACTCCAGAAGTTTGATTTCTGCCATTAAGGCCATCGGGTCAATAACAACACCATTCCCGATAACACAAAGTGTATCCTTTTGAAGAATTCCGGAGGGAATGAGGTGCAATACGTATTTTTCACCCTCAATAACAACAGTATGTCCGGCGTTGGCTCCGCCCTGATACCTTGCAACAATATCAGCTTTTTCACTGAGCAAATCAATGATTTTCCCTTTGCCTTCATCGCCCCATTGGCTACCCACAACTACTTTTACAGACATGGAAAACTCCGTCAAGTATACATAAAAAACTCCGGCTCTATGGCCGGAGTAAGAAAAAACATCAACTTATATCGTGTTAATCGCTTTTTGTTAAAAACTTGCAATGGCCTCATCAACAGAATCAAAAGTTTCGAACACATTTAACAGTTTGGTAATCATAAGTAAACTTTTAATTCTTTCCGTAACATTTACCAATTTCAAGTTGCCATCATTATTACGCATGGTTGTAAGGCCACCAATCAGAATACCAAGCCCTGAACTATTCATCCAATCTACTTTATTTAAATCGGCAATAATTTTTGTTTTACCCGCTTCAATTAATTCGTATAATTTCTCATTTAGTAAAGCGGCATCCGGCCCACCCATAATCTTTCCGGACAATTCAAGTATAACTATGTTATCTTGTTCTGTTTGCTTCATTTTCATGGCTAAATATCCCTCCTGAAACCTGTTCGGGTAATGACCGTGTTATGCTTTTTGTGGTATCGGTTTTCCTTTTTTCTGCTCTTCGCGACGTTGTTGCCATTCAATGACAATAGGGCTTGCAACAAAAATTGAGCTATAAGTTCCTATTAAGACACCAACTATTAAAGCAAAAGCAAAATCATGAATAACAGCACCACCGAAAAAGTAAAGTATTGAAACTACCATCATCGTCGTTAATGAAGTAACAATGGTTCTTGACAATGATTGGTTAATACTGGTATTCACAATAATTTCATAGCTATCTCTTCTGAGCACCTTGACATTTTCACGAATTCTATCAAAGACGACGATAGTATCATTTAATGAGTACCCAACAATTGTTAAAAAAGCGGCGATTGTAGCCAATGTGATTTCAAGATTTAAAACAGAAAAAACGCCAAGTGTAATTAAAACATCGTGGAAGAGTGCGGCGATAGCACCGACTGCAAACACAAATTCAAACCGCCAACTGATATATATTAGAATAAAAACTAAGGCAATTAAAATTGCCCACACTGCCTTTGACCGTAACTCCGACCCAATTTTGGGACCAACTTTTTCAACCAACTGAACTTCATACGGATTGCCTGGAAAAGCTTCTGTAATTCCTGCTTTAATGGAATCGGAAATCTCGGTGCCAATTTCTTGTTCCTGCACGCGGATAAGAACCTGATTAGCTGCACCAAAACTTTTAATCTCAGCACGATCATAACCCGAGGCTGATACGACAGCCCTTACATCCCCGATAGAAATGTCCTGCTCAAATTTCAACTCAATAGATGTACCACCCAAAAAATCGATACCGTAATGCGGCCCGCCATGCATGATAAGTGAGCCAATGCTCAATATTAAAAGCGCTGTTGAAATAATTAGCGCAGCCTTGCGTTGGTGGACAAAATCAAAATTTACATTTACTAAAAATTGCATTTATTCCCACTCCTGAAATTAGATACTCAACTTCTTTATAGTCATTTTATTAGTAAAATAATCAAATATTACCCTGGTTACAACAATTGCGGTAAACATGCTGATTAAAATACCGATTGACAATGTTAATGCAAAACCACGAATAGGGCCGGTACCGAACTGATAAAGAACCAGTGCGGTGAGCAAAGTAGTAATGTTCGCATCCATGATGGTAGTGAATGCCTTGCCGTACCCCCCTTCAATTGCTGCGCGGACTGTTTTACCGCTACGTAATTCTTCCCGAATTCTTTCAAAGATGAGGACGTTTGCATCTACCGCCATACCAATGGTAAGAATTATTCCTGCAATACCTGGCAGGGTAAGCGTTGCGTGAAAACCTGCAAGAACAGCCATAATAACAAAAAGGTTTATCAACAGTGCAATGTTTGCTACCACGCCGGAAAGCTTGTAATAAATTACCATAAATATAATCACAACTATCAAACCAACAGTAGCCGAATACGTGCCCTTTGTAATAGAGTCCTGACCGAGAGATGGCCCGACAGTTCTTTCCTGAATGACCTCAATAGGTGCCGGCAAAGCGCCTGCTCTCAGTACAATAGCAAGATCCTTGGCTTCTTCCATATTGTCCATTCCGGTAATTTGAGCGCGTCCTGATGGGATACGCTCTTGAATATTTGGTATGGAAACTATCTTGCTATCCAAAACAATAGCCATTCTTTTGCCAACATTGGCGCCGGTCACTTTCGAAAAAATTCGGGAACCCTCACTTGTTAATTCCATGCTAACTACAGCTTGCCCGGCCTGTAACTGACTACCTATTTGAATCTGAGCATCAGCAACCATAGAACCGGTTAATTCCGGTTCCTTTTTTAACAGGTAAATTCTGTAATATTCTTGTTCCCCGGATGAAACAGGATCATTGAACAACAAAAACTCTGCGTCTTTGGGCATAATCGCCAGAACGTTGGGTTGGTTTAAAATTCTTTCAACCGTACGGACATTCTTGGTTGGCACAGCAATATCGCCACCGTAATTAGCTATCAATGCGCTAAATGGGCGATCTTCAAAAACTTCTTGATCGAGCAAAACGGTTGAGTCAGCATCAGACTCCTCCTTTTCTTCAAGAATTGAGGAATCTCCAAAAATATCTTCAAGGCTAACTTCAGTATCTTTTCTCAGCTTTGTTTCCACAGCTGTTGAGTCACCGGACTCATCGCCCTGAGTACTAACTGCCTTATCTGCCAGCTGTCTTTTCATTACGAGGTTAATTTCTTTAATCACAGCATTGGTTACCTCAGGCTCCATCTCCAACTGGAATTCAAGTAACGCTGTTCTCCCCACAATGTCCTTAGCTCTTGTAACATCCTTAATACCCGCAAGCTCAACCACAATTCTTTGTGAGCCTTGCTTTGTTATGGATGGCTCAGAAACACCAAATTGATCAATTCTGTTTCTCAAAACTTCCAAAGTACGTTCGACAGCATCTTCTGCTTCATCAGAAAGGTAGTCGATGATTTCAGCATCCGTGTCACCGCGTTTTCCGAAATAACGCCCAAGCTGCAGACTGTCTTGTTGAAAAGTCTCTTGTAAAACTTCAAAAAAATCCACGTCTTCAACACGAACGCGATCTGCAATTTTTTTAACTGCGGCATCGAAACCAGCATCCTGTTGTTTTGAAAGATTTATAAGTAATTGTGGTAAATTTACTTCATAAACGAGGTAAGTTCCTCCCTGCAGGTCCAAACCAAGCTTGATCGACTCAGGTTCATTTTGTTTAATTTTTTCATCTACAGTAATAAGATTGTTCACGTCAGGGAGAACATCGTCCACGGTTTTGCCTTCTGAAGCTACAAAACTATCACGCACCCGAAGTTCAAGGTTTCCTGAATTCAAAGCTGCTTTAATTTCATTCCTTTCAAGAGAGGTGTTACTTTCGATGAATGAATAATAATTGTCAGCTTTGGGTTTTTGTTGACTCAATTGAAATGTTGGTAACAGGACTATTCCTGACCATACTACAGACACTACAATGATTAATGTTTTAAATAAATTGTTCTTACGCATTCGCGTTTTTCCTCCAGCACTTTTTATAAAATCAACATGTTAAAACTTGACATATTTTCAAGATATATTTTGAAAGGCAGACAAGATATCAATAAGCTGTATTTCGTTCAACTAATTCATACGAGGAAGAATTTTCAGACCCTGGTTCGGCAATCAGCCGACTAACTACTTCCTTTACAACCTTTTTCAGTAAATCCGGATTGACATGAGATCCCAAGATATGAACGGTTTCCTGCGTGATTCGACGAATTTTATCTTCCGTTATCTGCATTAGCTCTATTATCTGCGAACGACGAATATAACTTTTTTTGTTTTGTTTTGCAAGTATTAATTTTTCACTTAAAGTTATTGACAGCTTAAGTTTAATTTAATTATATTGCAGGCCAATTAATCACGAATTGAACTTCTACGGAGTTTCTTAAATCATCAAATGGGTATTAATTTTCTGTTCTCACTAGTCATCTTTGTTCTTACCACTTTTTTTATAAATAATCCTTCTGAAAGTTTTGCTGAGAGTACCGGTCTAACCAAAGCCATAAAAGCCGCAACAAATAAGAATTATGCCGAGGCCGTTTCTATTCTAAAATCGGAAATTGGCAAGGATTCGTCAAATCACCAAATCTATCTTAAGCTAGCTGATTTTTTTCATCTAAGCAAAACAGAAAAAGCTGGTATCGCTTTTTTTAAGCGGGCGATTAAACAAAATCCGATTGAGCCCAATAGTTACGCTGGGTTAGCGGTGCTGTACGATTATCAAAAGGATGAAACGCAAAGCTTTTTGAATAGTCGGAAAGCGCTGGAAAAGGGTCATGACGCATACCGGATATTAGAATTGTTTATTGAGGCCGGGATTGCGCTTAATAAATCTGATGAATTAAGCGGAACGCTACGAGCTTTTCAAAAATTAGAAACCCGAAAACATCTCTATTCTTTAGGCTACACTTTGTGGCGTATTAAAATAAGGAATTATAAAAGAGCGGGCACAACACTTGCAGAATTTCTTAAAAAAAACAATGACCACGGTTACGGATTAAAATTGGCTGGAGATATTGCGCGGTCTGAAAAAAATATCCGCAAGGCTATTAACAATTATCTGCGAGCCGAAAAACAGTTGACAAATACCGATGAGAGAATAAAGAGTGAGCTCTATGCTGAGTTCGGCTCAACTTACTTGAAGCTGGGTCAGGCTGACTCTGCCGAGTTTTACTACAAAAAATCTATTAATTTCACCAGATCAACATTACAAATACCACAATTTATTAAAAGCGTTAAAAGCATAGCAGCCTTTTATCGTGGAAAAAGTGATATCCGGAATTTGGTTGCAACTTTATCCGAAAACAGTGAATTGTTTTTGCAAAATATTGACGATGCCGCAAGATTAGATTTTATTTATGATTTGGCAGAGGCACATAATAATTCTGGAGATTTTTTAAAAGCATTCGAGTTTTTTTCTCAGGCACTTGAAATGGCAAAAACACTCAAAAGTAATAAAAAACAGGCTCAGATTTTTTATACAATGGGCGAGTATTATTTAAAGTTGGGCTTAACCGGGAAAGCCTTAGACTGTTATACTAAAAGTATTAATGCTGCGGACAAAGCAAAATTGTCTGAGCTAGAACACAAAGCCGTTTTTGAGATTGGCAAGATTTATGCACAATCAGGTGACCGTGAAGCTTCTAAAAAAAAGTTTTCCAAAGTATTGAGACATGCTCAACGTCGGCAACAACTAGGATTGATCGAAGAATCTTATTTGCGGCTTGCGCACTTACATTTGCAGCAACCGTCTGATTTAAGAAGTGTACGCTACTATTTAAATATGGCCGATGCAATGGCGAGGCAGACATTTCAATTGCATTTTGCAGCAAATCACCGTTGGATGCAAGGTTCGATGGCTCTTTTAGAAGAGGATGTTGAAATTGCCGAAACTTACTTTTTGCAATCCATAAACATAGGGGAAGAAAGCGGGTCATATCTTTCCAGGCTGGCCGGTAAAGCAGGATTGATAAAAGTTTACCTCCACACCAATTTTAGTGATATGGCCTGCTCCTATGCCGATTCGGCGCTTATATTTTTGGAGAATTATTACTCGCATTGTTTTTCAGAATATTCTGCGGATTTCTTTGATTTAAAAAATGATCTTATCATGCCCGCATTAATGGCTTATTCTTCAATCGGTAATCTGGAAAAAATTTATGATACGATCGAGCTTTATAAATCAATCATTCATTATAAGGAATTGAATCAAATAAAATATAAACTAAAAGATAAAACAGCCATATCTATCCAAGAAAAGCTCGACACAATATCTGAACAAATAAATAGTAAATGGCAGAAATTATGGACGGTTAGCCGTGATAAAAATGAGTATCTGGAGACCGCTTTCAGAATTAAAAATGAAATACATGCTTTGCATGTAGAGCAAAGAAAATACCTCCTTGAAGTTTCAAAAAATCATCCCAAATATTACTCGCTTTTTAAGCCGGAATCTACCCCTTTAGAAGAGTTGCAAGAAAAACTTAAAAAAGGAAACAATACATTTATTGATTATTTTATCGGGGAGCTCGCAACATTTGTTGTTGTTGTTAAAGGCAACAGTATAAACTGTCAACGGGTGAATGCAAACCGTAAATTTCTGGAAAATCACATTTTTCAAGTCAGCCCGCTTTTTAGTACCGAAAAAAATAATTTTAGTATTTTGAATTATTCTGATATTTCTCAATTTAGCCTGGAACATGCAGGAATTCTGTATAAGTATCTATTTCAACCAATAGAACCATGGCTAAGGCCTGATGAGACTTTGATTATATCGAAAGATGGTGCTTTAAATCGGATACCTTTTGAGGCATTGGTATTAAATTCAGATCAGCTTATTGATAATTCAGACTTTTCAAATGCAGTTTTTCTGGTAGAAAAGTACGCCATCTCCTATTTACCATCCGCCAACTTCTTGAGAACGACCAAAAAGGAAAAGCGTGATAGTGAAAAATTGCTGGGATTGTTTGCCACATCTCAAAATGATGGTGTTGGGAGCAACGGACGCCCCCAAGATAGTCCCGTAAAAAAGATAAACCGAATCCAGAGTTTCCAAAAATTTATAGAACCATTCGGTGAACACAGGTCAACTCTTTTTCTGAACAAATTTGCAAACAGAGAAAACTTTATTACTCGAGGCTCGCAGTTTCAATTTCTTCAAATTAGCCTGCCCGCCTCTTTAAATGAACAATTCCCATTCCTGTCCAACTTTACTTTTGCAGATCAAACTCACGACACCTTTTCGGCCTATGAATTATTTACTCAGCCGATTAATTCAGATATTTTTGTTCTAACAGACGCAGCAGTTAAATTAGCAAAAACGGGTTCCCAGATAGCCACCAATGGATTCTTTCATGGTTTAACTTTTGCAGGTGTCCCCACTTTTGTTACATCACTGTGGCGGCTTCAACAATCAGAACCTGGCTCTGTTGCTGATATTCTATTTAAATTTGAGAATAATTTGCGAGAAGGTTCAAATAAAGCAAAAGCGTTACAGCAAGCAAAGATTGAATATTTGAAGGAAAACCGTGTTAATCCATTTTTTTGGGCGAGCCTTGTTTTGTATGGGGATACGAGTGCAGTGAAAATTGAAGAGGCGCAAACACGTTGGGTTATTTGGTTTTCAGTTTTAGCGGTTTTAACTTTATGTGTGTTTTTGGGAATACAGTTGTTGAAGGTTTTCCGGGGAAAGTAATTACTTACTGGCCATTGACCATTCGTATTTTTCTTTAAATGACTTTACACTTTTAAAGATGGCTTGTGCCATTTTTCCCTGAAAGGAAGTTTTTTTTAATAGTCTTTCTTCTTTTTTGTTCGACATAAAACCAGTTTCAACTAAAATATTCGGCATGGAGGCGCCAATCATCACATAAAAACCAGCCTGCTTAATTCCCCTATTTCTGAGTCCTGTATTTTTGTGAATTTCTTCCTGAAGCATTGATGCAAAATCCTGGCTCTCTTTGTTGTATGAATTTTGAGCCATTGTTGCCAAAATAATTTGTTCTTCTGTAAAATCATCAAAATGTGAATTGCCATCCTCATACTTAATTACAGAGTTTTCACGTTGGGAAATTTCGAGAGACTCCTCGCTTTTAGCCAAACCGAGAAAATAAGTTGCAGAGCCGTTTACTTTAGAATTTCTGTTCCAGTTGGCGTGAATACTGATAAAAAGTTTACCCTGATTTTTGTTGGCAAACTGAGTTCTCTCCTTCAGCGATAAGTATGTATCATCATCCCGGGTCATCAAAACTTCGACATCAAGGTTCTTTTCCAGTAGTTTTTTCAGCCTTTTTGCAACTCCCAAAACTACATTTTTTTCATAAGCACCACTAACGCCAATAGTGCCGGGGTCTTTGCCGCCGTGACCGGGATCGATAACAATTTTATCTATCCGCCATTTTTCCTGATCTTCTTTTAAGCGTTTTATTAAATCTGAATCTATTCTCCCGGGGATGGAAATAAGAATTTCATCTTTGCCATAACTGGTTTTAATTTCTTTTTCACTAATATCTTTGTTTAACCGAAAAGACAATTGTACCATTTCTTCCTGCTGTATCGGAACAAACTCATTTACCAATAAAGATTCTATTTTTTGAGCGATATTTAAAGAGTCAAGTCTGCCGCCCAATACATCGATGTAAAGCCACTTTCTGCTGTACCGGGTACTGATATTTTTGGATTTAAAACCAGCTTTAGTGGCAATCCGAAACAAGGTGCCGTTTGCCTTGTCCTGCACTTGTACAGATAAAATATTGCTACTTATTAAATCCTTTACAATGAATTGATCGGTGGCATCGCTTGAAAGAAGTTGATATAAAACCGGTGTAAAAAATTTAATAGGGAGGTAAATATCGCCTCGATAATATGTGGTTGCAACGGGTAATTGAATCACATATTTGTCAATCAAAATGAAAGGGTTGAATGCAGATACAGTTATTTTTTGCTCACCAAAATACAGAATGGCTTTGTGAACTTTATTGCTATAATAAGTATTTACATTGAAGGTTTCAGCGATATCCTGCACACTGATATAATAGAAATCTCCATCTACCCTTTTTGCCTTATCCTGTAACGTGCGCAGCCATTTTTGAGTTTCATTGGCCGAAACAAAAGGAGATGACAGTGTAAAAAGGAAGCAAAAGAAAAGCAGGGCGACTTTTAACCGTTTTGGTGAGTACATCCGCTGTTTAAAGTTCATATAGTTTAGTTAAAGTTACGAATCCGATTCTTTTTCCTGACTGAATTTTTCGCTGGCCTCTTGAAGTATTCGTTTTTCCTCTGCATCCAAATGGTCATAGCCAACCTCGTTGATCTTATCTAAAATTTCATCAACTCGTTCCCGAATATTTTGCATAGCCTGATGTTTTTTTAAGGTTTGTACTGCTTTGCGTGAATCTTGTTGCTGCCGTAACCAGTTACCAAAGTAAGCTAATCGCCAGTCAACCTTCAAATAAGCAAATGCCACTATCATTCCACCTAAATGTGCAAAATGTGCAACGCCATCATTGCTGCCAAAAGTTCCGAGCAGCAATGCTATTCCTGCAAATATCATGACGAGATATTTGGCCTTCATTTGAACCGGCAAAACCAGGAACAATAACAATGTAATAACTCTGTTGGGGAATAGAACTCCAAATGCAGCCATTACGCCATAAATTGCTCCGGATGCCCCAA